>DASZFS010000445.1:0-9827 GCA_035939575.1 Vicinamibacterales bacterium | reverse complement strand
AGCTCGCTGACCCCAGGAGTGCTCACAATCAGGGCGTTCCGCCGCCGGAGCGCTGATGAAGATTGAGGTCGAGGACAACGGCCCCGGAATCGGCAGCATCGTTCCGAACCGAGCTGGAATGGGGCTTGCCAATATGAGGGCCCGTCGGCACGAGCGAGTTGGCCTTGGTCTCAGGCCCTCATCCCGGCCTTATGCATCCTTGGCTGGATAACCGGTGCTGCGGTCGTTGCGATCGCCAGTACTCGGCATCTTTCGCAACGCGCGGGGCAACTCAGCGGGTCGGCATGGCTACTGGCGCGCCTTGAATGGGTTGAACACCCGGACGTCGAAGTGCGTGAAATCATGCACGTTTCGCGTGGCGACGATGAAGTCGTGCACACGGGCCGTGGCGGCGATCATGGCATCCTCGATGAGCTGGTCCGAGGTTCCGCGCATGAGCCGACCCCACTCTCGCAAGCAGTGCGTGTCCATTGGCAGGACCTGATAGGAGTCCGAGAGTTGATCCACCCAGATCTCAATCTCCGCAGCTTTCTCGGGATCCTGCTGTCGGGTCAGCTCGACGCCGCTCTGCAGCTCGCCCATTGTGATGGCAGAAAGGAACAATTGATCGTCCCCCAAGCTTCGAACCCAGGAGACAACAGCACCGTGGGGTTTGCGTTTCCGCAATTCGGAAACGACATTCGTGTCGAGCAGGTATTTGTTCACTTCAGCCGCACGGGCGCCCGTCGACGAAGAGTGCGCCGAGCGGGACGGAGGCCATCAAAACATGGGCCTGGACCTAGAAGTAATGCCTTCAGGCCGGGTCGTGCTGCTCTCTGGAGCCGACGCCATTCTTCGATCGGGACGAGAACCGCAGCCTCTTCGCCGCGACGCGTCACTACCTGAGGCCCCTTCTTGATCGTCGTGTCCAGGAACTCGCTGAACCGAGCTTTCGCGTCGTGCACCTTCCACGTAGCCAAGTCTGATCCTTTCTGCTTGTGGACTATATGACTAGTCATAAGTCTAGTCAAGAATACGTTGTGGCCGCGGGATTCCGTCATCGCCCGTTCGGGAGCGTGGACGTCCAGTTCAACACCAGGTCCATTCCCGCGACCAACGCGCGCTTGGACGTGCTCTGGTTCGCAAGCGAACAAGTTGTGAATGATGATTACCTGCTGAAGCCTGTGGCGGCCGGGCGGGCGGTTCGCGGAGAGGCGGCTCGGAGCGAAGACTCGCGTGGCGTTGACATCAGATGCGAGCTTAAGGCCGCAAACCCTCTCGCTGCTCGAAGAGAGCTCGACGCCGCGCTCGTTCATCAAACGGTTCGCGGTCAAGGTCGCGAATCGGACGGCGTTCGCCGTTGAGGATATTCGGTGGATGCTGAACTAGACGGCGATGACCTGTCCCCGGCGCGACGGCGACGGCGGTTGTAGACATTTCACCACGGTGGCTGCGGCTCAGCGACCACACCACATCATCGTCGACCCCGTCCCCGTCGGTGTTGGCAATGGTCTCGCTTTTGCTCGAGTGACTGTCGCTGACATGGGAAGTCAACCTCGCTCCGTTCTGACCATGTTCGTGCTCTCGATGTCGATGGCAGCCGCCGCGTGCAGTTCGCCGACCACACCGGGCGTTAGTATCGTTGCCGCCAAACCCGCCTCGCCCTCGAGCGCCAGCAGCTTCTCCTACTACAGCCAACCGGTGACCCTGGTGGTCATGACCGGCGTGGCGACCGGCGGCGCGACACCGACGAGCACGGTTGAGGTGGCAGCCGACGCGGCCTTCACGACCCTCGTCACGACACAGACTATGCCCACGGGCGCGACCGGCCAGGTCACTCTCACACTTGACCATCTCAGTCCGGCGACCACGTACTACTGGCGCGTGAAGACGGCAGCCGGCAATAGCCCGGGCCTGTACTCATCCCAGGCGAGCTTTACCATCGGTCCTCTACTCGTGATACAGGCGCCGGTGCCCGTGCAGCCTCTGGCGGACACCTTCCCGCACAGGCGGCCAACCTTCACCGTCGCGAACGCGACGCGGACTGGTCCGCCGCCAAGCATCACGTATCGCTTCGACGTCGCGACGGACGCCGCATTCAACATCGTGGTGGCCACCCAGACCGTACCGGAGGCCGCCATGCAGACCTCTTTCACGCCGACCACCGACCTGACGTCCGGGACGACCTATTACTGGCGCGCGCAGGCGAGCGACACGGCAAAGAACGTGACCGGGCCATATTCATCGGCACAAGCGTTCACGACGGTGTTTCCTGAGGATGGCAGTTCGCGTTACACGCTCGCAATTCAGGCGCCGAGTTATTGTTTGACACACAGTATTCACACCGGCTACGGGACTTTCTGGGGAGCCGGCTGGACCATCTCGCACTTCACATTTGCCGGGACGTTGACCGTCAGGAGCGACGCGTTGCAATTCGCTCCAGATTCGTCGTTGCCGGATCAGCCTTCTTCTCTGTTGGGATTTGGGCGGACACGCAACCAGCTTGCAGGATCTATTTTGGGCACGCAGTCATATCCACTTGTGGGCGGTGCCCCGTTCTTTAACGGCGTGATATTCAAGGGCGTCGTCGGAGGGAATTCCGACAACAGAGGACAGTTCGAAGGGACCTTCGACGGGACGGCGACGCTGGACCGGGAGGGGATGCCCAACTTTAGTGTGGATACGTGCTCGACCTCGGGCTTCACCTGGACGCTCTCGCCACGCTGACAGAGCACCGCGCGAAGTGTGCTCTGGCTGTCAGAGCACGACCCCGGCGTTTCCCGTGGGTATGACCCCTGCTGCAAAGACCTGTCCACGCTGCGGTGGCGGCCGGTGACGGGCCACACGGCCAACTCGCAACGATGAGCGTCGGAGATAGAGGAGGATCACGTGGTGAAGTATGCCCTGGCCTTCGGCTTTGTCGGCCTCGTCGGTGTGTCAACTGGCTCCCAACCGGCCGGATGCCCAACGGACGCTCAACGTGGCCGAGCGGCGGTACAGTTCGCGCGTGCGGTGAATTCGGCGCAGGCCCGCTTTCAGGGTCAGAACAAACGATACGGCCAAATATCTGATTTAGCCGTCGGCGCCGAGCCCGAGGGTTTTCGCGCGCAGCTGACGACGGACGGGACCACGTACAGCTTCTCTGTCAAGGACACGATCGATGCCTGCCACTTCGCCTTGTTCTCAGATCAGCAAGGGGTGATCTACACGGCGCAGCCCCTCCGCTAAGCGACCTCGGCCACTAGAAGACGCCATCCGCCTGCGCGCACTTGAACCGTAGCATCTGCGCGTTGGTCGTCTCGGTGGCCGCGAGGACGACGTGCGACCGGCCACACCGCTTGCACAGCAGTGGTCGCCGGGGAGCAGTTGGGGTCGCGTGCATACTTGTTCAAACGCGAATGTCTCGCTCGACGCGACGTCCCTTGTCCACGCTCAGGTTGGGCGTCAGGATGAGCCGGTTCTGGTTGCGCCCGGGGTGCGTCGATTCGCTTCGAACTGCCACGTTCTGCGAACCATGCCTGCAAAATCATTCCGATTTCGAAGGTTTTCGCGAGCGCGAACCGACTCCTAATCTGCGGGTTGTGGGTTCGATTCCCACCCGGCTCACCAACCTCCGCTCGCGAGGCGTCCTTGTGCCCGAGCTGCCGACTGACGTAGGTGATGGGCGCGTTCACTTGCTCATTTCAGCTCCTCCTCTTCCAAGCTTTTCCCAACGCGATATGCGGGTGAACTCGAACGGCGCCCACCAGATGCGCCCACCGCATGGCCCGATACAGACGAGAGCGGTCGTTGGGTCAAACCGCTTTGAATGCCGCTACTTGCGTCCTTGCCGTACGGCGTACGGACATGACCCGGACATGGCCGCTCGACCCGCGGCGGAAGATGTTGGCCATGAGATTCACGCCGTCCCGCATGCGGATGTTGACGTCCGGGTGAAGATCACGCCTGTTTTCTTGTGCACCGGCCCGGCCAGCCCGCCTCTTCAAGACAGCCATTGCAGAGGTGTCGATTTGAGTCGGTGCCATTCGACGAGTCTTTATGATGATCATGCTTCTCCCGTTCGTACTTGCTTCGCAGGCTGCCGTGACCACCCCCTATCCCGCCATGGCTCCCCTCGAAAAATACCTGATGCCGGACCAGCAATCTGAAATTGCGCTGGCCCGCACGGCGGCTCCCGCATCGATCTCGGGCGAAGCCGAAGTGATGGTGTTGGGACGCGAGGGATATACGACCGCGGTGAAAGGCAGCAATGGCTTTCTGTGCATCGTGGAACGATCATGGGGCGCCGCAACCGATGATCCGGGCTTCTGGAACCCAAGCATTCGCGGCCCGATTTGCTTCAATCCGCAGGCCGCAAAGACCGTTGTGCCCATCTTCCTGATGAAGACCACACTGGTGCTCGCAGGAGCGTCGAAGGCGGCAATCGTGCAGGCTACCGCATCGGCGCTGGACCAGGGGAAGCTGCCCGCGCTCGAGTCTGGAGCGATGTGCTACATGCTGTCGAAGCAGCAGTACTTGAGCGACGAGGGCAAGAGCTGGCATCCGCATCTGATGTTTTTTGTTCCCGGCCACGCGGCGAAGAGCTGGGGAGGTAATCTGCCTGGCTCGCCCGTCATCGCGGCGGATGACCCTGAAGAACGGTTCACCATCCTCATGGTCTGGGTTGGGACGTGGTCCGATGGGACGCCAGCTCCGGCGATGGCGCGCTGACACGGCAGGATTTCGGACGGGCCGAGGCGCGTGCCCTATTCTGGCAGCCCAACCTGTTTGCGCAGAGCCTTCACGCGTGAGTCTCCTCGCACGAATGCGAATTCCGGACTGTTCAGGGTAAAACCCATCCGGACGGGACCCACGCCAGCCAGCCGTTGCAATTGCTCGACGGTGCGGTCCTGGTCGCTGAGCCCTGCAAACACCAGCGCACATTGGAACGCGCCGCGCCGATCTCAGATCAGCTAGGTCGAAGTGGGCGCTGGGCGACAGCGGATCGTTCTTTTCCGCCACCCGCGCTTCCCGCATGGCCTCTTCGATCAGTGGCTCTGACCCTACGACGGCGTGCGCGTTCGCGGGCCGCACTTCAGCTCGAGGTGCTCGCGTTGCACCACACACTGCAGGTGCTGCAGCGAACGTGGCCGCGGCGGTCGCGGCTCGCGACAGCGGACCGGTGGCTCTGGGTGTGGCTGTCCCATGTCTGGACCGGGTGGCGACCCGATTCGATTCAAGGAAGCGAACATCTCGCGGTGCTCGAAGCGTCGCCGGGAATCCTGGGTCCGAAACACCGCCGTGACGGTCGAGGTCATCGAAGGCTCCGACGCACAGCCGCAATATGCTCTCGACTCACGTTCAACTCAGGTTGGAGTCGGTAAGCCCCAGCCGATGTCGGTGCTCGGGGTGGCGTACATTGCCCGCGCGCAGGTTGGCGTGCGCTGCGACACTTCGTCTTCAACGGCGCCCCTACTTGAGGATCGCGCGAATGTCCTTGATCAAGACGAACAGGTGGTACGGGTCGGTTGGAGCCGGCACAAATCCAAACCGCTCGTAGAAACCTCGCGCGTCGTCATCTTTGGCATGCACCGCTATCGCCCGTATGCCAGCAATGCCGGCAGCTTGGAGCGTTCGCAGCATGGCGTCTTTGAGCAGGCCCGAACCGAGCCCCTTGCCCTGCCAGCTCGGGGCCACGGCCAGACGCGCGAGCAGCATCAACGGAATCGGATGCCTGGCGAGTCCTTTGCCGAGCCGTTGTGGCGCGTCATCGTACTCGACCTGAGCCACGACAAGCGTGTAGAACCCGACGACCTCGTCGCCCGTCACCGCTACGTAGGTTTGTGACGCCTCGGCTTGCTGGTTCTGCAACGCGTAGCGGACGAGGAAGCGATTCAGCGCCTCCTGCCCACAATTAAACAAATCGACGGGATGATCGCGCCGCAGCTTTTCAATCCGCGGCCGGTCGTTCACTTACGGCGACGCTCGAACACACTCGGCTTCTGCAGAAGCATCTTCAGGCGAGGGTTTGGACGCGCCGGTGCATCGAGCGCAGCCTGGAATGCTGCCCAACGCTCGGCATCCAGGCCGAAGCGCTGGCGGTCCGGCAGCGTCTCCTCGGCGCGCGCAAGGGCGCTCTCCAGGACGAACTCGCTGACGGATCGTTGTGCCGCGGACGCCGCCGATTGGAGAACGCGCTTCGCCGATGGCGTGAGCCGCAGGTCGAGTTTCTCGGTACGTGTCACCGTCGGCATGCCTGTTCCTCAACGCTATGATAGCAGGCTTGCCAGACATTGTCATGACAGACGCGTCCGGCGGCTACTCCCCGGCCGTTTCCGCGCAAGTCGGCGACCGCCTTGGTGACAATGCTGAGGTTGCGTCTGGGTTGCGTTGATTCGCTTCGAAATGCCGTGTTCTGCACACCAGGCCTGCAACGTCATTCGGATTTCGAACGTTTTCGCGATCGAGAAAGACTCTTAATCTGCGGGTTGTGGGTTCGATTCCCACCCGGCTCACCAGCCTTCGCTCGCGCGGCCTTTCCTCGCGCGAGCTTCGGTTCGGTCTCGCCGGCGCCGAAGCTTCAACGGATGGAACGAAGCGAAGGCGGCCCGGCTCACCACTCTTTCGAAAGCACTTAGCTCATCTTTTTCATTCGCGCGCTCACCGCCTGCGGGTGTCTGGCCGATGGTCCGTCATTATTTCTTCTTCGGACCGAAACCGGTCGCAACCGTTCAGTACAATCCGCTGCAGAAGCTCGCTGTTGACCGACCCTCCCAAATATCCAGCAGGAATATTCCCGAACAGCGCGGACATATAGGTCTACGGCGGCGGCGTCAGCGCGCTCGCGCCTGTCGGGTGTCGAGGTGCTGGCGCTTGGCGAGCATGTCGCTCCCGAATGGAAGATGGCAAACCTTCGAATCACCAGCTTCCTGCAGGAACGCGCGAGGCGCCGCATCGTCGGCGCTGGCGCTGCCAGTGGTGATCCTCAGCGGGATATGCGATAGCCGCGTGTAAAAGAAACCGACATCACGGAACCGCTAACGATGAAGAGCGCTGTGCGTGCTGAGTACGACTGTGCTGCTTCTGCAACGTAGCGGCAGAAAGAACCCGTTGGGACATCTCAATTCGGTCGGGCAGTTCCGCAATCAGGCGGACGGAAGGTGCGCAATGACGCACATCAACATGGAGGGCGTGGATGAGCAGAGTATCGAAGCAGGCAAGCGCAGCAATGATTGCCGCAACGGCGGTGGTCACACTCCTGTGGGCTGGAGCATTTGCAGCAGACAGAAACGAACAAGAAGACGAGAGGCCAGCGCGGGCGGGGAATGGTCCCGGGCCGGCCGCAAACGGACCTGGTCCAGGGTGCAACGTGATCCCACCCTTGGCCTCGATCGGAACGAAAGTCGACATTTCGCAGTTTCCGCCACCAGACTCCCTCACCGACCCGGAGCTGGCCGGACCGGTCCAGCTGCTGCGCTCAGGGAAGTTCGACCTGCCGATCGAAAAGCTGACGGGAGTGAACGTCCCCAGCGGCACCCCCAGAGGAACGATCACGCTGCCGCTGTTCAAGGGCGCCGTGAAGACGGCGTCTGGTGAGAAGCCCGCCTGGTACATCATCCTCGATGCAGGCGACCAAGCGGAGGCCGACCGCCTGGGTGTGAACTTCTCCAGGAAACTGCATAACGCTGGCGATGCTGCACGCCCCGCCTCGCGTCGCGCCGACGGGACATTTCTCTTTGAGTCGGGCGTCGTCGACTTCAGCCCGGACCGGCTGGTCGTGGCCGGCTCCGAGGATCGAGCGTTCCCGCCCCGCGAGGCCAGGCCGGGCTCGGTCGGCGATGCGAACTACAGCCCGCTGGTCCTCGTCGACGGCATCGTGTACGACGCTCCCGTCATCGCCGCTGCAGTCGAGGATTCGGCGATCAACTTCCCCATCGGCAACCCGAACTATGCGCTCGTGCACGATCAGGTCATCGCCATTGACGCGGTGAATCGGACGGTCACGCTTTCCCTGATCAATGGCTTCAGCTTTGGCAAGCCGATGCTGTACATCTCGACCGAAGCGAGCGATCCGACGGTCGCGGCGATCGAAGGGAACACGTTCGCTCCGCGCATGCGCCGACTCGAGGTCGGGATCGACGACATCGCTCGAAGCGCCGTCGAGCGGATCTTCATCGCGACGAACGGTGCGTCGGAAGGCGGCTGCGCGAATCCGCAGCGTCAGGGTCTGTCCGCCGCGCTCTTGGACGGGCATCGGCCGAACAACACGTTCGGTGGCACGCCAACCACGGCCACCGACTACAGCCCGGTCTGGGACGCCAACCTCTATGAGTGGACCGAAGACGCCATCGAAAAGGGCTATCGCGGTCTCCTGACCGAAGAGTTCCGCATTTTGAAACTGGCGAGAGACGGGTACATCACCGGACCGAACGGGGCGCCGTTCGGCAGTGCCGGCCCGGTCATCGTATGCGGCGTCGCCGCCAGGCTCAACTGAACGAGCGAGGCGGAGTTCCCAGAAGCAGATCTTCGATTCACGGCCGTCCGGGTGGCGCTCATCGCCCGGACGGTCTCTAATCAAATGGGCCAGGTCTGTTGATGTCTTCTACGTCGAGTTCATCGACGGCTCGGGTGATGATCGATCTTGGTGAACCGCTTCCACCACGACACGAACGCGGCCTGGGAAACGGAGCACATCACGCCCAGGAGCTAGCGGGATTCGCAAAGAGAACGGTGGAATTCGCGCGCTGACGCTGGTCACCGAGATCGGGCTAGGCGGCCCGAAGTTGGTCCAGTAGTCTGAGGCACCTGTCGAGCTGGTTCCAACTCACGAAATCCGGCTCACGGCTCGCTCTTGAGAGCCTCATCGCTCACTCCAAGACAATGCCGCGAAGCGTGACAAGGGAGGTCCAAGGGCACTCCGGACTCGCCGATTGGATCCCGAGATGGGCGTATACTTTCGCCTTCGGGTAAGCGATCTCCTCTTAGGCTCACCTGCGAAGGAGACCCATGGGTTCGAAACGCATCCCCGCCCAAGATCAAGGGCGACAAGGATGGTCAAATCGCCTCCGGCGATCGCTCTAAGTATGTGAAGTCGGTAGGTGTTCGGCACAAGAAACCGCACAGTTCGTTTCGACGAGAGGAGTGTTCGCCATGCGTATCACGGCGGTTGGCATCTTCGCGATCGGGTTGGCGCTGGCCGTTGCTGGTTCGGCTGTCAGCCAGGGATCCAGCACCCCCTCACACTCGTCCGGTATGTCACCGCAGCGGCTCGAGCGTGTCACCGCAGTGATGGACAAGTACATCGCCAACGGCGCACTCGCGGGCGTGGTGGCTCTCGTCTACCGCCACGGCACAATCGCCTACGTCTCCGCCCGCGGCTTCCAGGACAAAGAGGCTCGTACGCCGATGACGCGCAACACGATATTTGCGCTCGCCTCAATGACGAAGCCCATTACCGCCGTGGCCACGATGATGCTCGTGGAAGAAGGCAAACTGAGGCTTGACGAGCCAGTTGATCGACTGCTTCCCGAATTGGCGAACCGCAAAGTGCTGAAGGACCCTACGGGCCCACTCACTGACGTTCGCGACTCACCACGACCGATCACCGTTCGCGACCTGCTCACCTACCGAATCGGCATTGGCCAGACCGGTTATGCCGGCATTCCGCAGGACGCACCAATCGCCAAGGCGTTTGCCGCCGTCCAAACAGGGCCGGCTCAGACCGGAGATGACTTCATGAAGCGACTGGGTGCGCTCCCGCTCATCACCAACCCGGGCGAGCGCTTCCTGTACAACACGTCGTCCATGGTGATGGGAGTCCTGATCTCACGCGCGTCGGGCATCCCCTTCGAGCGGTTTCTGGAGACGCG
>DASZFS010000444.1:0-8599 GCA_035939575.1 Vicinamibacterales bacterium | reverse complement strand
CTTCTCGACCGACGGGCGCGTCGCGCCGCGATCGGACAGGAACGTGATGTTCGCCTCCGGGACGCCCTCTTTCTTTTTGGCGGCCTCGATGAACGTCGTCGCCCACTGCTGGAATTTCTTGGCGTGTTCTTCGTCGCCGGGGACGCCGGTGATGACGAGAAGGTGCGTCTGCTGGGCGAAGGCCCGCGCGGGCGTGACTGCGACGAGAGCAGCAGCGAGCCACGAAAGCTCGAAGGCACGTAGCGACGAAGGCACGAAGGCACGAAGGGTCATGCGAGCCCCCTCGCGCGGCGGTATCCCCATTCGGCGGCGACAAGCCCGATGAGCACGATGAACAGTGCGGGCATGTCCCACAGCTCTTTTTCTTCAACGACCGTCACGCCGCGGCCGCTGTAGCTGATCGCGTCGGGCAATGTGGCCGCGTTCTCAGCCGTGAAGAAGCGGCCGCCGGTCTCCTCCGCGACGCGCTTCAAGAGCGGCGCACGCATCGCGGCGTCGAAGTACTCGGCGTCACCGGCCGACACGCGGATATTCATCGTCGAGGTCCCGAGATCTTTCTGATCGCGCGCCGCGTGCACGCTGACCTTGTAAATGCCGTTCTCCTCCGGGACGAAGCTCGCGCGGTAGTCACCGTCCCGCGTCACGGTCCAGTCAACCGGGATCTCCGTTGTCTTGCCCGAGGGGGAGGTGATGGAGGCAACGACCCGGCCGTCGTTGACCTCGACATACGCCGCGTCGAGCACCTCGGCCGTCAGCCCGACAGATTCACCCGGCTCGACGCGATCGGTGGACGTCGTGATATTGACCTGATCGGGCACATCGTCGACCAGCCAGCGGATCAGGCGGCGCCAGAACATCTGATGCGTGGTGTCGTTGACCGCCATCTTCGCGTCCATCCGCCAGAGCCACACATCCTGGACCGGCATGGCGATGGCCTTGCCGCGCCCGTAGCGCTGGTACGCCAGCACGATCTGCTCCTGCCGGCGGTTGTCCACGGCATTCAGCAGCACGGTCGCGCCAGGCTTGACGAACCGCACGGGGTTGACCGATGTGAGCGCCGGCATCGTGTCCCATTTCGCGGCCGATGCCTTTTCGTCAGCGCCGATCTGGGTGACCGGGAACGTGGAGCCCGCACGGGTCGGCCTGACCGTCAACTCGGATATGTATTTCGGGTTGGCCGCCTCCAGCGTGACCGGCAGAACTTCGCCGACCGGGGTGCCGGCCCATCCGCCCTCGGCGAACGACCGGCGGCCGCCGAGCATCAGCAGCGCGCCGCCGCGCTTGTTCACGAAGTCCGCGATCATCCGCAGCTGGTCGGGCGTGAAGGAGGCTGCTTCGACGCTGCCAAGAATCAGCGCTCGATACGCGAAGAGCTCCTCGCGGTTCTTGGGGAAGCCGCTGACGACCTCGTCGGGATTGCTCACATGCTGCCGGTAGTACTTGTTCTCGGCGGTCCGCAGCAGCGTCACGACCTGCAGGTTCTTGTCGTCCTCGACCGCGCGGCTGGTGAACTTCATCTCGGGCCGCGGCTCGCCCTCGAAGTACAGGACTTTCTCGACCCCGTCGCGGACCTGGATGAGCGTATCGCGTCCGTTGTTCTGCGTGACCTGTTCGCCTGCCTGCGTCGGGATCTTGAAGCTGAACAGGCGCGCGCCCGCCTCGCTTGCCTGGAAGCGCACCTTGACGGTCGCTGATTCGCCGTCGGCCGGTAGTGTCACCTCCTGCGTGCTCACGATCCGCCCGTCGTCTTCGACCGTAATTGGCACGGTCTGGCCGCTGTATCCGGTCTGTGACACCACGACGTCGACTACGAGGGTCGTCCCCTTGAGCACCGACCGGGGCGTCTCGACGCGCGTGACCTGGATGTCCTTGGCGAATCGGTCGCGGCCCACGCCGACGGGGAAGACAGGGATCGACCGTGCCTTTAAGCCGGCCAGCGTGTCGTCCAGCGCGGCGTCCGACGTGTCCGCGCCATCGGTGACCATTACGAGGCCGGCAAGCGGCAGGCCCGCGAGCTCGTCGCGCGCCCGATCCAGCGCGGGGCCGAGCCGAGTAGACGTCCCCCCGAACTTCAGGTCGTCGACGGACCCCACACGATTCGAGGACGACGAGAAGCTGAAGAAGCGGAGCACGAACTTTCGGGACAACGCGTTGAGCAGCGGGGCGTTAGGCCCCATCAGCTGCTGGCGGACGAACGCGCTTCTAGGCTGGCCGTCGCGATCGGCAATCGCCATGCTGCGCGAGTCGTCCACGAGGATGCCGAGGAAATTCTGCTGGGGCACAGCAGCCTTCAGAATCAGGGTCGGGCGGAACAGGCACACGAGCAGGACGGCGAGCGCGGCCAGGCGCAAGCCGACCAGCACAGCTCGATCCCGCGGCTGGTCAGCGGCCGCCAGACCCCGGTAGGTGACGATCGCGATGAGCGCCGCCATGGCGCCAGCCGCCCCCGCGACGAGCATCGAGCGCGAGAAGGCCCAGGACAGATCGCCCTGCTGGAACATCAGCGGCGGGTATTTGAAGAGGAAGCGAAAAACGCTCTCCACTACTCAGCATTCTATATCTGCATTTGCAGTCGAGTGCCGGCCCCGAGACGGGGGAAAGGGGGTGAGAACGAAGTTCCAACTTCTTCTACAGCGGCTGCCGTCCTGACGGGGCCACGCCGCGGCGAAGGCCCGTGCCGACGGTAGGCGTCCACGCGGGTGCGTCGCTCGCCGGGAATGAATCAGCGGACGCGTCATGGACGGCGTCCTCGCGCGGGCGCCCGGCGCGTGCAACGATTCTGTCCAGCCACCTGCGAGCGTCTGACAGGTCGCCTTCGCCAGCCAGGGCCCACCAGGCAAGGCTCCCTCCAAGGCCAGCCAACACCGATCCCGCAAACGACCGCTGTCGCAGTCCCTGGACCGCGAGTGCCCCACCGCCGATGCCCACGAGCCAACGCGAGACCGTCAACTGCTGACGCGTGCCGTTCCAACCGCTCCGGTCCCAGACACTCATGTGCGCCCGGTGGATCGCCAGATTCCTGCCTGAGGTGTTCGTCATGTCAGTCATGAATGCAAGTTCTGGGGCAGGCCGCCACGCGCTGGGGCTCGAGCCGCCAATCGGGGTCTGATTGATTTTCCTACACGCGGCGTCACCATGCGAACAGCAGATGGGGTTGTCCTGACACCACTCAACGTGAATCCGGCCTGTTTTGCAAAACGGTGTCTGGTACATGCGTTGCTCAGGTAACAGCGGCTCGCAAGAAAAGAAATCTACCGGAGGCAAGTATGGCGTCAGAGCCCATCCGCACATTCGAGGAAGTGCTCCGGCGCGTCCAAGGGGAATTTCTTGAAATGCCGGGTCTTCGGCTGACGCACGCACAGGCACGACGGCTTTGGGGATTGGACTCCGAGTCGTGTGACGCTCTTCTGCGTGCGCTCGTGGACTCGAAGTTCCTCTTCAAGACGCGTGACGGCGCATTCATGCGCGTCGACCACCCGGTTCCGACGAAAGCACCATTCCGGAGCCGGTCGAAGATTGCTGCAGCCTAACGATCTTCTTTCTCGGAGAGACACCCGCCTGCCGACTGGACGCCTAACTTACCTTGAGCCGTCAGCCAGCCGGCCGAACCCGCCCACCGAGCCACCCGGGCGGCGACCTTCAAGTCGCCGCCCGCGGCCCAGCCTCCCGTCGCGTTGACTGATCGCCTCGTCGTCGCCACCACGAACCCGAACAAAACGCGGGAGATACGCGCGCTCCTGGCCGGCCTCGACGTCGATCTGTCCACGCTCGAGGCCTGGGCCGCGATCGCCGCGCCGGAGGAGACGGGACGGACGTTCGAGGAAAATGCGAGGCTGAAGGCGCTCTACTACGCAGCCGCGACCGGCGAGCTGGTCGTCGCCGAGGATTCCGGGCTGGAAATCGACGCGCTGGGCGGCCGGCCGGGCGTCGAGTCTGCCCGTTTCGGCGGCTTCGACACGACATACCCCCGGAAATTCCAGTTGATTGAAGAAGAGATGAAAGAGCTTGGCGCTGCGGGCTCCACGGCGCGGTTTGTTTGCGCCCTCGCCCTTGCGCGCGGCAACCGCCTGCTCTTCGAGACCAGGGGCGTTGTCGAAGGGCAGGTGACCTTCCCCGCGCGTGGGACCAGTGGGTTTGGTTATGACCCCCTCTTCTATTACCCCCCGTTGAACTGCACTTTCGCCGAAGCGACAGCGGAGCAGAAGGCCGCGGTGAGCCACCGGGGACGGGCGTTTCGGGCGCTAAAGAAGTTCCTGGTCGAGGGCAACTCGCGTCTTCCCGCCTAGCGGCTGCAACCCACAGTAGGCCTTACGCGGCCATGAGTCTTCAGGCCCGTTCTCAGCGCTCCTGGGCGAGGCAACCGCACGCGACCACGAGTCTCCAGCCCGCCTCTGATGCAACATCAATCAGGCACTAGAACAGCGCGTCCGCCCGCCAGCGACGTTCGTGATCCAGCAACCACGTCTTCCGGTCGAGCCCGCCGCCGTAACCCGTCAGCGCCCCGGTCGATCCGATAACGCGATGGCACGGCACGATGATGGCCACCGGGTTCGCGCCGTTTGCCAGGCCGACGGCACGGGAGGCGCCGGCGGAGCCGAGAGCCTTTGCCATAGCCCCGTAGCTTGTCGTTTCCCCCGGTGGGATCTGCAGCAGCGCCTTCCACACCTGTCGCTCGAACGCGGCGCCGCGCATGTCGAGCGGCAGGCCGTTGACATTGGCGCTCGTCCCGTCGAAATACCGTTGGAGCCAGGCCCGGGTCTCGGCGACGACGCTCGTCTCCTCATCCACGACGGAGTGTGGCGGAAACCAGCGCGCAAGCCGCCTTTCGAGTCGGGTGAGGCGCTCTTTTGGCCCCTTGAACTCGAGGGCGCACAGCCCGGCATCTGACGACAGGGCCAGCATGTCGCCAAGGGGGGTCGGCAGGATCGCGCGCGAGAGACGAAGATCGTTGGTGGCGCTCGGCATGGTTAGGACCTTGCGAACCCTTCATATTCTCTTACAACAACCTCTTTACCAGATGGCCGACGATGGCGCGCTGCTTTTCCACGAGCTGCTTGATGCCATGGTCAGCGAGATCGAGGAGCGCAAGCAATGACTCGCGGGCGAACGGCTGTCCTTCGGCGGTTCCCTGGACCTCGATGAACCTGCCATCGCCCGTCTTCACGACGTTCATGTCCACTTCGGCGCGACTGTCGTCGTCGTAGGCAAGGTCCAGGAGCGCCACGCCATCAACGATGCCAACGCTGATGGCGGCGACGTAGTCGAGCAGCGGGATGGCGGTGAGGGTGCCGCGCTCGCGGAGCTTCTCGAGCGCCAGGGCCAGCGCCACGAACGCGCCGGTGATCGACGCCGTCCGTGTGCCGCCGTCCGCCTGGATGACGTCGCAGTCGATCCAGACCGTGCGCTCGCCGAGCGCGGGCAGATTGGTCACCGACCGCAGCGAGCGTCCGATCAGCCGCTGGATCTCCTGCGTCCGCCCGCCAACCTTTCCCGTAGACGCCTCGCGCTGCGTGCGCGTCGTCGTCGCGCGCGGCAGCATGCCGTACTCGGCCGTCACCCAGCCTTTCCCGGTATTGCGAAGGAAGGGAGGCACGCGGTCCTCGACGCTCGCGGTGCAGATGACCTTGGTGCGGCCGGCTTCGATGAGCACCGATCCTTCCGCGTGGACGAGGTAGTTCGGTGTCATCGATGTGGAACGGAGCTCATCTGCCGGACGATGGTCTGAACGCATAAATTGGTCGAGGGTCCTGTTCGAGTTTACTGAATGTATTCGAGATTCTTGGCGAGCGGACGCCGCAGATCGAGGTGTCCGACGAGCGTTTCCACCTGTTTGCCGTCCACGAGCACCTGCACCGCCGTCACCGCAGGCAGGTTCGTCGTCAGCGCGTTGACGATTGTGTAGACCGTCAGCAGCTCGCTGACGGTGCCGCCGGGATGCGCGCTGACGATCTCGCGGCTCAGATCGACGAACGCTTCGCCGCGGTCGGTGAGAAAGAGCGCGCGAAGCGTGGTGCCGGCCGGAATGGCGGACACCGTCGGCTCGGCGACGGGCGCGATTTGCGCGGCGACAATCTCGCGCGCCTGTTCGAGTGGCCCCTCGCCGTACGCGACGTCGCGCTCGACGCTCGTCAGCCGCAGCCCGTCTTCCGCGACGTAGTAGAGGCGAGCCTTGATCTTCCTGCCGGGCGCCACCGGGGCGGGCGCGGGCGGTGTGGCGGCCGCGACGGCGCCAGCTGGCTGGCGGGGAGGACCGTACCGGCGCGGCAGCGCGATGAAGAGCAGCCACGCCAGCGTGATGGCGACGGCTCCGACCGAAAGGGCCGCAACAGCCTGGCGGGACATCAAGGAGCTCCGGCGCTCGGCAGCGAGTCGCGGTAGCGCACGACGGCGTCGTAGAGCGCCTGCACGAACAGGCTTTGGAAGGCCTCGCCGGCCAGGGCCCTCTCCTGCCCCGGATTGGACAGGTAGCCGAGCTCGACGAGGACGGCCGGCATGTTGGCCGACTCGAGGACGCGAAGCGGAGCCTGGTTCGCGGGCGGCGGCGCCAGCGGCACGCGGTCGCGCAACTGCTGCAGGAGTATCTCGGCGAAGGCCGCCGATTGCGTGAGGTGGCGCGTTTGCGCCAGCCCCCACGGCACCATCTCCACGTCGCGCAGTCCGCCTCCAAACGCGGGCACGCGCTCGGCGCCACGCCGGCTCGCGGCTTGCGCGGAATCCTTGTCGAACTCTGCGCAGTACACCGCCGCACCCGCCGTCGTGGTCCGCATGGACGCGTTCGCGTGGATGCTCACGAAAAGATCCGCTTTGTTGTTGTTCGCGACAGCCGTGCGCTCGTCAATCGGAACGTTCCGGTCGTCGTCTCGGGTGAGAAGGACGCGGATGCCGAGCCTGGCCTCGAGCAACGCCCTGATGCGGCGTGCCACCGCCAGCGCAAGGTCCTTCTCCTTGACGCCGTTCGCGCCGCGCGCGCCTTCGTCGTCGCCGCCGTGACCGGGATCGATGGCGATGGTTCTGAAAGCGGGTGCCTGGCCGAACGCGGGCGGAAGCTCGGGCGGGGCAGTCGGTGCAGGAGGTGCGAGCGGCGCCGGGGCGTCGGTCTGCGACGCCGCGAGATCGAGCACGAGCCGCGCCGTGTTGTCGACCGGCTGCGTCGTAGCCTTGAAGCCGCCGAAGCGTGGTGCGAGGTCGATGACGAGCGTCAGCGGATCGAGCGTGCGGATGGCCTGGACGAGAGACGGAGGCGGCGGCGCGACGAAGAGCGGCGCCGGTGTGTCGAGCGCGTCGGCCTCGAACTTCACCGTGATGTGATCGTTGTCCTGCGACACGGTGCTGGCGGTACGCGGCGTGGCGTCGATCGTGAGCCGCCCGGCCGCCCCCAGCGAGTCGTAGCGGATGGCGACCCTGGGAACGCGGAGGTCCCCGATAATCAACAGATGCGACGGCTTGCGCAGTTCCAGGCGCGTATCGTAGATGGGCGCCAGCGCGCGGCTGACGAACTCCACCGGCACGAGCCAGCGCCGGCCGCTGCGCGTCGGCGCCGCAGGCAGCGAAATGAGCCGGCCGGCGACAGAGGCGAGCGATTGATCCGCCGTTAAGACGATGGTCTTGCCTTTGTACGATACCGTGATCGCGCCGAGCGATTCCTGGACGGCCAGCTGGAACGCCGCCGCGAGGTCGTCGAGCCCGACGAACTCCTGGTCTCCGACGATCGTCAGCGGCAGGGGCCGACGACCGTCCCGCGCCAGCATTGTGACGCTGGGTGACGGTGCCTGGCTGAACAGGACCGCCGTCAGCCCGATGGCGAGGCCGAATGCCGCGAGGGCGGGAAACAGCGAAGCGATGACAGGAAGTCGTGGAGGCGGACTGGATTTCAAAGGAGAATCCCGGTCACCCGAGATTCCCCATTGTATCGAAAAGTCAGTCGGCGATCCGTTCAGCTCAGCTGCGACATAACACCATGGACACATTTCTTGAAGCGGCGATCGCGGAGGCTGAGGCAGGACTCGCCGAGGGCGGCATCCCGATTGGCTCCGTCCTCGTGCATCGCGGCGCCGTCATCGGTCGTGGCCACAACCGGCGGGTGCAGCAGGGCAGCGTCGTGCTGCACGGCGAGATGGACGCGCTCGAGCGGGCCGGACGCCGGACCGCCGACGTGTACCGCGACTGCATCCTCTACACGACGCTGTCGCCGTGCGCCATGTGCAGCGGGGCCATTCTTCTGTACGGCATCCCGCACGTCGTCGTCGGCGAGAATCAGACGTTTGTGGGCGAGGAAGAACTTCTGCGTGCGCGTGCTGTCCGCGTCGACGTGCTGCAGGACGCGCGCTGCATCGATCTGATGCGCCGGTTCATTGCTGCGAGCCCGCGGCTATGGAACGAGGATATCGGGGAAGTGTGAAAAGAGGTCAGCCACGAGTTTTCGTGGCTGACCGCACTTTGTGGATGGTCTCTGGATTGACGATCTCTAGATTGTCCGCGTCTAGCGTGTCAGCCCCGCGCGATACGTGATGGTCTGGCCGGGCTGGACGTTGACGTCGAACTCAACTGGCGGCTGGCCGGCCACGCGGATTTCGATCTTGTGGACGCCCGCTTCCAGATT
>DASZFS010000443.1:0-9659 GCA_035939575.1 Vicinamibacterales bacterium | reverse complement strand
CTCGCGCGCGAGTTCGGGTTCTGCTACGGCGTCGACCGGGCGGTGGACTACGCCTATCAGACCCGCGAGCGCTTCCCCGATCGGGCCGTGTACCTGACGGGAGAGATCATCCACAACCCGCACGTCAACGAGAAGCTCCGCTCGATGAGCATCGGGTTTCTGAGCGACGACCCGACGGCGATCGATCGTCTAAGCGCCAATGATGTCGTCATCCTGCCGGCGTTTGGCGTGACCATGGCGACGCTGCAGCAGCTCGATCGGCGCGGCTGCACGTTGATCGACACGACCTGCGGATCGGTGCTGAACGTCTGGAAGAACGTCCGGCGCTACGCGGAAGGCGGCTACACGTCGATTATCCACGGCAAGATGTGGCACGAGGAGACGCAGGCAACCGCGTCGCAGGCAGTTGAGTACGGTGGCCGGTATCTCGTCGTCTTCGACCGAGAGGAGACCGAGAGGGTCTGCCGGTTCATCCGGGAGGGCACCGACGCCGCGGCGTTCATGAACCATTTCGACAAGGCCGTCTCGCCCGGTTTCGATCCCACACGCGATCTGCAACGGATCGGCCTCGCCAATCAGACGACGATGCTGATGAGCGAGTCGCTCGAGATCGGTGACATGCTGCGCGCCGTGATGCTCGAGCGCTTCGGCGAGGCGCAGTTCGCGGAGCGGTACCAGGCGTTTGACACCATCTGCAGCGCGACGCAGGACCGCCAGGATGCCGTCGTCGCCCTGCTGCGCGACAAGCCCGCAGACCTGATGGTGGTCATAGGCGGGTACAACAGCAGCAACACGGCCAACCTCGCGCGGATCTGCGCCGAGACCCGCCCGACCTACCACATCGCCGACCCGGACTGCCTCGTGTCGGCCGAGGCGATTCGGCACCGGCCGGTTGGCGCTAAGGCCGAGCTGGAAACGACCGGCTGGCTGGCCCCCAGCGGGCCGGTCCGCATCGGTCTGACGTCCGGGGCCTCCACGCCTGACAATCTGGTGGGCGCCGCGATCGCCAAGCTCGAAGTTTTTTGCGGTTGACGCCCCAAATCGTATTTTTCTCGTAAAAGATTGTCACACATTAAATGACAATGCTGACTCTGTCGTATTCCCTCAAGTAACAGTATATTCAGAGGTTTACGAATGAAGTTCAGATGGCTGTCCGTGGCAGCCGCGGCGCTGGTCGTGCTGGCGGCGGGTGCCCCTGCTCACGGACAATCGTTCGGGTTTCCCTGGTGGAAGGACGCGCAGTTTCAGCGGGACCTCTCGCTGACACAGGACCAGAGCGCCAAGATCGATGCGGTCTTCCAGCAGGTGATACCCGGTCTCCGCCAGCGCAAGACTGAGCTGGACGCGCAGGAAGAAGTGCTCTCGCACATGATTGCGAACAACGAGAACGAGGCGCTCGTGACGCGCCAGGTCGACAAGGTCGAAACGATTCGGGCCGAGATGAACAAGACTCGAACTCTCATGTTGCTGCACATGCGGCAGGTGCTGTCACCCGAGCAGCGGAAGAAGCTCAACAAGCTGCATGAGCAATGGGAAAAAGACCATCGCCGCGAGCATGCGGAGTAGCGCGAGATACCGACAGGAGCGCGAGGCGTTCAGCCGAGCGAGTTGGAGAGGAACGAAATGAAACGGACAGGACTGAACAGCCCGGGGATCTTGGCCGGAATCGTGGTCATGCTGGGATACGCGGCGTCGGCGCACGCGCAGATTTCCGAGGCGCGGATCCAGGAGCTGATCAAGCAGGCAGCGGACCGCGCCGCCATCGGAGCGGGCCAGACGCCCCAGACGCAGGCGCCGGGTGACCCGCGGCCCGTCGTGCCGCTGACGCTCGAGGACGCCGTGAAGTTCGCGCTGGACCGCAACCTCGATATCGCCGTGCAGCGACTGAACCCGGAGATCAGCGACATCGCCATCGCGAGCATCCGATCGGCGTACCGTCCGCTGGTCTCTTCCACGATCAGTGGCGCGGGCCTCTCGCAGCTGCCAACCAGTCAGCTCATCGGCGGGAGCAACGTCGTTCAGGACACGCAGACCATCAACGGCGCGCTGACACAGGGAGTGCCGTGGGGTGGCGGCTCCCTGGCGGTGTCGCTGAGCAACTTCCGGCAAACGAGCACGAGCAACAACGTGCTGTACAACCCGACGATTCAGTCGGTCTGGCAGGGCACATACACGCAGCCGCTGCTTCGCGGATTCAGGACGGACTCGACGCGGCGGCAGCTCGTGGTCACCAAGGTCAGCCGCGACATCTCCGACGTGCAGCTGCGCGCCACGATTACCAACACCGTGTCGAACGTGCGGAGCGCCTACTGGGACTACGTCTTCGCAGTGCAATCGGTGGATGTCGCCCAGCAGTCTGTCACGCTGGCCGAACAGCTCGTCAAGGACAACCAGACGCGCGTCGAGGTCGGCACCATGGCGCCGATCGACGTCGTCCAGGCCCAGTCTCAGGCCGCAACCGCGCGGCAGAACCTCGCCGTCGCGCTGCAGACCCGCGACACGGCGGAGCTGGCGTTGAAGCGTCTCATCGTCAACGGCACGCAGGACACGAATTGGAGCGCGCGGCTGGATCCGGTGGACCGGCCGGACTTTCATCCAGAGACCATCGACGTCGAATCAGCCGTGCGCCGCGCGCTCAGCGAGCGCACCGATCTCGATATTGCCCGGAAGAACGTGACCCAGAACGACGCGACATTCAAATACCTGCGGGACCAATTGCTGCCGCAGAGCGACTTTCAGGCGACCTACGGGCTCGCCGGTATCGGCGGCATCCAGTACCAGCGGAACAGCACGCAGCTCGGCGCGACCCCCGTCATCGTGCCCGGCGGGATCGGCGACACGTTCGGGTCACTCTTCGGCAGCAACTATCCGCGCTGGACGTTCGCGCTGAATTTCTCGTATCCGCTCGGGCAGAGCTCGCAGGAAGCATCGGTTGCCAGGGCGCGCGTGCAGATGAATCAGATCAACGCACAGGTCAAGCAGATCGAGCTTCAGGTGGCCACCGATGTCACCAACGCGGCGATCACCGCCAAGAGCAACGTCGATCGCGTCCAGGCGGCGCAGGCAGCGCGGGAGCTCGCGCAGAAGCAGCTCGAAGCCGAGCAGAGCAAGTTCGAGGTGGGCATGTCCACCAACTACAACGTGATTCAGTCGCAGCGCGATCTGGCCACGGCGCAGACGAACGAGCTCCAGGCCGTGCTCAACTACCGCAAGTCGCTCGTCGAGCTCGACCGCCTGCAGCAGACGACGCTGCAGAGCCTGAGCATTACGGTGCTGAGCCCGACCGCTGCCGGAACGATCACCATCGCGCCGCAATGAGCCCGACCGAGACACCCTGATGAAGCGAGCGATCACCGTTCTCCTGCTTGTCGCGGCCATCGGCGCCGGCGCCGGGGCGTACTACTACAAGCGTGGCGGCAACGACATCCAGGTGAACACGGCCCCCATCACCCGAGGCGACATCCTCGACACCGTTGGCGCCACAGGCACGTTGCAGGCTGTCACGACGGTGCAGGTGGGCAGCCAGGTCTCGGGCACGATCAGCTGGCTCGGCGCCGACTTCAACTCGATTGTGAAGAAGGACCAGGTCATCGCGAGGCTCGAGCCGTCGCTGTTCGAGGCACAGGTGGCGCAGGCCAAGGCCAACCTGATCAAGTCGCAAGCCGACCTCGAGCGGACCAAGGTCGAGCTGACCGATGCGCAGCAGAAGTACACGCGCGCGAAGGAGCTGGCGGCGAGAAGTCTCCTGCCGCAGAGCGATCTCGACGCCGCGAAGATCGCCGTTGATTCGGCGCAGGCGGCGCTCCAGTCGGCGCAGGCCACCGTCGAGCAGGCGCAGGCGACGCTGAATCAGAACCAGGTGAACCTCGATCACTCGATCATCCAGGCCCCGATCGACGGCATCGTCACGCAGCGCAGCGTCGACGTCGGCCAGACTGTCGCGGCGAGCATGCAGGCGCCGACGCTGTTCATCATCGCTGCCGATTTGACGAAGATGCAGGTCAACGCGAACATCGACGAGGCGGACGTCGGTCGTATCCGGCCGCAGCAGCACGTGACGTTTCGCGTCGACGCCTACCCCACTGAGACGTTCGAGGGCACGGTGGCTCAGATTCGCTTGCAGCCGGTCGTCGTCCAGAACGTGACGACCTACGGCACCGTCATCGACGTGCCGAACGGCGAGCTGAAGCTCAAGCCGGGCATGACGGCGAACGTGAAGATCGAGATTGCGAAGAAGACCGATATCCTGCGCGTCGCCAACGCGGCACTGCGCTTCCGGCCAACTCCCGACATCTTCGCCGCGCTGAATCAGGCCGTCCCTCCTGAAGTGCAGTTCGCCGGACGTGGGAGGGGGCGAGGTCAAGGTTCTCAGGGTTCTGCGGGTTCGCAGGGTTCTCAGGGTTCGGCGGCAGCTGGACAGCCGCCCCAGGGATCGACGACGCCGAAAGGACCAACGACGCCGACTCAGGCGCAGGCCCCGGGCGATCCGGCCGACCGTCAGGCCCGCATGCTGGAACGCTTCAAGACGATGTCGCCAGATGAGCAGAAGCAGTTCATCGCGCGCCTGAAGGATCGGGGCGCCGACACGAGCCCGTTCGAAAAAGCCGCGCCGGCGAAGCCCGACAAGCCCGCGAAAACAGGACTGCCGAAAGTCGGCGTGCAGTCGGCGCAGACCATCGACGCGCTCTTCGCGCCGCTGCCGCCCGTGGAGTCTCGGGGGCGTGCCTGGCTGTACGCGGACCACCTGCTGAAGCCGGTCAGCCTGCGCCTCGGCATCACGGACGGGACGAACACCGAGATCCTGGGAGAAGAACTCCAGACGACCATGGAGGTCGTCACCAGCGTCACGGGGGTGGGCGCAATCCGGACCACGCAGGGCGGCGCGGGCAACGGGAACCCGTTGCTGCCGGGCGGTCGCGGACCGGGCGGCTTCGGCGGGGCCGGAGGTCGTGGCGGCCGGTAGGCCGGCATGTATGTCCACGGTCATCGCGGTCAAGAACCTCGTCAAGACCTACGTGGTCGGCGAAGTGGAGGTCAAGGCGCTTCGCGGCGTCAACCTGGAGGTGCCGCGCGGGGAGTTCCTCGCCGTCACGGGACCCTCGGGATCCGGCAAGTCGACGTTCATGCACATCGCGGGCTGCCTGGACCGGCCGACGTCCGGTCAGTACTTCCTCGACGGCCAGGACGTCTCGCGCATGTCGAAAGACGCGCTCGCGGCCGTTCGCAACAAGAAGATCGGGTTCGTGTTTCAAGGGTTCAACCTGCTCTCCCGCACCTCGGCGCTCGACAACGTCGAGCTTCCGCTGCTGTACGGCGGCGCTTCGCTCAAGACGGCCGATCGCCACAAGCGTGCGAAGGATATGCTCGAGGCAGTCGGCCTCGGGGAGCGATCCGACCATCATCCCAATCAGCTGTCCGGTGGACAGCAGCAGCGCGTGGCCATCGCACGGGCGCTCATCAACACGCCGTCCATCCTCCTGGCCGACGAGCCGACCGGGAACCTGGACACACGGACGAGCATCGAAGTGATGGGACTATTCCAGCGTTTGAACGTCGAGCGCGGCATCACGGTCCTGCTCATCACGCACGAAGTGGACATCGCCGAATATGGAACGCGAATCGTGACATTTCGTGACGGCCAGGTCGTCGCCGATCGCGCCGTATCGCGCCGCCGGAACGCGGTCGAAGAGCTCGCGGGCCTGGCGCCTGCCGCGGAGGCCGTGTAAGGAGCCGCCATGTCCATCATCATGATCTTCCGGATTGCGCTCAAGGCACTCGGACGCAACAAGATGCGGACGGCGCTCACGATGCTTGGCATGATCATCGGCGTCGCCGCGGTCATCACCATGGTCGCGCTGGGCACCGGCGCGCAGTCGTCCATCGAGTCACAGATCCAGGCGGCCGGCACGAACATGATCATGGTGAGCGCCGGCAACTTCTCTCAGGGCGGCGTGCGACAGGGGCAGGGCAACGCCAGCACGCTCACGCCGGACGATGCCTCGGCGATTCAGCAGGTGCAGGGCGTTCAGTACAAGGCGTCCGGGGTCAACACCCGCGGTCAGGTCGTCGCAGGCAACTCGAATTGGGGCACGCAGATTCAAGGCACCGACGTCGACCTGCCGCTGATCCGCTCCTGGCCGCCTGAGCTCGGCGCGTTCTTCACCGCAATCGATGTCACGACCGCCGCGAAGGTCGCCGTGCTCGGCACGGTCGTACGCGATCAGCTCTTCGGGCCTGACGTCAACCCGGTGGGACAGGTCATCCGGATCAACAACCTGCCCTTCTCGGTGGTCGGCGTGCTCACCAGCAAGGGGCAATCAGGCGTGGGCCAGGATCAGGACGACGTGGTGTTCGTTCCGTACACGACAGTGATGAAGAAGATGCGGGGCATCACGTTCATCCAGAACGTCACCGTCTCGGCGACGACCGCGGCCGACACGAGCCCGACGGCCGATCGCATCGCTTCGCTGTTGCGCGTTCGACACAAGATCCAGACGGGCGATCCGGACGACTTCATGGTGCGTACCATGGAGGAGATGGCCAGTGTCCGCGTGCAGGCGACGCAGACGATGACGGCGCTCCTGGCGAGCATTGCGGGCGTCTCGCTGCTCGTCGGCGGCATCGGTATCATGAACATCATGCTCGTGTCGGTGACCGAGCGCACGCGCGAGATCGGGCTCCGGATGGCCATCGGCGCGCGCGGGCGCGATGTCCTGCTGCAGTTTCTCGTCGAAGCCGTCGTGCTGAGCCTGTTCGGCGGCGCCATCGGCATCGCGCTCGGGTTCGCGCTGTCGCAAGGCGTCACCTTCTGGATGAAATGGCCGACGGCAGTGTCGCCGCAGGCTGTGGTCGTCGCGTTCGGATTCGCGGCCATCACCGGGGTATTCTTTGGCTTCTATCCGGCTCGGAAAGCCGCAGCGCTCGATCCCATTGACGCGCTCCGGTTCGAATAGCATGCGTACTCTTTCGACTCTCTCTGGCTTCGCGCTGCTCGCCGCGCTCACCGCTGCCTGCTCCGGCGAGGCAGTCCAGCAGACCCCCGGCGCGGGCACCGGCCGCGGCGGCGGACAGAATCCGCCGATTCCCGTGACCATCGCGTCGGTCGAGCAGAAAGCGGTGCCGCTCGACGTCCAGGCGATCGGGACGGTCATCGCCGCCTCGACCGTCGCCGTGCACGCGCAGATTACCGGCGAGCTCACGTCGGTCAACTTCAAGGAGGGTGACGAGGTCCAGCAGGGCCAGGTGCTCTTCACGCTGGACAAGCGGCCGCTCGAGGCCGCGCTCCTCCAGGCCGAGGCCAACCTGCAGCGTGACATCGCGCTCACCCAGAACGCGCAGGCGCAGTCCGTCCGCTACGATGACCTGCTGAAGCGCGGCATCGCGACGCACGAGCAGGTCGATCAGTTCAAGTCGACCGCGGCGTCGCTCGACGCGACGGTCATGGCGGATCGCGCGGCGGTCGACAGCGCGAAAGTCCAGCTCGAGTACGCGACGATTTCGGCGCCCATCACCGGGCGGACCGGTTTGCTGCAGGTCCACAGGGGCAACCTGGTGCGCGCCGGCGACACAATCCCCATCGTGACGCTGAACCGTATTCAGCCGGTGTACGTCACGTTTGCGATTCCGGAATCGATGCTCCCGCAGTTCAAGCACTACATGGCCGCGGGATCCGTTCGCGTCGAGGCCAAGGCCCCCAACGAGGACGGCCGGCCGTCGGTGGGACAGATTGACTTCATCGACAACGCCGTGGACGCCACGACGGGCACGATCAAGATCAAGGGCACGTTCGCGAACGAGGACCGCCGGCTGTGGCCCGGGCTGTTCGTCAACGTCACCGTGACGCTCACCACAGACCCGAACGCAACCGTCGTGCCGACCGCCGCCGTCCAGAGCGGCCAGCAGGGCACCTACGTCTACGTTGTCAAGTCGGACCAGACAGTGGAGCTGCGACCGGTGACAGTGGCGCGCACGCGCGGCGACCGGTCGATCGTCGGCAGCGGGTTGCGCGCTGGAGAGACCATCGTGACCGACGGACACCTGCGGCTGATTCCCGGGAGCCGCGTCAGCGTCAAGACCGATACACAGAAGGCCGCGTCATGAACCTGTCTGCCCTCTTCATCAAACGGCCAGTCACGACGACGCTGATCGTGCTGGGCATCATGGTGTTCGGCGCCATGGCGTACCGGCTGTTGCCGGTGAGCGATCTCCCGACCGTGGACTTCCCCACTATTCAGGTCGGGGCGAGTCTACCCGGCGCGAGCCCGGAAACGATGGCGTCGGCGGTCGCGCTGCCGCTCGAGAAGCAGTTCGCGACGATTGCCGGCCTGAACTCAATCAACTCGACCAGCTCGCAGGGTTCGACGTTCATCACCCTGATGTTCGACCTGAGCCGCAACATTGACGCCGCCGCGCAGGACGTGCAGGCGATGATCGCGAAGGCGGCGCGCCAGCTCCCGCCGCAGATGCCGGTGCCGCCTTCCTATCAGAAGGTCAACCCAGGCGACCAGCCGGTGTTGTTCCTCGTCCTCCACTCGCAGACTCTTCAGCTCTCGGTGATTGACGAATACGCCGAGTCGACGATGGCGCAGCGCATCTCGATGGTCAGCGGCGTGGCGCAGGTCAACGTGTTCGGCGCGGCGAAGTACGCGGTGCGCGTCGACGTCGATCCGCGCAAGCTGGCGGCGCACAGCGTCGGGATCGACGAGGTCGCCGACTCCATCAACAACGCGAACGTGAACCTGCCGACCGGGACGATTTACGGCGACGACAAGACATTCGTGGTGCAGGCGAACGGACAGCTCTTTCGCGCGGCGACCTACGGACCCACGATCATCGCGTATCGCAACGGCAACCCCGTACGCTTGAACGAGGTCGCTCACGTCTACGACGGCATCGAGAACGACAAGAGCGCCGCGTGGTACAACGGCGAGCGCACCATCTACCTGGCCGTTCAGAAGCAGCCGGGCACCAACGTCGTCGCGGTATGCGACGCGGTCAAGGCGCTGCTGCCGACGTTCCGCGAGCAGCTCCCGGCATCGCTTGCGCTCGACGTGCGGACCGATCGATCGATCCCGATCCGCGAGTCGGTGGCAGACGTGAAGTTCACGCTCCTGCTGACCATCGGCCTCGTGATCGCCGTGATCTTCCTCTTCCTGCGCAACGTCTCCGCCACGATCATCCCGAGCCTCGCGCTTCCCGCGTCCATTGTCGGGACGTTCGCAGTGATGTACCTGCTCGACTACAGCCTCGACAACCTGTCGCTGATGGCAATGACGCTCTCGGTCGGCTTCGTTGTCGACGATGCGATCGTGATGCTGGAGAACATCGTCCGGCACATGGAGATGGGCAAGTCACCCATGCGGGCGGCGTACGACGGGTCGCAGGAGATCTCGTTCACCATCATCTCGATGACCATTTCCCTCGTCGCGGTCTTCATCCCGGTCCTGTTCATGGGCGGGATCGTCGGCCGCCTGCTGCACGAGTTCGCCGTGACGATCGGCGTGGCGATCCTCGTGTCGGGCCTCATCTCGATCAGCCTGACGCCGATGCTGTGCAGCCGCTTCCTGAAGCCGCCACATGCGCAGAAGCACGGGTGGTTCTACAACGCGACTGAGAGGATGTTCGAGAGCTGGCTGCGGCTCTACGACTGGACGCTCGGC
>DASZFS010000442.1:0-21951 GCA_035939575.1 Vicinamibacterales bacterium | reverse complement strand
CCAGACAGACGTCCCGCCGGCGCCGTTCTGGAAGTTGAATTCGAACCCGCCGAGCAGCGCGCCGGACAGCGTGGGAGTGCCGCCGCCATCGGAGTCGTCTCCCGTGAATGGGAACGTCTGATCGTCACCGCCGGCCACCTGATGACCCGGGTCCAGATCCTCGAAGTTGATCGGGCCGCTCGTCGCAGCGTTCGCCTGGGTCGCGCCGTTCGGCAGCGTCGGCGTGTGGTCCGCTGTGCGCGTCCGATTCAGATACATGAGAAACCCGCGCGACAGGCCGGCGATGCCGGCGGGCGCGATTGTGATCTGATCTATCGGCGCCTGCCAGTAAATGTGATCGAAGCGGTCGGACTGTCCGTCGCCGGTGTTGTTCGCCGTCGGTGGAACCGGAAGCACGTCGCCGCGAAGGTCTATGTAGTCGGCCCGGCGATCGGCCGGGGAGACATCAGGGAACACGAGCATCTCGCCGAGATTCGGCGACGGGTTGCGCCCCACGCCCGCGGGCGTGCCGCCCGACACGACGTAGACCGAGTTCTCCTCGTCGACGGCGAGGCCCGCAAAGATCGTGTAGTCGACCTGGAACGACATCTTCTGCGTGGAATCGAGTGTCCCCAGCACCGGCGACGGGGTTCCGGTGGGCAGTCGGAGATCGGGGCCGTCGCCCAGCACGAAGACGCGGAAATTGTTAAGGCCTGGCGCATATGGCAAACCCGGCGCTGCAACGTCGGCGATGCCGTCGGCGATCGGGAGGACGCCGTTTCCGCCGCCACCGGTACACGGATCGAGTCCGCCCAGGCAGTCAGCGAAGCTGATCACCATCGACGGAGTCGGCCCCAGCGAGGCCGGGTTGACGAACAGGCCCTCGGTCGCCTGCGTGGCCGCGTCATCGGTTGGGACGAAGGAGCGCGAAAGGGCGGCGTACAGGACGTTGCCGGATCCCGCTCCGAGCGCGACGACGTTGCCCCACGTGCTCGATGTTCCCGAATAGTTGGTGGCCCTGTTCACCTGCGCGGCCGGTCCGCTCGATGTTCCGTACTGCCCATTGGCGGGAGTCAAGTTGGTCGTCGTGATGAACCCGCTGGTCGCCAGCGATCGGTCCTGGTTGGTCCCGACGGCCGCGATCTTGACGATGTTTGCACCGGTGAATTGCAGGAGATCGACCTGCTGGACGTAAGCGCTCCCATCGTCATCAACCGCCACACCGGCGAGGTTCGAGAAGCTGGAGAAGAAGACACCGAACGAGCCGCCGACCGTCACGGGGAAGCCGGTGTTCGAGACTATGCCCGGGGGGGCTGCGGCTGGGCTCGCCGTGTCGGCGACCGGGAACGCCAGGAGCCCGCTGCGAGTGAGCTGACCGTTGCCGAGGAGCCGAAACCCGCCGCCGGTGTCCCAGTACGTGACGTAGACGATCTCGCCGATCTTGCCGCTGAACCCCGCGAAGCTGCCGTTGACATTGGCAAAGGAGGTCAGATCGCTCACGGGACTCACCGCGATGCCGGTGATCACGATCTGGGAGTCGCTCTGAAGGGTGCCGAACGCGTTCATCAACGTCGGCAGGTTGAGGGTTAGGATGTTCGGCGCCGGGGGGGTCTGCGTGAGATTGGTGGACGCGGCGACATACAGGTTGCCGGCCGAGTCGCCGTAATAGAAGATGTTCTCCGTGAACCCGTTCCCCATCGTGTGCTCGGAGATCGCCGTGCGTGTCACGATGACGTCCGGCGTGAGCAGGTCGGCGACGCGGCCCGCGTGATCGGCGTTGAAGTCTTCTCTGCCGTCCCAGTCGCCCAGCAAGCTCACGCCCTTGCCGACTGAGGTCATCACCGCCGCGGAAAACGGCGAGGACGAGTTCATGTTGATGGGAATGCCAGGCCCGGCCACGGACGCCAACGGTCCTTGCGCCGCAGCCTGTCCGGCCGCCAGGCTCCACGCGACGTGGTCCACGCCCGCGGGCGCAGCAGGGATGCCGAGCGCCTTCGCGACGTCGGCGGACGACAGCTGCGGCGCTTGAGAGTGTGTGAGCTGTTCGGCCTGGGGCAGGACAACCAGGGCGAGCGGCACAATGGCAACGGCGAACACTCTTCTGAAGTGCATGGATCCCTCCAGTCGATCAAGTGGCATCAAGCGCGAGCGAGCGCGCGGAAGAACGGTTGAGATCATCACTGGTCACACGCGTTGTCAAGGAATTTCGCCCGACGATTTCGAGATCATCTGTAGAGTTGACATCGCCGTTGCACGAGCCTGCACCGGCGCGCGGGCGTCGCAACGCGGTTCGATTGACACATCTGGTGCGACGCGCTACCCTCGCGGCCGTGATGCGCGAATTCTTCATCGCGTTGGCGGTCGCCATTGTCGGCGTCGGGCCTGTGCGCTCCGTCGCACAGACCGGCGAGCAGCAACCGAGTGGCTCCGAGATACGAGTCGACGTCACCGACGAGGCGCGCACGGTCACGCTTCGAGCTCATCAGGTTGGCCGACGCACTCTTCTTCAGCTTCTGGCCGAGCGGGCCAGGTTCAAGTTGCAGCTGCCGACGGACCTCGCGGACACGCCGATTGACTGCGACGCGGCGGGTCTGCCGATTGCTGGCGTCGTCGAGGCTCTCCTGAAAGGTGTGGACTACGGGTACGTCATGACGCTCGAGCCCGGGTCGATAGGCCGGCCGAAGAGCATCGTGATCGCGCGAGGACCGCGGACCTGGGCGACGTCTGACGCTCCGGTCCCAACGGCGGCCGATTCCGGCTCGCACGCCGTGGTCGCGGCGGACGCACTCCAGGCGCCGGAGAATCCACCCGCACCGCCCGAGGATCCGATCGTCGCCGAACGCTACAAGAAAGAGTTGAGTGGCTCGTCGATCGACGACATGCTGACGATGCTCGAGGGAAGCCGGGCGGATGCGCCGAGCTCGCCGCTTTCGTCGGCGCGCGGCAGTGGATTGCCGAATGAGCCCGCCACGGGCATCGGCTCGCCTGCAAGGACGCTGGTGGCGTCGGCCCCAATCAGTCCTGCTGGCGTGCCTCGGCTCGTCCCGGCCCCGCGCGCCTCCCCATGGGTTCCCGTCTCTGCTGCTGATGTCAACGGCGGCAGGAAATAGCCAGCCGCAAGCCGCCGGTGTTTACACGACGCGGCCGGCGTGGAATCTGCGCGCATGCCCCACATCATCGGCATTGGCCTTGACGCAACCGACATCGACCGCATCGCCAACACCATCGAGCAGTACGGCGAGCGCTTTCTGAACCGAATCTTCACCGAGCACGAGATCGCGTACTGCACACGGCGTCGCGTTCCCGCTATCCATTTCGCTGGTCGCTTCGCCGCCAAGGAGGCGGCGATGAAGGCACTCGGCACCGGGCACTCACACGGCGTGCTGTGGCGCGATGTCGAGGTCATCCGCCGGGGCGGACCGCCGCAACTGCAGTTGCACGGCGGCGCCGGCCGTCGCTTCGCGGCGATCGGCGGCCAGTCATCGCTCCTGACCATCACCCACTCCGACGCGCTGGCGCTCGCCCAGGTCCTGATCATGGGCGGCTGAAGCAACTGCGGTTGTCATTCCTTGGGGGCCGCGGCCGAGGGTCGTCCAACCGGCTGGAACCTCACGACCTAAACCCGCTCCACACAGCCTCTTCGCCCCACGCGGATCGCACGATTCCATCGGCACTCTCCTTGAACTCGGTCCGGCCATCACACCACTGGAGGGTGACAGGCTATGACCATCAAGATCACACCAAACGAAAAGGGCAACCCGCCCGGCAAGCTGGCCGATGCCGAGCTGCATTTCGCCGAGGGGCCGCTTGACGGGCTCAAACTGGTCGGGTTTTCGATCTGGGAGCGCCGCGGCGGAAGCGGCCGCAACGTCACGTTTCCCACGCGGTCGTACGAGGTGAGCGGAGAACGTCGCAATTTTGCCTTGCTCCGGCCCATCGTGGACACGACCGGCCAGAACAAGCTCCGCGATCTGATCCTCGACGCGTTTCAGGACTACGAAGAGCGCGCCGCAATCGCCAGCTGACGCAAGACCCGGCAGGTACCACGGAGCGGTGACGACGTGGATCGAAAGGAGGCGTTGAAGGAGGACTTGAAGAAGGACTTGAAGGACGACTTAAAGGTCGGCCTAGTCGACGGCCGCGTCGATCACCGGGAGCAGCTTCAGGTTCTCGTGTGCGCGTTTGGGAGGGAGCGTCCACTCTTCGCGAAACGACTTGGCGAGCTCGGCTTCGAAGAAAGCACGCTTCATGCCGCCGTCGATGATGTCCCACGGCAGAAACCCGTCCCGGCTGCGATCGCGGAAGATGTAGAAGTCCCCGTCCACCCCCGCTTCCGCGACCGCCGCGCGCCAGTTCTGCCCATTGCGCTCCGCGATCTCGATGGCCGGGGCCACCCGCCGATCGCCCAGGGACAGCAGCGCCTGGTAGTAGGAGTGCCGCTCGGACTTGATGTTGAAGTACACGTTGTCGATGTCGGCCGTCAGGCTGCGCAGCCGTTTGATCTTGCGCTCGACGCTCGACGGATCTTCCATCGGCATCCATTGATACGCGGTGCCGGGCTTGGGCACGAGCGGATTCACGCTGCCGACGATTCGGCCGATCTGTCCGCGCCCGCGCGCGTGCTTCAGCATCCGCTCCCGCATCTGCAGCGTCAGGTCACGAATCGCGACCAGGTCCTCGTCGGTTTCGGTCGGCAGGCCAATCATGTAGTACAGCTTCAGGTTCTCGATGCCGCTCGCAAAGATCAGCTCGGCCCGCTCGAGAATCTCGTCGTTGGTCACGGTCTTGTTGATCACGCGCCGGAGCCGGTCCGATCCGGTTTCTGGCGCGATGGTGATCGACCGCTCGCCGCTGTCCCTCAGAACCCGCACGATCGGTTCCGTCAGATCGTCCAGGCGCAGCGACGCGGGGCTGATCGCGTACCCCATTTCGAGCAATCGCGCCAGAATCCGTTCGATGTCCGGGTGGTCGCAGAGGGCAATCGAAACAAGCCCCACCCGGCTCGCGTGGGCGCGGGCGGCCCTGGCCAGCTCCAGAATGCGATCGGTTGGGAACGCGCGGACCGGCAGATAGTTGTACCCCGCCCAGCAAAACCGGCACAGGTTCGCGCAACCGCGCACGACCTCGACAAGGAAGCGCGATCCGAACTCGGTATCGGGCGTGAAGATGCTGGTGGCCGGCGGGTCGACAGCCTCGGTCGTCCGGAGAGCGGCTTTGCGGACGGGCAGCGCGATATCAGCGGGAGCGTCGCCGGCCCGCCGGTAGCCCGCGAGCGTGCCATCGGGCGCGTACTCCGGTTCGTACAACGAAGGCACGTAGAACCCGCGCTCGGCCGCGAGCAAGCGGAGCAGCTCCGATCGGTCGGTCGCGACCGCCAGCGCGCGGCGCAAGCCCGGGACGAGAGCCTCGCCCTCTCCCGCAGCGATCACGTCGGCGAACGGGGCGAGCGGCTCGGGGTTGACGAAGGTCACCGCGCCCCCCACCACGACCAACGGATGCCGGGCGTTTCGCTCTGCGGCGTAGCGCGGCACGCCCGCCAGTCGCAGCAGCGTCAGGACGTTCACGTAGTCCCACTCGAAGGACACCGAGAACGCCACGACGTCGAACTCGCCGACCGCTGTCTGCGACTCCAAGGTCAGCAGCGGCGTCCGTGCCGCGACCATCCCCGCCAGCTCCTGTTTCGGCGGCAGGAAGAATCGTTCGCAGACGATGTCATCCTCGGCGTTGAGCAGACGGTAGACCGTCTGGAAGCCGAGGTTCGACATGCCGACCCAATAGGTGTTGGGAAACGCCAGCGCCACGCGCAGCCGATCGCCGTGCGGCTTGGTGACGAAGCCTACTTCTTTCGCGAGGGTGTGCCGTGCTCGTTCGCGCAGTTCCCAGGAATTCATTCAGCGCAGTCTGTCCCGAGAACGGTCGGGCCGTTGGCCCGGCGGCAGGACGCTGGGTCCGCGCGCTGACCCTCAGACGTCGCCGTTCTCGTGTGCCGTGGATCTATCTACTTTACCACCGGCCACACGAGAACATTCGCGGGCGTGGCGCGTCTCAGCTCTCCTGCCGGCGCAGGAAGGCCGGCACGTCAAAGGTCGAGCTCATGTCGAACTCGGCGTCCATGCGGAGCCTCAGCATGCCGTCGGGATCACCCGCATCCTCTCCGGCCGCGCCCACGACGATGTCGCCCGCGGGAGAGGATCCGGCGGGAGACAACGCCGACGACCCCGCCGTGCTCATGCCGGCGGATCCCTGCGCGTGCGTCGAGCTGGCCGGCATGCCCATGGGCACCATGGGACCCACGGGTAATCCCCCGCCGACCGCCGCTGCGACCGCCGGAAGATCGAGCGCCGGCCGCCGCGCGATCGACAGGCGCGGTGCCGAAACCGACAGCGGCGCGGCTGGCTCCGGCCTGACGCGCGCGTGATCCGAGTAGATTGACATGTCGACGGGCGTGTACAGCGACGAGCCGGCGGGCTTGGCAGCAGCCTGGCCGCCGAACCCGGTGGCGATGACCGTGATCTTCACTTTGCCCTTCAGCGCCGGGTCAACCACCGCGCCGAAGATGATGTTCGCGTCCTCGTCCGCCGCTTCCTGCACGATCGCCGACGCCTCACTCACCTCGACCAGGGACAGGTCGGGTCCGCCGGTGATGTTGATGATGACGCCTCGCGCGCCGTTCACCGACGCGCCCTCGAGCAACGGGCTCGAGATTGCCTTCCGCGCGGCCTCTATGGCGCGGTCACCGCCCTCCGACACCCCGGTACCCATCATCGCGAGCCCCATGCCATGCATGATGGTCTTGACGTCCGCGAAATCCAGGTTGATCAGCCCCGGCACCAGGATGAGGTCCGAGATGCCCTGAATCGCCTGCCGCAGCACGTCGTCCGCGGTGACGAACGAATCGGTGAGCGATGTCGTCCGGTCGATGATCGTCAGCAGGCGCTCGTTGGGGATCGTGATGATGGTGTCCACGCAGTCGCGGAGCGCGTCCAGGCCGCGTTCCGCCTGGAGCAGGCGTTTCTTGCCCTCGAACTTGAACGGCTTGGTCACAACGGCCACCGTCAGCGCGCCGAGCTCGCTCGCCAGGCTCGCGATGACCGGCGCGGCGCCGGTCCCGGTGCCGCCGCCGAGACCCGTCGTGACGAATATCATGTCCGCCCCATCGAGCGACTGGATGATCTTCTCGGTGTCTTCCAGCGCAGCCTGGCGGCCGACGTTGGGGTCGGCGCCTGCGCCGAGCCCCTTGGTCAGCTTGCTGCCGATCTGCAGCTTGATGGGCGCCGCGTTGTACTTCAGCGCCTGAAGATCGGTGTTGGCCACGATGAACTCCACACCGTCGAGACCGACCCGCACCATGCGGTTGACGGCGTTGCCTCCGCCGCCGCCGACGCCGATGACCTTGATGCGGGCGCCAGTGCTCCCTTCCTCTTCGAGCCGCAGTCTCAGGTGCCTGGTCTCATCATCAGTGCGATCAACCATCTCCGATCCTTTCTATTGGGGATTGAGGATTGAGGATTGCCGATTGATCGGGGATTGATGGATTCCCCCAATCCGCAATGATCAGTCCGCAATCAGCAATAAATCCTCAATCCGCAATCCACAATTAGAAGAATTCCCTGAACAGTCCCCGTAACCGCCCGGCCACGCGCACGAACGCCCCCGCGCCCACCGGGGCGCGCGAGGACTCGCCCGCCGCATTGCGATGTCCGTAGAGCACCAGCCCCACGCCAGTGGCGAACGTCGGGCTGTTGACGTGATCCGCGAGCCCGCCGACGTTCCCCGGGCAGCCACGTCGTATCGGCAGGTCGAAGATCTGCTCGGCGATCTCGGGCATGCCGTCGAGGATTGCGCCTCCGCCGGTCAGCACGATGCCCGAGTTGAGGCTCTTCTCGTAGCCCGCGCGGCGGATCTCATCCCACACGAGGTGAAAGATCTCCTCGGCGCGCGGCTGCAGGATCTCCGACAGGATGCGGCGCGCCATGATGCGCGGCTTGCGCCCGCCCACGCTCGCCACTTCCATGGTCTCGTCTTCGTCGACCATGCCCGAGAGCGCGCAGCCGCACTTGCGCTTGACCTTTTCCGCGTCCGGCACGGGTGTGCGCAGACCGACCGCGATGTCGTTGGTGAAGTGGTCCCCTCCCACGCCGATCACGGCCGTGTGCCACAGGCTGCCGCGCTCGTAGATCGCGATGTCGGTCGTGCCCCCGCCGACGTCCACGAGCGCGACGCCCAGCTCCTTCTCGTCCTGGGTCAGCACCGCTTCGCTCGCCGCCAGCTGCTCCACCACCGTCTCCGCCACTTCCACGCCCGCGCGGTTCACGCACGCCACGATGTTCTGCGTCGAGCTCTGGCTGCCGGTGATGATGTGGACGTTCACTTCCAGACGCGCGCCGGTCATCCCGACGGGCGCGCCGATCCCGTCCTGCTCGTCGACGACGAAGTCCTGCGGCAGCACGTGCAGGATCTCGCGCCCGGTCGGCAGCGAAACCGCCTTGGCCGCGTCGATCGCGCGCCGGACATCTTCGCGCGTGATCTCGCGGTTCTTGCCGGCGACCGCGATGACCCCGCGGCTGTTGAAGCCCTTGACGTGCGGGCCGGAGAGCGCCAGGTGCACCGAATCGATCTCGACCCCGGCCATCAGCTCCGCTTCGTCGATCGCCTTCTTGATCGAGTCGACCGCCGCCTCGAGGTTGACGACAACGCCGCGCCGGATGCCGCGCGACTCGGCCACGCCGATGCCGACGATGTCCAGGGCGGCGCCGTCGACTATCTCGCCGACGACGGCCGTGACCTTCGACGTGCCGACGTCGAGCCCGACCAGGTATCGCTCTTTTCGCGCCACTCGTCCTCCGGTCGTGAACCGCTACCTGCGCTTCCCCGCGGGCCGCACATAAATCCGATCGTCGAATCGCAGATCCACGTAGTCAATCTCCGCCACGCGCTGGTGCAGCGCCGACGCCAGGTCCAGGTACGACTCCAACCGCGAAAGGAACTGGTCCTCGCCCAGCTGGATCACGGCCGAGTCGCCGTTCAGGATCACCGAGGCGTTGTGGACATCCCTGACGTCCACCTGCGAGAGCCGGTTCGCGATCTGCGGCTTGCCCTTCAACGCGGTGATCACGCGCGTCGCGAGCTCAGCCCTCGGCTCGTCCGTCATCGATCCGTTGTCGTTCGATCGAATCGACAGGCCGTCGACGATCGGGAGGTCGAAGTTCGCGTACTGCGGCCCGTATCGATCGATGATCGCGCCCCGCTCGTCGATGAGATACATCTCGTCCTTGATGCGCCCGACCGCGACCGGTTCGCGCTCCGAGATGACGACTTCCACGGTCGACGGAAGCGAGCGGCGCATCGCCGCGTCCCGGACCCAGGGCGACTTCATCAGCCGCCGCCGCCACAAGTCGAGGTCGGCCCACACGAGGCTTTGCCCAGTTAGCCCGCTCAACGAGGACAGCACGTCGGTCTTCGAGAGCCGCTCGTTGCCGCGGACCGAGATTCGTTCGATGCGCAGCACTTGCGCCTGGGCCGCGAGGCCGGTCATGCGGTACGCGCCGTACAGGAAGATGCACGCCAGCGCCGTGTACTTCAACGCAGGCACCGCCAGCGTCTGCCACACGCGCCGGCGGCGTCCCGGCTTGACGTGCGCGCGCCGGAATCGCCGGTCCGCCGGCGCGGCGACCGCGCTCATCGCGCTCCTCCGGTGGCCGGCTTGCCGGGCTTGCTCCCCAGGGCTTCGATCAGCCGGTCCGGGACGGATCCGATTGAGCCGGCGCCCAGCGTGATCACGAGATCCCCAGGCCGTGCCGCTCGCACGACGGCCCTTACGGCGTCGTCGAGCGTCGGCGCGACGTCCACCGGTACATGGACGTCCCGCCGGATCGCCTGCGCCAGGCTGTCCAGCGTGATGCCCGGAATGGGATCCTCACCGGCGGCATAGATGTCGGTGAGCACCACGTGGTCTGCCGCGGCCAGCGCCGGGCCGAACGCGGTCATGAGCTGCGCGGTTCGCGTGAACCGGTGCGGCTGGAAGGCAACGACGACACGGCGGTTGAGCGTACGGGCGGCCGCGAGCACCGCCGCGATCTCGGTCGGATGATGGCCGTAGTCGTCGACGATGAGCACGCCGTTCGGCTCGCCCCGGACCTCGAAGCGGCGCTCGACTCCGCGGAAGTCGCGGAGCCCCGCGGCGATGCGGTCGAACGACAGCCCGAGCTCGAGCCCGACGGCCACCGCGGCGAGGGCATTGAGCAGGTTGTGGCGGCCCGGCACATTCAGGGTCAGCGAACCCAGCGTCGTCAGCCCTGGCGCGCGGACCCTGCGCTGCACGGTTGCGCTGACGCCGAGCGGCGCGAGCTGAACGTCGCGTGCGGTCACGTCCGCCAACGGCGAGTCCAGCCCGTAGGTGGCGACGCGTCTCGTGATGCGCGGCAGCACGCCGGCGAGAGCCCGGTCGTCGATACACGCCACCACGGCGCCGTAAAACGGCACCTTGTTGGCGAAGTCGACGAACGCCTGCTGCAGGTCGTCGAAGCCGCCGTAGTTCTCCAGATGTTCGTGGTCGATGTTCGTGATCACCGCAATCGCCGGAAACAGTTTCAGGAACGACCGGTCGCTCTCGTCCGCCTCGGCCACCATCAGCTCCCCGCGGCCGAGCCGCGCGTTGCTGCCGAACGCGCTCAGCCTGCCGCCAATGACGGCCGTCGGGTCCAGCCCCGCGCGCTCGAGCACGAGCGCGATCATCGACGTCGTCGTCGTCTTTCCGTGCGCCCCGGCGACCGCGACGGCGAAGCGGAGCCGCATGAGCTCGGCGAGCATCTCGGCGCGTGGAATCACCGGAATCTGCCGCCGCGCCGCCTCGAGCACTTCGGGATTCGTCGACCTCACGGCCGACGAGGTCACAACGACGTCCGCGTCACCAACCTGCCGCGCGTCGTGCCCGATATCGACGCGGATGCCCAAGCCGGCGAGCCGATCGGTGATCGGCGACCGCCGCTCGTCCGACCCGCTCACCGCATAGCCGAGGTTGGCGAGCAGCTCCGCGATGCCACTCATCCCGATCCCGCCGATGCCGACGAAATGCACGTGACGCGTCCTACCCAGCACCGAGCACCCTGCGCCCCTGCCCCTTCGTCATCCTCTCCTGACCAGTTCCAACGCCCGGTCGACGATGACCTTCGCCGCGTCGGGCCGCGCGAGCTGCTTGGCGGCCGACGCGATTCGCTGCCGCCGTGCCGGATCGCGTGCGAGCGCGAGAATCCGCTGCGCCAGCACCGCCCCCGTCACCTCGCTCTGCGGCAGAATCTCCGCCGCGCCAACCGCCGCGAGCGCCTCGGCGTTCTTCCGCTGGTGATCGTCGGTCGCGGTCGGCAGTGGAATCAGGATCGACGGTTTGCCGGCCGCGGCTATTTCCGCCAGCGTCGTCGCGCCCGCCCGGCAGACGACTACGTCCGCCTGTCTGAGCCGCCGTCCCATGTCGAAGAGGAATGCCTCGACTTCGGCCTGAAGCCCCGCCGCCCGGTAGGCCGTGCGCACCAATTCCACATCCCGCTCTCCCGTCTGGTGTGTGAGATGAAGGTGCGGGTCGGCCGCCAGCCTCGCCGCTGCCTCCACCATGGCCACGTTGATCGCGTGCGCGCCCTGAGAGCCGCCAAAAACTAGGACCCCGACGCCGGCGGTCGCCGCATGAACGGGCATCTCGTCATCGTGTGCCGACTCCTGTGTGGATCCAGCCGGGGCGAAGAACTCCGGCCGGACCGGGTTGCCGCTGACGAACGCTTTCGATCCAAAGAACGCCCGCGTCGATTCGAATGTCACCGCCGCCGCCTTCACCAGCGGCGCCACGAGGCGATTGGTCAGCCCGGGCGCCGCGTTCTGTTCGAGAACCATCGTGGGGATGCCTCGTATCGCCGCCACAAGTACCACCGGACCCGAGCTGTAGCCGCCAACACCAATCACCAGGCTCGGCCGCCGCGCCGACACAATCCGCCACGCGTCGAACAATCCGACCGGCACCAGCACTGCGCCGCGCGCCCGCGCCGCGAGCGACTTCCCCTTGAGCCCGCCGCTGCGAATCAGATCCAGCGCGAATCCCTCGCGTGGGATGACGCGCGCCTCGATGCCCTGCGCGGTGCCCGCGAAGGACACCTGCGCCCCCGCCTGCCGCGCCAGCAGTTCTCTCGCCACCGCAACGCCCGGATAGAGGTGACCCCCTGTGCCGCCGCCAGCGATGACCACCCAAAAGGGGTCGGGAGTCGTGGTCGTCCCCTTTGCTCATGCCTCGGTCGACGTCACGTGCTGTGACACGTTGAGAAGCACCCCCATGCCGACGAGATTGATGAGCAGCGACGATCCGCCGAAGCTCACGAACGGCAGCGGGATCCCCTTGGTCGGCATCAGCCCCAGCACCACGCTGATGTTGATGAACGCCTGCGCGGCCACCATCGTCGTGAGCCCGAGCGCCAGGAACGCGCCGAAGGTGTCCGGCGCGCGGAGCGCGACCCGCATGCCCCGCCATGTCACCACGCAGAAGCACAAGAGGACGGCGGTCGCGCCGACCAATCCCAGCTCCTCCGAGATGACCGAGTAGATGAAGTCGGTGTGCGGTTCGGGAAGATAGAAGAGCTTCTGAACGCCGTTCATCAAGCCCTTGCCCCAGATGCCGCCGGTTCCGGTCGCGATGAGCGACTGGATGACCTGGAACCCGTCACCGAGCGGATCGTCCCACGGGTGCAGGAACGCCAGCATCCGCCGGCGCCGGTACGCCGTGCTCATGACGAGCAGGTAGATCGCCGGCACGGCGCACAGAGCGACCCCGGCGATGTACCGGTAGTTGAGCCCCGCAGCGAAGACCATGACCGTGGCGATGAACACGAGCGACATCGACGTGCCGAAATCCGGCTCCATGAGAATCAGGCCGACCAGGCAGACGACCACCAGGGCGATCGGCAGAAGCGCGTAGGCGAGGTCGTCGATCCGGTGCATGCGCCGCTCGAGGATGGCAGCGATGAAGAAGATCGCGCTCAGTTTCGCCAGCTCCGACGGCTGGATGCCAATGCCGGCGAGCCCGAACCATCGCCGCGCGTTGTTGACCGGCGGGCTGAAGAGCACGAGGACGAGAGCGACGCCCACGACCCCGAGGCAGGTCCAGATGAAGACCGGTTCTCGATAGGTGCGGTAGTCGACCCGCATGACGACCGCCAGGATCGCGAGCCCGAGGACAGCCCACATCCCCTGCTTGATGAGAAACGTCGATCCCCTGCCGTACTTGTCCATTGCGACCGCGGCCGAGGCGCTGTACACCATGACCACGCTGAGCCCGACGAGCAGAATCGTCGTCAGGAACAGCACGCGGTCCGACTTGAGTTTTCTCGCCATGGGTATAAAGCCCGGCTCAACTTCTTCCGAAACACTGCCTGGATTTGGAACTACGATCGCCGTGAGCGGTCAGCAGTCATCAGTCGGCCGGGGTCGAGGCACCAGCTTCCCAAGCCGGGGCAGCTTGGGTTCCCAGCAGCCAATCCTCCACCGCGCAACCGACTGACGACTGCTCACAGCTCACCGCTCATAGCTCACAACTCACAACCAGCAACTCACAACCAGCAACCAGCAACCAACACCAATCACCCTTTAGCCCTCTTCACCAACCGACCCACCTCTTCCTTGAACATGCGCCCCCGCTCGGCGTAGTCCTTGAACATGTCGAAGCTGGCGCACGCTGGCGCCAGGAGCACGACGCCGGCAGGCGCCGCCAGTGCATAGGCGCGCTCGACCGCGTCCCTGAGTGTGTCCGCGGCCTGGACCGCGACCGCGCCGCGAAGCGCCTCCTCCACAAGCGGCGTCGCCTCACCGATGGCGACGACGGCCTTCGCACGGGATCTCAGCGGCTCCCGCAGCCGGCGGAGATCGCCGCCCTTGAAGCGGCCGCCGATGATCGGAACGAGGTTGCGATCGAAGCTTTCAATCGATCGCAGCGCCGACTCGACGTTGGTGGCCTTCGAATCGTTGACGAACCGCACGTTCCCGATCGCGCCGGCGGGCTCCATGGCGTGCTCGAGACCCTGGAACGAGTCAACCGCAGCGGTCATCGCCGCCGCCCGCGCGCCGGCAATGGCGCCCACCGTCACCGCGGCCATTACGTCATCGATCAGGTGCGGGCCCAGAAGGTGAATCGCCTCGAGCGGGACCAGTCGCGTGACACCACGCCGCCGCTCGACGATCCAGCCGTCCTCGAGGACGGTGCTGACGGTGTCGTCGGCGCCGGCAATGTTTCCGGGAAGTCCCGTGTGGCGCGCGAACAACCGTATCCGGACCCCCCGCGCGCGCGCACGCTTGACCATCTCGAGCACGAATGGATCGTCGGCATTCACCACAGCCCAATCACCGGCGCCCTGGTTCTCGAAGACCCGCGCCTTCGCTGCCGCGTAGGCATCCACGCTCGGATGTCGATCCAGATGGTCCGGTGAGAAGTTGAGGAGCACCGAGATCCACGGGTGGAAGCCGTCAATCTGCTCGAGCTGAAAGCTGCTCGCTTCGACGACATGGAGCGTGTCCGGCGTGGACGCCGCCACCTGCGCGCTCAGCGGTAGGCCGATGTTCCCGCCGACCGTGACTTTGAATCCAGCGCTCTCCAGAATCCGTCCAGTCAGCGCCGTCGTGGTCGACTTGCCCTTCGTACCCGTGATCGCGATCACGCGCCCCTGGAGCCACCGCGAGGCCAGCTCGAGCTCAGCGATGACCGGCACACCGCTCGCGCGCGCGGCCGTGAGTGCCGGCTGATCTATCGGCACGCCAGGGCTGACGACCACGAGATCCGCGCGAGTGAACGTCTCCAGCCGGTGGCCGCCCAGCTCGAGTCGCACGCCGAGCGCGCGCAGCCGCTCCGCCTCGGGCACGTCGGACCGGCTCTCCGACAAGGTGACGTCCGCCCCGCGACGGACGAGCAGCTCGGCGGCCGCGATACCGCTTCGCGCCGCGCCGGCGACGGTCACACGCTTGTCGGTCACATCAAACCCCAATATTCCCGGCTCCGAAGCTCTCTAATGACCCAATAACCAGATAACCAGATAACCAGATTCCCCTTTTTCATTACCGGAGCTTCAGCGTGGCAAGCGAGAACAGCGCGAAGATGATCGCGATGATCACGAATCGCGTAATGACCTTCGGCTCGCTCCAGCCAATCAGCTCGAAGTGATGGTGCAGCGGCGCCATACGAAAGAGCCGCTTGCCTCCAGTCATCTTGAAATAGCCAACCTGCAGAATCACGGACAGCGCTTCCAGCACGAACACGCCGCCGACAATCGGCAGCAGCAGTTCCTGCTTGATCAGGATGGCGATGATGCCGAGCGCCGCGCCGAGCGCCAGCGACCCGACGTCGCCCATGAAGATCTCCGCCGGGTACGAGTTGAACCAGAGGAACCCCAGCGACGCGCCGACGAGCGAGCCGCCGAACACGGTCAGCTCCGCGGCCGGCGTGAACCGGACCAGCAGCAGATAGTCCGCGAACACACGATGGCCGGTCACGTACGCCAGCGCGGTGTACGCCGCCGCTGCAATCGCGAACACGCTGATCGCCAGCCCGTCGAGACCATCGGTGAGATTCACCGCGTTCGACGAGGCCACCAGCACGAAGATCGCGAACAGCACATAGCCCCATCCGAGATCCGGAATCAGCCGCTTGAAGAACGGAAAGATGAGCCGAGTGCTGTACAGGCTGTTGTGCGCCAGCAGGAGCAGCGTCACGCCGACCGCGATACCGACGAGGAGTTGGTTCCCCATCTTGTAGCGCGGCAGCAGCCCGTGATGGGATCGCCGGACGATCTTCAGGTAATCGTCCGCGAATCCGATCGCGCCGTATCCCGCCGTGGTCAGCACGGCAATCCAGACATAGACGTTCGTCAGGTCCGCCCAGAGCAGCGTAGGCACCAGCGACGCCGTCAGAATCAGCAAGCCCCCCATGGTCGGCGTGCCGGCTTTGGGACGGTGCGTCTGCGGGCCGTCCTGCCGGATCACCTGTCCAATCTGAAAGTCCCGCAGCGTGCGAACCATCCACGGTCCGAACGCCAGACTGATCGCGAGCGCTGAGAGGCTCGCCGCAGCCGTGCGGAACGTGATGTAGCGCGTCACGTTCAGCGCGGAGATCTGCGTATGAAACGGGTACAGCAGGTGAAAGAGCATCAGCCACGTTCCGCCTTCACCCGCTCGACCACGTTGTCCATCCTCACCCCGCGGGACCCTTTCACGAGAACCAGGTCGCCGCGCGACGCGAGCGCGATCAGCGCCTCGGCCGCTGCCTGGCTCGTCTCGAAATGCCGCACGGCACTGCGCGCCATTCCTGCCGCAATGGCGGCATGTGCCATCGCCTCGGCCGGCGCGCCGCCGACGGTATAGAGCACGTCGATCGGGCGCGGGCCTCCAGCCGCGACCGCGCGGCCGACTTCCTCGTGCAGCGCCACTGCGTGCTCGCCGAGCTCGAGCATTTCGCCGAGCACCGCGATGCGCCGGCTCGCGGCCGCGTGCGCGAGGACCTCGAGCGCGCGCGCCGTTGCCGCGGGGTTCGCGTTGTAACTGTCGTCGATCATCGTGACACCGTCGGGAAGACGGATGACCTCCCCGCGGTGCGACGCCGGCGTGACGTGGGCGACCCGCTCCGCGATGGCGGCGAGCGGCACGCCGAAGTCCAGCGCGACCGCGGTCGCCGCCAGCACGTTCGACAGGTTCGCGCGGCCCACCAGCGGCACCGTCAGATCGACGCGGCCCACCGCCGTTTCGACCCGCGCGGTCGTGCCCTCGACACCGCGGTCAACGACCTCGACCGCCTTGACGTCGGCGTCGTGGTCGATCCCGAACGTGACCCTCCGCCCGGCGAAGCCGCCGGTCCGCTTCACAATCCGCGGATCGTCGGCGTTGGACACGAGCACCGTCGACGCGCTGGCGTACTCGAGAATCTCGGCTTTGGCGTCGGCAATCGCATCGACCGACGCGAAGAACCCCAGGTGTGCGTCGCCCACGTTCGTCCACACGCGCACATCAGGCTGCGCGATCCGAACGAGCGTGCTGACCTCACCGGCGTGGCTCATTCCCAACTCGACGACCGCCATTTCGGGCCGCTGGCGCAGTTCGATGAGCGACAGTGGCAAGCCGATGTGATTGTTGAAGTTGCCCCGGTTGCGGATGACGCGATACCGCACCGCGAGCAGCTCTGCCGTCAATTCCTTCGTCGTGGTCTTGCCGGCGCTGCCGGTAATGGCCACGACCTTCGTGCCCGACTCTTGCCTGATCGATGCCGCCAGCTCCTGCAGCGCGGCGGTCGTGTCATCGACCTCGATGATCGCCGGCCGATTCGCTCGCCCCCCTTCCCACCCGCGCGGCACGACGACGCCCGCCGCGCCTTTCTCGATGGCCGTCGCCGCGAACGCCGCGCCGTCGAAGCGCTCCCCGCGAATCGCCACGAACAACTCGCCTGGCGCCAGAGTCCGCGTGTCGATCGAAACGCCGGAGCACTCGCGATCCGGGTCTCCCGACACGATCCGGGCCCGCGCCCCACGCATTGCCGCCGCAATCGAGCCAGCGGTCAGCCGGATCGCATTCACACCACGCCTGAGTTCGTCCGCCGCTTCGCCAGCGCCTCCCGCGCGACCGCGACATCGTCGAACGGCAGCACGCGATCACCGATCACCTGGTACTTCTCGTGTCCCTTGCCCGCCACCAGCACCAGGTCCCCTGGACGCGCCAGCTCGATGGCGCGCGCGATCGCCGCGCGCCGGTCGGCGATGGCCAGCTGGCTGCGCTCGCTGTCGCGGTGGTCCGCGCGATCGGGTCGGCCCTGCGTCGCCGATCGTCCCGGCGTGTCGGCCGTGATGCCGCGCTGGATCTCCTCGATGATCCGCGCCGGGTCCTCGCTGCGCGGGTTGTCGGAGGTGATCACAACCAGGTCGCTCAGCCGGCTCGCCACGGCGCCCATGAGCGGCCGCTTGGTGCGATCACGGTCGCCGCCGCACCCGAACACCGTGATGAGCCGTCCGCGCGCGAGCGGGCGCGCCGTCTCGAGGAGATTGCGCAGCGCATCGTCGGTGTGAGCGTAGTCAACGACGACGGTGACCTCGTCGCCCGCCTCAGAGACCAGCTGAAACCGCCCCGGCACACCATCGAGCAGCCGGATGCCCTGCTCGATCGCGTCGAACGGCACGTCCATCGCCGTCGCCGTCGCGACCGCCGCGAGGATGTTGTAGACGTTTGGCCGCCCGACCAGTTTCGACTTGACGCGAACCGTGCCGCGCGGCGTCCGAACGTCGAACCGCAGCCCGTCGAGCGAGAACGCCAGCGGGCCGGGCGTGATGTCCGCAGGCCGGCTGATCGCGTAGGTCACAGGACGTCCCCCGGCGTCCATGAGCGCGGGGCCGCGCGGGTCGTCCACGTTCAACAGACTGGGCGCTCCCGGCGGCAGCATCTCGAACAGCCGCCGCTTCGCTCGGAAGTAGTCCTCCATGTCCGCGTGGAAGTCGAGATGGTCGCGCGTGAGATTAGTGAACACGCCCGCGGCGAATGTCACCCCGTCCACGCGCCTGAGCGACAGCGCGTGCGATGAAACCTCCATGGCGCATGCCCCGCAGCCCCGGTCCACCATTTCACGGAGGAGAGCCTGGACGTCGGGCGCTTCCGGCGTCGTACGTCCCGCGTCGCGCGTGTCCGCCGGATCGGGTCCGACCCGGTAGGCAACGGTGCCGAGGATGCCGCAGCGGACGCCCGCCGCCTCGAAGATCGAAGCGACGAGATACGCGGTGGTCGTTTTCCCGTTGGTCCCCGTGATGCCGACGACTCGCATCTCGCGGCTGGGATCGCCCTGGAACGCCGCGGCCAGGAGCGCCAGCGCGAGCCGCGCGTCGGTCACCGTGGCCCACGGGACGTGAACCCCGGGGACCCCGGGAAACCCTGTATTGGCGTCCGGCGCGGGCTGCTCCGAAACGATGGCCGCGGCGCCGCGATCGAGCGCCTGCCGCACGAACAAGGTCCCGTCCGCGTGCTGGCCTCGCAGCGCGACGAACACCGCCCCGGGGGTCACCATGCGGGAGTCGTACGCGACACCGGTGATCTCGCCGGTCACGCCGGCCAGTGGCGCGCCGGCGTCGGACGGCGCCGTAAGGCCGCGATCGCGCAGGACGCTCAGGAGATCGAGCCACGTCACGGCCGCACCGGCTCCGCTGATCGCGGCGACGGCAAGCGCTCGAGCGTGAGGCGGCAAACGCCGCCACCCTCGAGCGGCTCGCCAGGCGAAGGACTCTGGGACACGACGACGCCGTCGCCCGACAGCCGCGCGTTGATCCCCTGCTGCAGCAGGCTGCGGACCGCGTCGCGGGCGCTCATGCCGCGAACGTCAGGCACCTGACCTGGGTTGTTGGTAATCAGCGTAACGCCCGGCGCAGTCTGCTGTTCCTCGAATCGCGCGACCAGGACCGGGGTCTCGGGATTGATCGTCGGCGGAATACCCAGATAGCGGATGGCAGCCTGCGCGATGTTCTTGAAGATTGGCGCGGCGACGACGCCGCCGTGATCGCCGTTGAGTCCTTTCGCCGAGTCAATCACGACAACGATGGCAAGCGCCGGGTCGCGCGACGGGAGGAATCCCACGAACGAGGCGTAATGATCGCTGTGCGAGTAGTGCCCGTTGATCAGCTTCTGCGCCGTGCCCGTCTTGCCGGCGATAGTGTAGCGGTCCATCCGCGCGCGTTTGGCGGTGCCGTCGGTCACGACGGCCTCCATGATCGATGTCAATGCCGCGGCAGTGTCCGCGCTGATCGTGCGGCGCAGCTCTTTCGCCTTCACCTGGTACCGAACGCCGTTCCGGATGATCGCGCGGAACGCGCGCGGCTCGATGTACACGCCTCCATTGGCAACCGAGCTGACGGCCGCCACCATCTGCAGCGGCGTCACGGCGACCTGGTAGCCCATGGATACGGACGCCAGGGCGCTGTCGGTCCATTTCTCGGGGTGCCACACGATCCCGGGGTTCTCCGACGGGAAATCGGGCGAGACCTGGTGGCCGAACCCGTAGAGCGACACGAAGCGGCTCATGCGCTCGGTGCCGACCCGGAAGCCGATCTTGATCGCCCCGATGTTGCTCGACTTGACGATGACGTTGGTGAACGACAGAACCCCGTTGTTGCGTCCGCCGTCGTCGGTGATCAGCCGCGCGCCGATCCGCAGGCGCCCCGGGTTCGTGTCGATCAGCGTGTCGACCGGCAGCACCTTTTCCTCGATGGCCGCAGACGCGGTCACCACCTTGAAGGTCGATCCCGGCTCGTACAGATCCTGGATGGCGCGATTGCGGCGGTCGTCGTCGTCGAAATCTCGAAAAGCGTTCGGGTTGAACGTCGGCTCGTTGGCCATCGCCAGAATCTCGCCCGTGCGCGGATCCATGATGATGGCGCTGCCGCCCGCCGCCCGGTTCTCGAGCACGCCCGCGTGCAGCTCGCGCTCGGCGATGTGCTGCAGGTACTCGTCGATCGTCAGCTCGACGGTCGCCCCGGTCGTGGGCGGCCGCTCGACCCGGCTGAAGGCGCGCCGGCGCGCGTCCGTCTGAATGAGAATCGTGCCCTTCTTGCCGCGAATGTCCCGGTCGTAGGTGGACTCGATCCCGCCGAGGCCGTTGTTGTCGATCCCCACCCAGCCCAGCACGTGCGCGCTCAGCTCGCGGTTCGGGTAGAAGCGCTTGCTCTCCTTGAGAGACGAGATGCCGTCGAGATTCAAGTCGGAGACGCGCTTGGCGACCTCTGGTGAGACCTGACGCCGAACGTAGGCGAACGGACTGCGGCGGCTGAGCTTGTCGAGCAGGCTCTGGCGCTCTTTCGTCGTGCAGTCCCCGAAGGCGCGGCAGAGGGCCGCCACCGCCTCGTCGGCGTTGCCAATCTCGGACGGCACCGCGTAGATCGAATCGGCGTCGAGGCTCGTCGCGAGGACGCGGCCGTGGCGATCGAGGATGTCGCCGCGCTTGCCGGGCGCGTCCTGGGTGCGCTTCTGCTGGCGCTCGGCGCGCGCCGAGAGGTCGTCGTGGCTGATCACCTGCAGGAACACGAGGCGGGCTTCGATGCCCGACACCCAGAGCGCGAGCAGTCCGGCCACAGTGGCCAGCCGTTTTTTGAGCGTGTGGCGCCAGGCGGGAGCAGTCATCGTTGGCTGCCTATCGCCGCGCCACGATCGACTTCGCAGGAGGATCGGTGGGGATCACCCGCTCGATGACGATCGCCTCGTTGTCAGACGGCGAGACGAGATGAAGCCTCTGCGTGGCGATCGTCTCGATGCGCTTCGGCGACTTGAGGGTCTCGATTTCCAGCCGCAGCTGTCGGCCAGCCTCTTCCTCGGCCGCTTTTTCCCGGCGCAGTTGCTCGACCTGGTAGCCGTGCCGGAGCAGCTCGAAGTGCTGCCAGGCGGAGAACAGCAGGGCCATGACCAGGAATCCGGCCACGCTGACCGACTTCCACAGCTCGCGCTGCCGCGCTTCGTCGACTTCGCGGACGACCGGGTTGTTGCGGACGTCTTTCTTGATGGCGTATTCGAACGGCTCAGCCATGGGCAAGGACCCCGCGTCCGAACGGTACGCTCGCTCGTTCGGCTGTCGCTGAAATTCTTTCCGCTATCCGGAGCTTGGCGCTGCGCGCGCGCGGATTGCGCACGACTTCCTCGTCGCCCGGGATGATCGGTTTCTTCGTCAGGACCTTCACGACCGCCGCCTGCCGTTCGAGCGCCCGCAGCGTGTGCTTGATGATGCGATCCTCGAGCGAGTGGAACGTGATCACGGCGAGTCGCGCGCCGATCCGGAGCCGCTTCGCGGCCGCCTCGACGAAGCGATCCAGGCCGTCCAGCTCCCGGTTCACCCAGATCCGCAGCGCCTGAAACGTGCGCGTCGCAGGATCGATCCGCGCGAAGCCCCGGCGTGGAATCGCGCGCCGGACGATGGTGGCGAGCCGGCCGGTGGTGTCCACCGGC
>DASZFS010000441.1:0-3882 GCA_035939575.1 Vicinamibacterales bacterium | reverse complement strand
ACCGCCAGGAATCTTCTCTTTGAGCTCGCATGTCGCGGGGGACGAATCCGGGCGCCGCCGCTGTCGCGGGGCGTCGAAGTCGAAGTTCCCTGTCACTGGCATCGGCCTCCGGGTCGACGATGGAAGCGACTGATTCAGATGAAGGTAGGCCGACAGATGGACGAATCGGAAAGAGGTCTTTCAAACCTGTCTCAGCAAGTTTGCGACCACAACGATTCTGACGATTCCCACGTTATGGCGATACAGGTTTACGACCGTTCTGCATGGTGACCACTCGCGCGCTGCCTGGCCGTGCCAAACGCAATCACCGCGAAGCCCTTCACGAGCCTCCGATCGACCGCGTCGTCCGCCGGCTGACGCGTTCGACGCTCCAGGGCCGCGGCCGTCGCGGGCGAACTGCGTCACGGTGTCCGCGGCATCGCGACCTTCGGGTAACCGTTCCACGATCTGAACTGCGTCGTCCCGACGGGCGCGGCGCCCAGTGGCTCGGTCCTCGGGCCGTAGTGCGGGATCTCGACGCCGGTCTGATACGCACCGAGATCCGGCGCGGGTCCTGTGAAGCCGTCGGTGATCGTCGGTAGCACTGTGCCAGCGCCCGATGCTTTCGATCCGGGCTTCAGGCGGAAGTCGTAGTCCTCGGGGTTGTAAAGGCGCTGAAGCACGGCGATGTCAGGGCTCGTCGCGTTCAGGAAGATGTCGTAGTCGACGAGGACACTGTGCCTGTCCTGCCCGGTGGCCTGCGAGTACTCGCCGAGCGTCTTGTAATGGCGGACAACCGGCGCGTTCTTGTAGTCCGTGAGGACGTCGAACGGCGGGGAGTTCCACTCGAAGGCGTGATCGGCGGCCGGGTCCGGACGGAAGCCGTTGTAGTCCGAGCTCGTGTAGTTGGTGAACGTTGCCGTGATCGCGAACACGGCGTCGTGGTTGCCTTCCGACAGGATCAGGTTGTTCCGGAAGTGCTCGTTCGATGCCGGCCCGGCGTGCGCGTCGCAGATGAACGTGTTGTTGTAGGTGTAGACGCCCGCCGATTCCTCGATGTACTTCAATGCGCCGCTGACCGGCGCGTTGTAAACCAGGTTCTGGTAGAAGTAAACCGGGCCGCCAAACACGGGCTGGACGCTCAGGGCGCCTGACGCAGAGTTGAAGCAGCGATTCCTGAACACGCGGACGTTGCGCGCGCTCCCGTCCGTCTCGATGCAGTTGTCGCCCATGTTGTAGAAGTCGTTGCCGTAGAAATCAATCGCCAGCGGCACACGGTCCGGAATGTCGTTCGGCGCACCGTCCGGCGTGCCGTAAGTCGCGACGTCCACACCGTCGTGCCAGTTCGCGAAGTAGTTGTAGGCGACGACGTGCCCCTGGCCGTAGACCTTGACGGCGTACTCGGAGAGGAGCAGCTCCGGGTAGTCGGGGTACTTGGACCATGGCGCTCCGGTCCAGCTCATCATCTTGTTGGGATCGTGACGCCCGATGAAGACGTTGTCGGCGATGTAGACGTTCTTTGATCCCGACCAGTCGTCCTGCACCGCCCGGCCCACGTCGTAGAGGCGCGAGTGCTTGAGCGTGAAGCCGCTCGATCCAGCGATGTTCTTGATGCCGAGAAGAAACGCGACGTTGGCGTCGCGAATCGTGATCCCTTCGAAGTAGTTGTAGCTGCCGCCCATCAGGTTGAAGAACGTCTGGCAGCCGGCGCCGTCGAAGATCGCCTCGCCGTCACCCGCGCCCTTGATCACGATCGGCTTGTCCGGCGTCCCGCTCGCCGTCAGGTAGTACGTGCCGTCGAAGAGGTTGCCCATCGCCAGGTAGCCCGGACGCGGCGGGCCGTTCATGTAGTGGAAGCGGTCGCCGACGTAGACGCCCTTGTGGACGAGGATCACGTCGCCTGGCTGAACCCGCGGCGGGTAGGCGTTCTCGTAGTCGTAGTGGGCGGACGCCATGTAGTACGCCGCCATCAGGCCCGTGAACGCCGGTTCCTCCTTCGGTCCGTCCCATCCCACCGGGTAGACGTGGTACACATGGCCGCCTTCGGCCGGCTGCGGCTCCTTCCGGGTCCGGACCGTCACGATCTTTTCCTTCGGACCGGTGACGCCGTCTGGGTCCGACAGCGTGAAGCGGCACTCATACTCGGTATCCGCCTCCAGGTTCAGGATGCTGCCGGAGAACATGTTGGCGGCCGTGTACTTGAATGCGGGGTAGCGTGCACCAGCGCCGTCGCCGCCACCGCCCGGACCGCCGCCGCGTCCGCCGGCGGGCGCCGGCGGCACGCCGATCTGCTCATTGTGCACGCGCAGGAGCGGCAGAGCAGGACGCCAGCTGGGCTCACTCTTCTTCCGGAACGAGACATCGACTTTCGCGTTGCGATTGTCGTCGCCGGCGATCCGCCACTCGAACCCGAGCGAGACGAGCGTCGGCGGCTCGGTCACGAATTCGCCCGACGTGGTCGTCCTCTGCGCGAGCGCAGGTCTCGCGATCGCGATCGCCAGCATCAACAGGACGATGACGCGCAGTGGGTGACTCGTACGCATGGATTTCCACTCCTGATGTGGCTCGTGTTGGGAACGACGGGCATCAACGGACAACAACCGCTTTCAGCGGCGTGTGGGGTCACACAAAGTGTCAAACTGATGATCAGGATACAACTGAATCCGCGGTGCGGAATGCACCGTTTTGCCAAGCGGTGACGGTCCACGTGGCGGTCGGTACGTCGATACACGGCGACTGGACGCCGCCCTTTCACTCTGTTTCAGGGCAACGACGTCGCGGGCGGATCGGATGATTCGCTCATTCGGCGCGAGCGCGCGGATGGATCTGTCCTAGTCCTTCGCCGCGACGTCCCGCGTTTTCAGCAGCCACTTGCCATTGAGGCGCTCCATCGTGTCCAAGCTCTGGCCGGCTGCCACGATCCGCGCCGGCATGTCGCGACCCATCGCGCCGGAGACCGTCAGGTAATATGCGTGATACCGGGCATGGTCCCTGTCCACGAACTCGATCCAGTGGTTCAGCTCCATGTGATACAGCGGTGGCCGTGACGGCTCGCCGGCGGCCGGCTGTCGGACGACGAGCTTCGAAAGCGCCTCGCGGCCCTTCGTCACTCTCTCGCCCGCCCCGAACTCACCGTCCGTCGTGTAGGTCGAGGCGTAGGTCGCGCCGTCGCCCTTGTCGAGCGCTCGCGTGTACTTCCACATGAGCGCCTCGATCTCGTGTCGGTCTCGTGTCTCGCGCACCGTGTTGTCCTCGCCGCGCAGCGCGGCCGACGCGCCCAGGGAAAGCATCGTCGCCACGATTGCCGTCAGCGCGCAGGCTCTAAGCACCTTCATCGGAAGCTCCTGTTCAGGGGGAGACCGATGCAGCGGGTGCCCACCGGCTCCGGTTGAGAAGGATCATCGTGGCTCACGAACAGGTCTGTCAATGCAGGACCAGGCGTCGGGCGGTACACCGGGACGATTTTCCGCGCTCCAATACAGGCAGCGCCAGCAATGCCCGTTACAATTGCCCCGGATCAATGACGACCCGCCGACGGTCTCTCGCCACCCTTGCGGCCCTGGTCTCCGGTGTCGCGCTGATTTCCGCACAACCTGGCGACATGGCGGGGCGCATCCGGGCGGAGGGCCAGCAACGCTCCCGCGCGCTAGCGCTGTTCCGGACGCTGACCGATGACATCGGCGCGCGGCTGACAGGATCGCCGGCCCACATGCGGGCCGCGCGCTGGGCGCTCGATCGCTTCGCGGAATGGGGCCTCGCCAGCCCGCACCTCGAGCCGTTCGAGTTCGGCCGCGGCTGGCAGCTCGAGCAGCTGTCGGTGGCGATGACCGAACCGCGGTACGTTCCGCTCGTCGCGTACGCCGACGCGTGGTCGCCGTCGACCAGCGGCGTGCTGAGCGGACG
>DASZFS010000440.1:0-4161 GCA_035939575.1 Vicinamibacterales bacterium | reverse complement strand
ACCGGCGCCACCGGTTCGTGATGCTGGGCCGTGTCAGCCCGGGGCGAGTCGCGGACATTGGCCTCAGCCTGACGATGAACTCGGCGGGTCCGTACTCGGAGACACTCGGACAGGACGTCTTCAACAACGGCCGGGGACACGCGCGCCCGGCGGGCGTTCCCCGCAACAGCCTCGACGGGTCGGGCTTCTCGTCGTTCGACATCCGCGTTTCGCGCGATGTGAAACTGGGCGGCGCCAAGGACGATCGCGAATTGACGTTCGGGCTGGATGCGTTCAACGTGATCAACCAGGTGAACTACGGCAGTTACGTGGGCACCCTCGGGTCGCCGCTCTTCGGGCAGCCCGTGAGCGCGCGGGCGCCCCGCCAGCTGCAGTTCTCGGCCCGCGTCAAGTTTTAGGCGTTGGTGGTTTCCATCACGCGATGGGCCACGCGGATGTAACATTTCGGGGTGACGACGGTCCAACCATACGGCCCTCGATTGATGCCCCGACGATCGCGACAGCCTCGCACCCTGCTGCTCGAGGTCTTGCTCCTTCTCGGGGTCTTTTTCCTTACTTGCGCGGCGAACGTTGACGCGGCCCCGGCGGCCCCGGCGACCCCGGTAACCGTTGTCAAGATTGGCGACGCCTCGGTCACGCACGACGCCGATGCTGCGGTCTGGACGATTGCCGCGGGTGGCACGACGCTCTCGATGCGGCTCGGCCCGCTCTTCGACTTCCAGACGCTCGGCCTCGTGACGGCGAATCAGCATCAGTGGGTGGCCACGGCGGGGGCCGACACGCGAGTCATCCTGAACGGTGTGTCGGCGCCGCTCGGAAGCACCGCCGACGGCACGGAATACGAGTCGGCGCAAGCCGTGAGGCAGGGGAGCGGCGTGCGTCTGGATGCGTCGTTCCTCGCGGCGGGCTACACCGTGCGCGTGACGCGCCACTATCTCGCGATGTCGGGCAGCCCATCGTTCGAGGTCTGGACGACGTTTCAGTCGGTCAGCGGCGTGCCGGTCACCGTCAGCAATATCGGCGCGCTCCATCTGTCCGTGCCGAACGGCACCGTGCGGTGGCTGACCGGACTGCAGGGCGACAACGCGGACATCGAACACGATTCCGCGTTCACGGCGACGACGCGGGCCCTCGCCAGCGGTGGATCGCTCGCCCTGGGCTCGACGCGACGATGCTCGGAGACGACCGTCCCCTGGTTCATGATCGATGGATCGCCGGACGAGTTCTACGCGGCCCTGCTCTGGTCGGGCGCCTGGTCTCTCAATGTGACGCGCCAGGACACGACACTGACGATCGATGTGGGGCTTGCGCCGATGCAGACATCGGTCGGTGCGCCCAGTGTGGACGGCCCGCATCTCCTCTTCGGAGTCGCCCGCGGGGGCGTCGCGCAGGCGACGGCGGCCGTTCGGGCGTATGTCACGCCGGGCCTGCGCAACGGCCGGCCGTTGAGCCCGCTGGTGACCTACAACACCTGGTTCGCCTACGGCACGCAGGTCGACCAGGCGTCCATGTTCTCGGAAATGGATCGCGTCGCGGCACTCGGCACCGAACTGTTCGTCGTGGATGCCGGGTGGTATACCGGCGCGGGCGCCAGCGGGCCCTTCGACTTCGACGCAGGGCTCGGATCCTGGCAGGTGGATGCCACACGTTTTCCCGATGGGTTGCAGGCCCTCACCGCTCACGCGCACCAACTGGGCATGAAGTTCGGCGTCTGGGTCGAGCCGGAGCGCGTCAACCTGTCAACGGTCGGCGCGCCGGGGTTGGCGGACGAAAGCTGGCTCGCCACGACGGGCGGCACGTACGGCGATGCCCAGACTGCGCTCATCTGTCTCGGCGGATCGCATGGCCGCCAGTGGCTGCAGCAGCAACTCTTCGCACTGATCGATCAGGTGCAGCCCGACTATCTGAAATGGGACAACAACCTGTGGGTGAATTGCGACCGGGCCGGCCACGACCACGGGGCCGGCGACGGGAACTTCGCCCAGATCAACGGGCTCTACCAGGTGCTCGCAGCGGTGCGCGCGCGGTACCCGCAGCTCCTGGTGGAAAACGTCGCCAGCGGCGGCAATCGGCTCGACCTCGGGATGCTGCGCTACACCGACGCCGCGTGGATGGACGACCGGACCGCGCCGTCGGTCCATGTGCGCCACAACACCGAAGGCCTGTCACAGCTGTTCCCGCCGGCGTACCTGCTGTCGTTTCTTACCGACAACAGCGCCGAACCGCTGCATAGCGCGCCGGATTTGCCGCTGTACGCGCGGAGCCGGATGGCGGGTGTCTTTGGTCTGTGTTTTCGCAGCGATGTCCTGACGTCCGAAGACTCGGCCGCGCTGGCGCGCGAGGTGACGTTGTACAAGACCGTGCGCGCTGCGCAAACCACGGCGACGGGCATTCTGCTCACCGGGCAAGCGAAATCCACCGCCGGTCCCGTCTGGGACGTGTTGCAGGAGACGAGCGCGCCCTCATTCATGGTGTTCGCGTTCCAGGAAGATGTCGGCACGAAGAAACTGACCGTCAAGCCCAGTGGGCTCACGGCGACCGCCAACTACGATGTGCGGACGATCGAGGGCACGCTCCTCGGAACGTTCCGGGGATCGGTCTTGTCCAGCACCGGTGTGGACGTCTCGTCGGTGACGTCGGCGGCGCAAGTGCTGGTCATCGCGCTGAAACAATAGGACTGGACGTTATCCAGGATGCTCGTCCGTGTCCGTCCTACTGGGACACGAGGCCACCGATCACGTAAAGGGCCACAGAGGCACAGATCACGTACGGGGCCACAGACACCGATCACGTACGGGGCCACAGCAACTGTCTTTGAATTAGGCGGTGACGGTGGCGGCGGATGGATTCCACGGTACACGCTGTTTGAGGATCGCGTTGAGAATAGTCAGCAGCTTGCGCATCACGGCCACGAGCGCGACTTTCGCCGGTTTTCCACGCAGACGGAGGCGGCGATAGAAAGCGGTCAGTATCGGATTGCGCCGGCTGGCAGTGAGCGCGGCCATGTAGAGACTGGCGCGGACCGATCCCCGGCCGCCGGCGATGCGGCGTCGGCCCCGAAACTGCCCGCTATCGCAATTGAACGGGGCGACGCCGACCAGCGCGGCGATCGCGCGACGATCGAGCGAGCCCAGTTCGGGCAGTTCAGCGAGGAGCGTGCGCGCGGTCGTGGGGCCGACGCCAGGCACGGTTCGCAGCAGATCCTCGTGCACCCGCCAGACGGGGCTCGCCTGAATCGCCCGACCGATGTCGCCGTCGACGTCGGCGAGGCGACGCTCCAACCAGCGAATGTGGGTGCGAAGATCTCGAGTGACGGGGCCGGTGGGCGGGGCCTGCGCCAACCGCTGTCGCTCCGCACCGAGCATGTCGAGCAGCTGCCGGCGGCGCGTGATCAAGTCTGCCAAGGCCTGCGTGGCCGCATCCGGAATGGCGCGGGGTGCGGGGTGGACCTGTGCGCCGAAGCGCGCCAGCACGGCGGCATCGATCGCATCGGTCTTGGCGGTGCGCCCAAGCGCCTGCGCAAACGCGCGCACCTGGCGCGGATTGACGATCGCCACCGGTAATCCGGCCGTGGCACACGCCCCCGCCAGCGCCAGCTCGTACCCTCCCGTGGCCTCGAGTACGATCAGCTGGGGCGTCATGGCACGCAGGCGCTCGACTAACGCGTCGATCGCCACGGCCGTCGTGGCACTGTTCCAACGCTCACCCGAGGGATCAATCGCGACGCAGAACTCCGCTTTGCTGACATCAATCCCCACGACCACCGACTGCGGCATCGCCGGCTCCTTCGGCATCACGGTTCCCGGTCTTATATTTCGGGCTCGCGGCCCAGGCAACTGTTCGGGATGAGTGATGCGCTGTCGGAGCGAGCGCCCTTGCTGTGGCCCGGTCTCCGCACCGAGAGACAATCGGGCTACTCGCTCCCGAGGACATCTTTTAGCAGAAATGCGAGACATAAGAGGCACGGAGACACAGAGGAAAACGTTTGCTCTGTGCCTCTGTGCCTCTGTGGCTCCGTACGTGGACACGAAGTCATCGTGACTGCCCGTAAACCATCTGATAGATTTACGCGCGTGCTTCTGACGGATCTCCCGACACCGCAAGTCCTGATCGATCGCGCGCGCGCCATCAGAAACATTGCGCGCGTTCAGGGACTCGCGT
>DASZFS010000439.1:0-11728 GCA_035939575.1 Vicinamibacterales bacterium | reverse complement strand
CTTCTCGATCGAGACCGTGCCGACGAGGACGGGGCGGCCCTTTGCATGCTCCTCCACGATCTCGGTCACGATCGCGTCCCATTTCTCCGTCTCGGTGCGATAGACCAGATCCGGGTGCTCGATGCGCTTGAGCTGACGGTTGGGCGGGATGACCACGACGTCCAGGTTGTAGATCTTGCCGAACTCCTCGGCTTCCGTGTCCGCCGTGCCGGTCATGCCGGCGAGCTTCTTGTACTTCCGGAAGTAATTCTGGAACGTGACCGTCGCGAGCGTCTGATTCTCGCGCTCGATCTTCACCTTTTCCTTCGCTTCGACCGCCTGGTGCAGGCCGTCGCTCCAGCGGCGCCCGGGCATCAGGCGCCCGGTGAACTCGTCGACGATGACGATCTCGCCGTCCTTGTTCATGTAGTCGACATCCCGCTGGAAGAGGACGTGGGCCCGCAGCGCCTGGTTGATGTGATGGAGCAGTGGCATATTGGCCGGGTCGTAGAGGCCGCCCGGCTGCAAACGGTGCGCGAGCAGTTGCTCGGCCTTGGCCATGCCGCTTTCGGTCAACGTGACCGTCTTGTGCTTCTCGTCCTTGATGTAGTCGCCCGTTGCCTCGAGCGCCTCGCGCTCCTCGGCCTTCGTGTCGCCGCGCGTCACAGCGCCCATCTTCAGGCGCGGAATGATCCGGTCGACCTCGTAATAGAGATCCGTCGACTCCTCGGCCGGCCCCGAAATGATCAGCGGCGTCCGTGCTTCGTCGATGAGGATGCTGTCTACCTCGTCCACGATGGCGAAGTTGTGCCCGCGCTGGACATAGTGCGACAGATCGAACTTCATATTGTCGCGCAGGTAGTCGAACCCGTACTCGTTGTTCGTGCCGTAGGTGATGTCGGCGGCGTACGCGACCTGGCGCTCGGCGTCGGTCAGCTCGTGCTGGATGACACCCACGCTCAGGCCAAGGAACCGGTAGATCTTGCCCATCCACTCCGAATCGCGCCGCGCCAGGTAATCGTTGACGGTGACGATGTGAACGCCCTTGCCCGTGAGCGAGTTGAGATAGGCAGGAAGCGTGGCAACCAGCGTCTTGCCCTCGCCGGTCTTCATTTCGGCGATCTTGCCGGCCACCTTGGCGTGAGCACCGCCAAAGTTGTGCAGCACGGCGCCACCGATAATCTGCACGTCGAAATGCCGCATGCTCAGCACGCGGCGGCCGGCTTCACGGACGACGGCAAACGCTTCGGGCAGGAGGTCGTCGAGCGCGTCCTGGAGATCTGACTGTGCGCTCTTGATCCGCGACTCGTTCTGCGTCGTCTTCTCTTCCTCGTTGAGGCGCTCGACGACGGGCCTAAGGCGCTGGCGAAATTCGGCCGTTTTGGCACGCAGCTGCTCTTCGCTCAGCGCGGTGACACTCGGCTCGAGCGCGTTCACCTGGCCGACGAGCGGGCGCAGCCGCTTCAGATCACGTTCGTTCTGCGTGCCGACGACTTTGGCGAGAAGGGTATCGAGCATCTATCGGTTGGACCGGCGACCGGACCGCGTGGATATCCAACCATTCTAGCGTAGCGCGTGCCCTTAGGCGAGCGCTCAGTGGTTTGCCGGTTGGCCCGCAGGCTGCGTGAGGAGCTGCAACGGATTGATTAGCTTGCCGTTGGCCAGGATCTCGTAGTGCAGATGGAAGCCGGTCGCGCGTCCCGTGGACCCGACATAGCCGATCACGTCCCCGCGCTTGACGCTCTGTCCAGGTGTGACGGCAAACGCGCTCAGATGGCCGTAGCGCGTCGACAGGCCGAAGCCGTGCCGGAGGACGATGAGGTTGCCGTAGTCGCCGGAATAGGACGCGGACTCGACGGCGCCATCGGCGGTGGCCAGTACCGGCTGGCCCTTATCGGTCGAGATATCCAGGCCCTGATGAAAGGCCGGCTCGCCGTTGAACGGATCGCTGCGCCCACCGAATGTGCCGGTGAGCCAGCCGTGCGTCGGCCAGATTGAGGGGGTGGCCGCGGCGAGCGCCTCGCGGCGCTCCACGTCGCGCCGCACGAATCTCAGGCGGTTCTCCAGGCCGTTCAGAAGATCGCGAAGCACGCCAAAGGTGTCCTCGGGAGAGGAGAAGGGGGCCCGGGCGATCTCCGAGACGGCGGCGTTGGGCTCGAGATTGCCTCCCGCGGCTCGCGCTTTGACCAGCGATGGCAGCTTCTGCATGGCCCGCGCCTGGGCGGGATCCAGCTGCGCACGCGCGCCAAGATCGCCGATGACGTTTTCGAGCGACTGAATCTGGCCGGTGAGTTCGCCCGTGGCGGCCCGGTAACTGCCGTTCTCGACCCCGAGCGCGGCGTTGGCAACGCGCAACTCGTCAATCTCAATGCGCGCGCTCCACCGGGCGCCGAGTCCAACCAGCACCGGAAGCATCAGGATGCCGCTCACGATGGCGAGCGTGGGCCTCAGGCTGATCGTGACCCGGCGGACGACACCGCTCGTCCGATCGGCTATGACAACGGTATAACGGCGCGCGCGCATGGTACGGCGGAAAACTCCTGACGCTATCGACTTGCGATTAAAGGGGATGAACGCGCTGCCACGCGCGTCCGGAAAACTTTCGAACTCTATCACACGGGTTATCGGGCCGACAAAGCAAGAGTTCCACGGGCGAATATTGCACGAAAGTCGTGGACGAGCTCGAATGCTCGCGCTACCATGCGCGCACCATGCACATCGATCTCAGGCGAGCGATCGGCGCTGTGGCCTGCACAGCCGCGCTGGGGGCGCTGGGGACAGCGACCCAGGCGCAGGACATCACCACCAAAGACGTCAGCGATGGTCTCGCCAACGGCGCGCGCTGGCTCTCGTACTCGGGGGACTACACCGGACAACGGTTCAGCCCGTTGGCCCAGATCACCGCCGCCAACGTCGGCCAGCTGGCGGCGCAATGGACGCTGCAGACCGCCGTCGCCAACAAGTTCGAAGCAACGCCAATCGTTCTGGACGGCACGTTGTACGTCACCGGTGCCCTCAACCACGCGTGGGCGGTTGACGGACGCACGGGCCGCCAGATCTGGCATTACCAGCGCACGCTTCCTCCAGGGCTCAAAGTCTGCTGCGGGATGGTCAACCGCGGGTTTGCCGCATACCGCGACCGGTTGTTCATGGCGACGCTCGACGCCCACCTGGTCGCCCTCGAGATGAAGACCGGAAAGGTCATCTTCGACGTGGAGATGGAGAAGCCCGAGCGGGGCTTTGCTGGCACTGGCGCCCCGCTCGTCGTCAAGGACAAGCTCATTGTGGGCATCGCCGGCGGCGAGTACGCGAACCGCGGATTTCTCGATGCCTACGATCCGATGACCGGTAGTCGTCTCTGGCGCTGGTACGCCGTTCCAGGGCCCGGTGACAAGGGCAGCGAGACCTGGCCGGCGGATCTCCTCACCCGAGGCGGCGGCCCGACCTGGCTCACTGGCACGTACGATCCCGCGCTGAACCTGCTGTACTGGGGAACCGGCAACCCCAATCCGGACTGGGACGGCGAGTCAAGGCCCGGCGACAACCTGTACACCGGCTCCCTCGTCGCGCTCGATCCCGACACGGGAACCCTGCGCTGGCACTACCAGTTCACGCCGCACGACACGCACGATTGGGACGCCAACGAGATTCCCGTGCTCGCCGACCTGACGATCGACGGTCGTCCACGCAAAGTCGTCATGATGGCGAACCGCAACGGTTTCTTCTACGTCCTGGATCGCGCCAGCGGGGATCTGCTTGTGGCCAAGCCGTTCGCGAACACGACCTGGGCCAACGAGATCGGCCGGGATGGCCGTCCGGTGGTGATCGCCGGCCACGATCCGACGCCGGAGGGGACGGAGACGTGCCCCGACTGGTACGGCGGGACAAACTTCATGTCCCCGTCCTACGACGCCGCAAGAGGGCTCTTCTTCGTCACCGTGCGTGAGACATGCGCCAAGTTCATCCGGCGTCCGCCGACGGCCGCCGTCAACGTCGGCGATCGGACGATGGGGGGTACCGTCGCCCCGGTGACCGGCTATAAGACATGGGGCGCGCTGCGCGCGCTCGACCCGACGAACGTGATGAAGAAATGGGAGATTCGCTACGAGGGCGCGGGATGGGCCGGCGTGCTGGCGACGGCCGGCGGCGTCGTCTTCAGCGGCGATCACGACGGCGCGTTCTTCGCCGCCGACGCCGGGAGCGGCCAGAAGCTCTTTCAGTACCAAACCGGCTCAACGATCTTCGCGCCGCCCACCACATACATGATCGACGATCGCCAATACGTCGTCATACCGTCGGGGGCCAACCTGACGGCGTTTGCGCTTCCACGCAAGCCCGCCGGTCACTGACGGCAGGGTAAGGCCGGGGGAAAGGGGCCCCCGAAGTGAACGAGGTAGTACTCATGAGACGAATGCGATCGCTCGCGGTGTCGAACGCGTGGGCAGTGGGGGTCGCGGCCGCCATCGCCCTGGCCGCCATTCGCGCGAGCGGAGAGGGTGCGTCGACGGTTGGAATATCGCGAGTAATGGGCCGACCGGGCGTGACGCCGGTGCCCTGCCCGGTTCAGGAGTGGCAGCCCGGCGATCCGGCGTTCGAGGCACTGGCGGATGCGAAAGCGTATTCCGGACGGTACGACGGCGGCATCTACCGCATCGAGATTCCCGACCACTGGAACGGCGAGCTCGTGCTGTATGCGCACGGGTTCGTGTCGAACGGCGGCGCGCAGGGGTCGCAGCTGCGGGTGCAGAACGACTCCATCCGGGAGCACCTCGTGAAGGACGGCTTCGCGTGGGCCGCGTCGAGTTACCACTGCAATGGATACGTGCCAGGCGCGGGGCTCCAGGACACAATAGCGCTCGTCGATCTCTTCACGAAAGCGAACGGCGGGCGAGCACCCCAGCGGACCTACCTGACCGGCGTGTCGATGGGCGGCCACGTCACGCTCCTGGGCATGCAGGAGTTCCCGACCGCGTTTGCCGGCGGCCTGGCCATGTGCCCGGCCGGCCCCGAGCTCTTCGACTACTACGCCGCCGTCAGCGCGGCGGCTGAGGTCGTCACCGGCGTGCAGTTCGGTCGCAACACACTCGTCCAGGACACCGCGAAGATGACCGAGATGCTCGGTACTCCCCCGGCCTACACGGACAAGGGCCGTCAGCTCGCGAGCATCGAGATCCAGATCAGTGGGGGACCGCGGCCGTTTGCGGTCGAGGGGCTCGCGTCGCGCTTCCTCGCGAACATGAGCACGAGCCCGGGCGCGCTCGTCGGCATCCCGACGCCCGTCAATCGCGCGCTGACGAACGCACACGTCAAGTATGCGATCGACGACGGTCTCGGCCTGACCGCATCGGATCTGAACACCCGCGTCCGGCGCAAGGCCGCCGATCCGGAGATGCGGAATCCGAATGGCCCCTATGAGGAGATCGTCCCGTTCGACGGCAAGATCGAGCGTCCGACGCTGACCATGCACGGAACGGGCGACCTGTTCGTGCCGGTGTTCCTCGAGCAGTCGTTGAAGCGGGCCGTGGTCGCCGCAGGCAACGAGCGGCTGCTGGTCCAGCGCTTGTATCGCATCAGCGGGCATTGCCAGTTCAGCCAGCCCGAGCAGATTCGAGCGTTCGACGACCTTGTGAAGTGGGTGCGACAGGGCGTGCGGCCGGCCGGTGACGAGGTGTACGGCGACCTGTCGGACGCAGGGCGGACGTTTACGGACCCGCTGCGCACCAACGATCCGGGTGGTATCCGGATCGCGCCGCGGGCCCAATGACAGGCGCCGTCATTCGGATCGGCACATCGGGCTGGCAATATCCCGCCGCCCGCGGCTGGAACGGCATCTTCTATCCCAAGCCGCGGCCGCGCGGCTTCGATGAGCTGTCGTTCTACTCGCAATTCTTCGATACCGTCGAGATCAATACGACGTTCTACGGTCAACCTCGCGCCGAGATCGCGCGAACCTGGGCGGAGAAGACGCCAGGCGGGTTTCAATTCAGCGTCAAGCTGTTCCAACAGTTCACGCATCCGCGCATGTTCCGAGAGCGCCTCACGCGCGATCTCGCACGACAGCTCGGAACATCGGACATCCCCGAGAGCGCGATCGCTGCGCTCATTCAGGCGAACACCAGCGACATCGACACATTCAAGCGCGGCATCGAGCCGCTCGCCAACGCCGGCAAACTTGGTCCGCTGCTCGCGCAGTTTCCCGCGTCGTTCAGGGACGACGCGGCGTCGAGGGCGCACCTGGCGGCGTTACTGCGGGCGTTCGGGGAATACTCCGTTGCCGTTGAGTTGCGACACCGGACCTGGAGCGACAATCGCGTTCAGACGGTCGAACTTCTGAATGCGTTCGGCGCGAGCTGGGTCCAGATCGATGAACCGAAGTTCAAGGACTCGATTCGACAGGACTTCTCGCCGACCGACGTGCCGTTCTTCTACCTCCGTCTGCACGGGCGCAATGCCAAGAACTGGTGGCGGCACGCTCACCGCGACGACCGGTACGACTATGACTACTCGGAAGAGGAGCTGAGGCCGCTCGCGGAGGCCATCGGCGCGGCGTCTGGACAACGGAAGCGGGCGTACGCCTACGCCAACAACCACGCGAACGCTCGCGCGATCAGCACCGCCGCGAAGTTGCGAAAGCTCGTCGGTCAGCCGCTGGAAAAAGCGTTGCCCGATCTCGTGATCGCCGGCGCGCGGAAAAACTAGAACGTATCTCTCAAACGCCTCGGCAGATCACTCAGAGTGGGGCTGAAGACTCATGGCCGCGTGCAGTTGCCTACGCCCTCGATGTCTGACGACCCTGTCCAACGCTTGAGAATCTTGGACAATCTTGATATTGGGGGCGAGGCAACTGCATGCGGCCATGAGTCTTCGGCCCAGCTCAGAGTCTCCAGCCCGCCTCGATGGCCGGCATGCGCTTATCGTTTGAGCAGGTTGCCGAGTCCCTTCACCGCCTTCTGCGCCTCGTCGGTGGCGCGGTTGCGCACGGCCCGCTTCGCAAGGTCCGCCGCATCGATGCGCACCCGCAGGTTTTCCACGGAGCCTCCGATCGTCGCCGGCAGCGTCACACGGCCCTGTTCCTGCGTGTAGCGGAGCAGGTCGCTCCCGGCCTGCTGCGAGAGCGCTTCGGACAATTGCGCACGGCCCTTGAGATCGACGACGGTGCCGTCCAGCCGGACCGCCCCGGCCGCGCCGAGGCTCACGTCCTTCGACTCGAACTGCAGGTTCTGCGTCGTCCCCTCGCCGTTCGCGAGGGTCAATGTCCCGCCGAGGCGCGTGAACGGCTCGTCTCTTGAGCCGGAGCCCTGAGACAGCGCGCCGCTGCGCATCGACGTCGCCACGACAACGGCTTGAATCAGCCCGAGATTCTTGACCACGCCGTTGGTGATGTTCATGCGCACCGTGCCGCGCGCGCTCTTCGCGACGCGGCTCGCCTCGAGTCCGCGGCCCGCCACGTCGATGTCTCCCGACAGCTGTCCAGTGATCGTGTTTGGGCTGCCTGCAAATCTTGTGGCGGCGGTCATGTCGATGCTCGAGAGCCTTGCGCGCAACCGAAAGTCAGGTACCTCCCCGAGCGTCAGCGCCAGCGAACCTTCGTAGCGGCCGCCAAAGACGCCGAAGGCAATCGGATCGAGCGTCATCCCGTCGGATGTGATCCGCGCCCGTCCTGAGAGCTTCTCGATCGCGAGCGTTCCCAACGTCGCCCGGTCCGCCTCCATGGTCACGGCCAGGTTCATCGTCGAAGGCCTGGTCGACGCGGACGCGCGGGCGGACGCGGGCGCAGCAGGGTTCTGGCCGGCGCTCAACCCGGCGTGCGCAGAAAAGTCAGACACGAATGCGAGCAGCCGGGAAAAGTCCAGCGCGCCGGCCTTGACGCTCAGCTCGCCGGTTGGACCCGACAGGTCGGCAATCCGTCCCGTGATATTGATGGTCGCGTCGTCCGCCCGCAGCGACACCTTCCTCACGAGCACGCCGCTGCCCTGAGGGACCAGCTCGATGTCGCCGCGCAACGTGCGCGCGCCGCTGACGATCTCGACGCCGCTCAACACGATCTCGTCGATGGATACGATCTCGACCGGCGCGGCACGAGTGGCTGGCGGCGGCGCATCGGCCGGCGACGGGCTGGCAAACACCGGCAGCGGCAGCTGGATCCGTGCGCCCGTCAGGCGCATGCTTCCGTGCTCGATGCGCCTCGAGAGAAGCGCTCGAAAGTCGGTGCCGATGCCGAGCGTGCCGACCCGGATGTTCGCCTGCGGTCCAATGCTCAGGTTGTCGAGGTTAACCGTGACCCGCGGGTAGATGCTCGCGCCGATGCCGCCAATGGACACCGGCTGCCCGAGCGCCTGGCTCAGTCGCCCCGCAATCTCGGTCCGAACGCCATCGTGCGCGAGAACCGAGCGCGCCCAGAGAAACAGAACGATGCTACCGACGAGCAGGACGCCGAGCACGCCGATGAGGGCCTTCTTGAGCATCAAGACATACTACCGCCAACGATGCCAGTCCGGTTCGGCCGTCCCGTGCCCGTCTCCAAGGCCGAGATTGGGCGTCCTCGCTATTCGCACCTCAGCGCCACCAGCGGATCCACCCGCGCCGCGCGGCGCGCCGGGAGGTAGGTGGCAGCCATCGTGAGCCCGACGAGCGCCGCCGGAACGACGACGTAGGTCACAGGGTTGGGTGTCCCGAGACCCGCAAGAGCGGCAGTGAGGGCGCGCGCGACCGCCACGCAGGCGACACCGCCAACCGCGATGCCCACAATCGAAAGCAGCAGTCCCTCGCGCAACACCATTTTCAGGACATCTCGACTGGCGGCGCCGATCGCCATTCGGATGCCAATCTCCCGCGTCCTGCGTGCGACCGAATACGCGACGAGCGCGTAGAGCCCGATGAGGGCCAGCGTCAGTCCAAGCAGACCCATCGTGCCGACCAGCTGCATGAGCATGAGCGGGACAGCGACGGCGCGCTCGTAGTAGAGGCTTGCGAACGGCTGCACGTTGAAGACAGGTTGATTCCCATCGAGCGTTCGAACGACTTCGCGCAGGGGAGCGGCCAGGAGCGCCGGGTCCGCGTTCCTCGTTTCGGCGAGCAGCGACATCCCCGTTTGCTCGTGTTGCGCAAACGGCAGGTAGAGGAAGGGCATCGACGTTTCGGCAATCCAGGTGTATTTGCCAGTCCTGGTGATGCCGACGATCTCCAACCACTGGGCGTTCACGCGCAGGCGTCTTCCAATCGCGTCCTTGCCGGGCCAGTAGGTCCTGACGAATTCCTCGTTGACGATGGCCACCGGGCGGGAGTCGCTCGAATCGTTCGCCGTGAACGCGCGGCCGCGGATCAGCGCGATTTGCATCGTGTCGAAATAGCGTTCGTCCACGACCGCGGCGGCGGTCGATACGTGGTCCTGGCCCTGCGGGAATTGGTACCCCTCCGGAATCACCCCTTCGGTGAGTTCATCGCCGACCTTGAACGGAATCGAGCTGGTGAGGGTCGCCGACGCGACGCCTGGCAGAGCCCGCGCGTGATCAACGAGATCGCGATAGAACGCGTGCGTCTGGGCGGGTGTGTACCGCACGAGCGACGTATCCGTCGACAGCATGATCAGGCGATCCGTGCGGAACCCCGGGTTGAGCGCGACCGCCTTGCGAAAGCCGTCCAGCAGCATGCCGGTGGCTACGAGCATCACCATCGACAGCGCGATCTGTCCGATCACGAGGAGGCTGCGCCCCACGGCGCGCCCGATCGCTCGCTGGCCAGCTGCGTCGCCGGGCTCAGAGGTCTTCAGCCCCGGCACCAGATCGGTCTTCAGGCTCTGCCGCGCGGGCGCCAGGCCGAACAGGACGGCGCTCGCGGTGGCAGCGATCAGCCCGAAGACGAAGACGCGATGATCCAGCTGCGGCGCAATCACAATCTGATCCGACGTCGGGAGAGTCTGAAGGAAGCGGACCCCGCCGTACGCCACGCCCAGCCCGAGCGCAAGGCCCATGAGCGCCAGCAGCAGGCTCTCGGTCAGAAGCTGCCGGAGCAGCCGTGACCGGCTGACGCCTAGCGCCAGCCTGATGGCCATCTCGCGCGACCGGGCGCGGCCGCGGCCCAGCATCAGGTTTGCGACATTCGCGCAGGCAATCGCGAGCACAATCGCCGCCAGCGCCATCAGGATGCCGATGGCGACCGTGTCCACCGGGTCTTGCTGAATGCGATCTTCCAGCCCGCTGCGAACCGCGATCACACGATTGCGGTTGGCCTCGGGATACTGGCGCGCCAGGGCCGTCCAGATACTTGAGAGCTCTGCCTGAGCGCGCGCCTTCGCGACGCCGGGCTTCAAGCGACCCTTGACCGCGAACGTGCGCTCGGCACGATTCTCGAGCGAACCGGAAGGCACGGCGCTGAGCCGCTCGGCCATCATGATCGGGACGTAGAACGCCGGCCGGAGAGGGGGGTCAATGCCAGTGAAAGTTGCCTGGGTCACGCCGATGACCTGGAAATCGATGCCGTTCAACCAGACGGTGGCGCCGAGAATCGAGGCGTCACCGGCCAGCGCGTTCCTCCAGAAGTCATAGCCGAGCACGACGCCGGCGTCGCGGCCTGGTACGCGCCCCTCTTCCGGCGTGAACGTGCGCCCCAGCGCCGGTTGAACGCCAAGGACGCTGAAGAAGTTGTCGCTGACCAACATCCCCAGGTGCATCTCGCGAACGGTCTGGCGCGATCGGGCGAAGCTGATGCTGGATGTGTGGTAGGCAAGCAGGCCATCGAACGAGCGTGACGCGTCGCGCAGGTCGTGATAGTTCGAGTACGACAGACGACTGCCCGACGTCCGGTCCAGCGTCTCGGAACTGACCGCGACCACGGCTCCAGGGTCAGACACCGGAAGTGGACGCAGAATCAATTCATCGGCCATGCTGAACATCGCGCCGTTGGCGCCGATGCCGATGGCGAGTGACGCGATCGCCACGCCAGCGAAGACCGGGTTCCGTCGCAGAAGGCGGCACGCATGGCGCACGTCGCGGATCAGATCCTGGAGCCAGGGGAGGCCTCGCTGGTCGCGCAGTGCCTCCATGGCCTGGGCCACGCCGCCGGAGCCGATCGCGGCAAGCTCGGCATGGAACCGCAGTTCCTGCTCCAGGTCCGCGTCGCTCCTGTCGCTCCTCCCAGGGCGCCCCCTGTGGAGGATGCCGAGCGTGCCGAGCGTGCCGGGCGTGCCGAGCGTGCCCCAGAGCCGGATCAGCCACTCACGCAGTCTGGCCATATGCGCCGCCTTAGCTTGTCTACGCTTGATCGCTGAGGAGGGCATGGATGATCGACGCCATGCGATCCCATTGCGACTTCTCGGCCGCGAGCTGGCGGCGTCCCGCGGGCGTGATGGTGTAAAACCGCGCCTTCCGGTTGTTGTCGGTGATACCCCATTTGGCGCGTACCAGCCCACGCTGCTCCAGGCGCATCAATCCAGGGTAGAGGGTGCCCATGTTGACCTGCAGTGAGTGGCCGGAAACCTGCTCCAGACGCGCTGCGATCGCATAGCCGTGCAGGGGGCCGAGCGTCGCCAGCGTCTGCAGGACCATCAGGTCGAGCGTTCCCTGGAGGATGTCCGCCCTTGAAACATCGTCGACATTGTCGACCTTGTCGACCTTGCCAGCACTGCCCGTGCCGGTCGTGCCACTCCCGTCCGATTCTCTATTCGACATACGAATGGAGTGTCGCTTTGTTCCATTTGAATGTCAAATGAACAGGCCCGCCCTCTGGCGCTAGTGGCGTCAGGCTGCAGGAG
>DASZFS010000438.1:0-5151 GCA_035939575.1 Vicinamibacterales bacterium | reverse complement strand
AATTGAATTCCAGTAGTCTCCGGGCGCAGCCAGGATCGAGCATTCAGCACATCGGCGCTTGTTACTACTTGAAGTTCGGCTCGATTGATTCCGCGGTCCTCCTGAACAATTTCGAATTCGAATGAGCGCCGGCCCCGTCTTAGGACCGGCGCTCGCGCCGCCTGACTTCGGGCCGATGAGTAATGCGCTCTTGATCACGAACAATATTTCCCGCGGACGAATTAACGCCTTCGACCCGAGTACGGGCAACTTCCTCGGCCCACTCCGTGACACGCGCGGGCAGCCCATCGAGATTGACGACGTGTGGGCGATCCAGTTCGGCCAAGGCGGGTCAAACGGCGAGCCCAATGAACTCTTTTTCACCGCCGGCAACAACAATTACGGCAGCGGAACTTTCGGCGTCATCAGGCTGACGCAGTAGGCGCGACCGCAGACGTGACGGCCGAGGAGACGAAGCGCGCTCCTCGGCCGCTTGCGGAAGCTCCTACTTCGTGCCTTTCGACATCTCGATTTTCGAAACTCGGATGGTCTCGCCTGACAACTCGCCTGCCACCTTGACGGTGTCTCCTGCATGGGCCTTGAGATCCGCGTCATGGTTCCGCAGCTTGTAGACCTTTCCATCAGCCACGAGTACGTACTCGGCGCCCTTTTGAGCGCAGACCAGTGCGCACTCGCGATCCGACAGGCTCTTCTTGCCATGCTCCGCCGGCGAGTGTTTGGTCCCGCACTTACTGTCGCTGATTTGCCCTGTCCAACTCTGCTCGGCCGCGACGAGCGGAAGGCTCCCGAGGGTGCCCGCTACGACGCACGACAATAGAATTCTCATCTTGATCCTCCAGCGCTGCATCCCTGTGATCGACCCGGCGCACGCGCGGCATTGCGATCGGTGTCGCAAGCGATGCCTCGCGTGAAGGTCACGTGGAGTGACGGAGCTACGCCCGATGAGGAGGCCCGCGGAGCCCCGCCGGCGAACGTGGCGGCGCGTGAGGAAGGACGCCGGACGCCAACGCAATGGCGCTCACCCGATCCGGCGGCGGCCTCGAGGCATCAAGAAGGGTGCGCGTTGTATCCGGTGCGACGAGGTACTGATGTGGCGGAAGTCCTGCCGGATCCTCAATCCAGGTTGGCGCGCCATCCGCCACACCACGGCGCTCGACGTGGGTTCCCGCGGAACTGGTGTGCGGCGCAAAGTGCCGATGAATCAGTACTCGCGCGTGACCACCAGGCCCCGCCGTACGATGGACGTGTGCGGGTGGCACGACGGGCCCGAGCAAGATGCTCAGCAGGGCCAGAAACGCCGCGGCGAGTCGGACGCCGCCAATCATCCGTTCGGTCCTTCGTCGCGAACCGCCGAGCCGACAGCCGCGCGAGCGAACTTACCTGGTAGCGTGCGTGCGGCAAAACCGGCCACAAGCGGCCAGCTTTGCTCCACCCACTCGTATAAGACCGGCAGCACGAAGAGCGTGAGCACGGTCGAGGTCACCAGCCCGCCAATGACGACGGTCGCGAGCGGCCGTTGAACCTCGGAGCCGGGACTCGTGGACGTTGCCATCGGGATAAACCCGAAACTGGCCACCAATGCGGTCATCAGCACCGGCCTCAATCGCACGTCCGCTCCGTCGCGAACGGCTTCGGCCAGCGATTTGCCGCTGTCGCGCAACTGGTTGATGTAGGCGATCAGCACCACGCCGTTGAGGACCGCCACACCAAAGAGCGCGATAAAGCCGACCGACGCGCTGAGGTTGAGGTTGAGGCCACGGAGCCATAGGGCAGCGACTCCGCCGACCAACGCAAACGGGACGTCGAGCATGACGAGCAGCGCTTGCCTCACGCTGCCGAAGGTGCCGTACAGGAACCCTGCGATCAGGAGCAGCACGAGGGGGACGATGATCAGCAGGCGCTCGGTGGCTCGCTGCTGGTTCTCGAATTGCCCACTGTAGGTGACGAAATAGCCTTGGGGGAGCGCCAGGCGGCGTGACACATCGCGCTGTACGTCCGCCGCAAATCCACCGAGATCGCGGCCTCGGACGTTGCTCTGGACGATCATCATGCGCTGCCCGTTCTCGTGAGTGATGCGTTCCGGCCCTTCGACGATCTGTACCTGCGCGACCTGCGAGAGTGCGAGCTTGACTCCCGTCGTCGTGGTAATCAGCAGCTGGCCAATGGCCTCAGGAGATGTCCGGTACGCCTGGGCGAGGCGCACGATCACCGGGAACCGCTTGCGCCCATCGATGATTTCCGTGGCCTGGGCACCTCCAATCCCGGTCCGCACCGCATCGCGCACGTCCGCGACGTTCAGGCCATATCGTGCGAGCGCATCGCGATCAAGCGCGATCTCCGCCTGCATGGCCCCTGCGCTCACGTCCACCGACACGTCTGCCGCTCCAGGCACGCCCTTGATGACGTCCCGGATCTCCCCCGCCTTTTGCCCCAGCACCGCGAGGTTCTCTCCGAATACCTTCACGCCAAGCTCCGTGCGGACGCCCGAAATCGCTTCGTCCAGCCGCATGGCCATCGGCGCGGTGAAGTTGTAGTCGATGCCAGGAATCTCCTTCAGAGCGGCGTCCATCTTGACGATCAGGGCCTCGGGTGAGCGCTCCCGCCACTGCTCCCGCGGCTTCAGGTTCACATAGACGTCACCGGCATACAGTCCCATCGTTTCGGTCGCCAGCTCCGGACGACCGAGTTTTGTGACGACGCTCGTCACCTCGGGAAAAGGCATCAGGACCCGCTCGACTTCCTTCGCTACCCGCATCCCCTCGGGCAGCGAAGCGCTGGGCAGTCGCCGCGTCTCGACCATCAATGAGCCTTCGTCGAGCTTCGGCATGAATTCGGTGCCAAGGAACGGCACTGACCCAATCGCCGCCAGCGTGAGCACGGTGGCGATCGACACGACGACCACGCGATGGGCAAGCGCCCATGTGAGGGAGCGTCGGTAGACCTCGTGCGTCTTGGACAACCACGTCGCCGGGGTGTGGAGCGCCTGCGTCAACAGCAAAGAAGACAGCGTCGGCACATAGGTCAGCGCGAGCACAAGCGACCCGAACACCGCGACACACACCGTGAACGCCATCGGCGCAAACATCCGGCCTTCGATACCCTGCAACGAGAAGATCGGTAAGTACACGGCGATGATGATGCACACGCCAAAGACAATCGGCCGTCCAACCTCGAACGCCGCTTCTTGAACAAGCCGCCGCCGATCGACAGCTGCGACCGGACCAGCGCGCTCCAAGCGTCGTACGAAGTTTTCCACCATCACGAGCGAGGCATCAACCAGGAGTCCGAAGTCCAGCGCGCCCAGGCTCATCAGATTGGCCGAGAGGCCGCTCTGCTGCATGACGACGAACGCGATCAGGAGCGACAGTGGAATCACAGAGGCTGTAATCAGCGACGCGCGTACGTTGCGCAGAAACAGAAACAGCACCGCGGTGACCAGCAGCCCGCCTTCGAGCAGATTCCGGGACAAGGTGTGGGTCGTCCGATCGACGACATCGCCCTGGTTGTAAAAAGCTCTGATGGAGACGCCCGGCGGCAAGAGCTTCCGGACCTGAATCAGCCGATCCTCGACGCGGCTGACCACTTCACGGCCGTTGGCGCCCTTGAGCATCACGATCATGCCCGCGAGCGTCTCGCCGCGGCCATCGCGTGACACGGCCCCCTCGCGAGGCATGGCGCCAGCCGCGACCTGCGCGATGTCTCGCACATACACCGGAATCCCGTTGTGCGTGGCGGCGACGACATTCCCGATATCGGTCACGGTAGTGAGTCGACCGAGGCCGCGCACCGTAAACCGTTCACCTCGGCTTTCGAGGTAGCCGGCACCGAAATTCGCATTGTTGTCAACCAGCGCGTGTTCGAGATCGGAGAGGCTCAAGTTGTACCCGGCGAGCTTCGCCGGATCCGCTTCGACGTGGAACTGCTGCGCCAGACCGCCCCACGAGTTCACGTCCGCCACGCCGGCCACCGTACGAAGCAGCGGTTTAATCGTGTACTCATGGAGGTTCCGCAGCTCCATCAGCGAGACGGAGTCGGACTCCACCAGATACTGGAAGACTTCGCCCATGGGCGTGGCCGGAGGCCCGAGCGTGGGCCGAAAGCCTGCCGGTAGACTCCCGCTCGCGTCCTGCATCCGCTGCTGCACCTGCGCGCGAGCGAAATACGTCTCGACGTCATCCTCGAACGACACCGTCACGACCGAGATCCCGCCCTTCGAAATCGACCGAACCGACTGCGTTCGAGGAAGACCCATCATCGCGGTCTCCATCGGGTAGCTGACCAGGTTCTCTACCTCGCTTGGCGACAGCCCGGGAGCCTCGGTGAGCACCTGCACTTGGTTTGGCGTCAGGTCGGGAAACGCGTCGACGTGAATGTGGGCGAGCGCCCACGAACCGGCCGCGATCACGAGCAGCGTGCTCGCGATGATCGCGAGTCGAAAGCGAAGCGAGGCGGCGATGAGACGCTCAATCATGCGAGACGGTTCTTCAGCTTTCGGCCGGGATCTTTGCGCGAGCAAATTCCGACTTGATGGCGAACGCACCTTCGACGACCACCAGTTCACCGGGTTGAACGCCTTTGATGATCTGGGCTCGCTCGTCCGTTCTCGATCCCAGTTCCACGTCACGTCGTTCGAATTGGGCGCCGCGCGACTCGTCCGAGTGGGCAATGAACACAACCGACCGGTCGTCGAGCCGCTGGACGGCGCTCCCGGGGACCACCACCGCACTCCGTGTCGTGCCGGCGGCGATCCACACCTTCGCAAACATTTCAGGCCGAAGGCGGCCGGACGGATTCGAGGCCACGGCGCGAACCGCCACCGTGCGAGTCAGCGGATCGAGGCCTGCACCGACGTTCTGGATCCGAGCCTCGAACGTCTCGTTCAGAAACGCCGGCACCTGGAACCGCAGGCCGGCGTCCCGCCGCAACCCTGTGGCGGCCGCTTCGGTCATCGCGGCCTGAAGCCAGAGCGTGCCGATGTTGCTGACCGTGACCAGTGGCGAACCAGCGTCAACAACGGCGCCCGGCATGGCGTCGCGCTTCAGCACGACACCGGCAATCGGTGCCCGAAGCACCATCTCACCGCTCGAGGTGACGCCCCAACTGCGTCAGGGTGGCCCGTGCGCGTTCCACCTCCGCTTCTGCCTCGGACTG
>DASZFS010000437.1:0-2835 GCA_035939575.1 Vicinamibacterales bacterium | reverse complement strand
GCAGACGCCCAAGGTCCGCCGTAGCGCCGATTCCACCGACGTGGAACTGGTCGAGTGCGGCAAGAATATCCGGCGACGGGGGTTTCGCCTTGTTAAAGCCCGCAGCGCCGAGCACTTCGTTGATCCGGCGGTCGAGATCCGTGCCGACCGAGTAGTGGCGTGCGATCGACCCGGGTGTCTCCATTGGCTGCTCCCTCACCGAAACTTCTTCGTCATCATCAACGCGTCGTAGTCCACCCCTGCGACCCGCAGAGCGCGCGGCATGACGCCGTATGACTCGAACCCGAATCGCCGATAGAACTTCCAGGCCGGTTGATTCTCCACGGCGACATAGAGGTCGACTTGGTCCACCTCGCGCTCCGCGACCTGGAGCACGTGCTGGAACAACTCGGACGCGAGGCCGGTCCCCCGATGGCCATCGGCGACGTACATATTCCAGACCATCCCCACATGGCGTCGCTTCGGCGTCGGTTGCGCCTGCAGGGTCACGATTCCCACCAATGTTCCGCTGAGGAACGCGCCGTAGCTCGCCTCTCTCTCAAGACGCCTGCCCACTTCATCGAGGCCGCGTGCCGCTTCCTGTTCGTAGTCGGCGGCGAAGGCAGTCGGAACGGATCGCAGCGCCTCGAGAAAGAGGGACTGATACGCGGAGGCCTCAGCCGGCCCAACGCGCCTGATCTGAGTCGCCGTCATGAGGCGTTGTCCATAGTCAAGGACGAGAAACGAACAGCATCTGCCACGAGTTGCTCCACCTTGGCGTCCAACCCCCGGGCAACAGAGTCGACCTTCGGCGACCCGTACTGAGCGAGGGCGCGTGATGCGACGTCGTAGGTAACTGCGACACGGCCGGGTTCGATTTCGTACACTAAAAGGCGGAGCGGCACGTAGAGCCCGACGCGCGGGGAGTGCTTCGTCATCTCGACAGCAATCAGAGCGTTGCCGAAGACGTAGGTCATCGCCCGCGTGGGCCTACCGCCCAGCACGGTGAGTACCGTCTCGTGGTCGAGTCGCTGGAAGAGAACGAAGCCCGACGCGCCTTCGAGCGACGCGTGCTTTTCGCGTGCCGACTCGGGCGAGTAGCTCGGCATCTGTTGCAGGAAGGCGACGTCCATCGTGCCGAGGAGCGATCCGAGATGGTGAATGAAAGCGTCGTAGTCAATGTCGAGCGTATGCTCGCGGCGGATCGCCGCGTAGGGATGGTCGACGTGGGACGCAGGCATAATGCCTCCTAGAAACCAGCGTTTGCGACACGCTTAGCATGGATTGTGGGCGGCGACCAGATTCCCAATAGCCAGGTCTGGCGCCGTTCATACTTGCAATATTCATGATGCCAACCTTTTCTCACTTCAGCGCAGCCACTCAATGAGGAGCTGGTTCAGCCGGTCGGGCGCGTCCAATGGAATCCAGTGGCTGGCGTCATCAATCTGCTCGTAGCGCCACCGTGCTTTCACGAATTGTCCCGACATCTTCATGCGTTCACCGTCGAGGTAGTGATCGTTTGAGGACCAGATGCCGAGAGTTGGAGCTTGCACGGGTGGCAGTGTGGGGGGCGACTCCGGCAGGCGCGGCGCGAGGTTCGCGCGGTACCAGTTGAGCGATGCCTTTAGAGCATCTGGTCGGGACAGATCTGAGATGTAACGATCGATATCACCTTTGCCTCGGAGCATTTCCCGGAACAGTGCCCAGTTGTTGTGCTGCAGCCACGCCTCCGCAATTCCCTCGAACTGGAAAAACAGCTGGTACCAGGCCATCTCCCGCTGCCGCAACGTATACGGGGCAAGTGGATGTGGCACGGAAAGAACGACAAGCCTGCGAACGCGATTCGGGTGGGCAGTAGCCGTCCGCCAGGCCACAGAGGCTCCCCAGTCGTGAGCAACAATGTCCGCTGCGTCGATACCTAGCGCGTCGAGAATGCCGACCAAATCGATGACCGCGTTCTGCAGGGAATATGCGGCCACGCCTTCCGGGCGATCGGAGCGCCCGAAGCCACGCTGGTCGGGTGCGATGGCGCGGAAGCCGTTCGCGAGAAGGAATGGAATCTGGTTGCGCCAAAGATACGAAGAGTCCGGCCACCCATGTAGCAAGAGCACCGGCTTACCGCTGCCTTGGTCTTCTACATGAAGGGAAACGCCGTCTCGCGGAATATGATGCGCCGTATACAGGGGCGTCGATGGACTTGCTGGAACCAACTGACTTTCACGTTCAAGACCTCCGCCAAACGTTGTTTTTGTGAGGGCAGCAGCGGCTGCCAGTCCGCCGCCAAACCCGACAATGAATGAACGACGCGAATTGACGGATTTGTGTTTACTGTGATCGTTCATATGCCCTTCTCCGTCAAGTGGAAAATATGATTCCTTCCGCTGCTTAACTGGCGATCTGTTTCAACCACAGTTGATGTGCACATGCGCGCACGGCGATCCGGCCCACATGACGTAAGCGCCGGTCGGCCTGGGTGTAGTCGGCAGTCCTCTGGCCTTCGGATCAAGCGGCCAACTGATCATCCAGTGAGGACCTACCTCTATGGGCATGCTCGTCATATCAGGGGGATCTGAATCGCTGCGCTGAGTGGCGCCGGCCAGCATGTAGGTGATGCCGGGAACCGTCTAGATCGGTTTCGGTTTGTGAGCTTTGTCAGTTGAAGCTCCCTTCACTTTTTGCATCTCGACCGATGCGCTGACTCGAACATGGTGACTTTCCTTCTTAACCCGCCTGAGCGCGGTCAAGCACACCGCGTTCGAGTTCTTGTTCCGCCTGGAGCCAATCGTCCACGTCACGGCCTGATTGTTTGCCGCGTTCGAGATAGATTTCGTATGCGCGGCGTCCGATCTTCTCTGT
>DASZFS010000436.1:0-2995 GCA_035939575.1 Vicinamibacterales bacterium | reverse complement strand
CAACCAGCAACCAGCAACCAGCAACCAGCAACCAGCAACCAGCAACCAGCAACCAGCAACCAGCTACGCCGGCAACGCCTTCCCCGCAGTCTCCTCCCCGAACGGCAGCAACGCGAGACCGATGAGAAACGCTACCGAAGTCAGCGCCACCGGTGTGCCCAGCGTCTGAAAGTGCTGGACGCCCGCCCCCACCAGGAACGTGATGCCCGCGCCGGCAAAGCGTCCCACCGACGTGGCAAACGCGAACGCACTGGCGCGGCAGTCGGTCGTGTACTGCTCCGGCAGCCACAACGTGTACATCGCGAAGTTCGCACCGCCCACGCCGAGCAGGAAGAGCACCGCCATGAACGGCGCCAGCGCGCGAGGCAGGTAGAAGACGTACCCGAATCCGATCGAGATGGACAGGAACATGATCAGGAAGTACATACCGAGCGTCGTGCGTCGTCCGAGTGACTCCGCGATCCCCGGCAGCGCCAGGCAGCCCAGAATCGTGCCGACCGACAGCACCATCGTCCCGTACGACGCGAGACGCGCCGCCTCGACCGCTGTCCGTCCTTCGCGCACGGCAATCTGCGTGACCGACGCAGGCACATAAACCGACCCTGCCCACAGGCCGACGATCGACACGAGCAGGTAGAAAGAGTTGAGCAAGGTCCGCGTCGCGTACTCGGAGGAGAAGAGCCGGCCGAACGCCGCGCCCATTGCCGGGCGCGCGCGCGTCTCCCACGCGCGCGACTCGTGGACGCCGTAGCGGATAAAGGTGACCAGCAGCGCCGGCGTTCCGCCGAGCAGGAACATCGCCCGCCAGCCATAGCGCGCGCCGACGAAATAGTTCGCGAGCGCAGCCAGGAAGAAGCCGAAGTAGTACCCCGTGTGCATGTAGCCCGCGCCGGCCCTGCGCCGATCCTCGGGCCATTCCTCGGCGACGAACGTTCCGCCCATCGACCACTCGCCGCCGATGCCAATCCCCGACAGCACGCGGAATGCGGCGAGCTGCCAGATGTTCCCGGCCAACGCGCAGAGAAACGTGAACCCCGAGTAGCACAGGATCGTGAGCATCAGCGTCCGCACGCGCCCGAACCGATCGGCAATCGGGCCCCAGACCATCGACAAGCCCCACCCGATGAGAAACAGCGCGAAGAGAACGCTCCCATAGAATCCGATGTTGCCGGGAGTCACTGGAATGCCGGACTTCGGCAGCAGCTCGGTCAGCGCAGGCACGAGCACCAGCGAATAGATGAGCGAGTCCATACCGTCGAGCGCCCAACCGCCCCATGCGGCCCAGAATCCACGGATCTGGTTGGTGGTGAGCGGCGTCCGGGCGGCGCTTTGCGTCAACGTCATCGCGGGGGAGTATACAAAGGTCCGCCGGAAGGCGGACACTACGTCAACTATGCGTCATCTTCTCGTCGGTGTCGTCACGGCCGTCTGCGCGTCGGCGGTCCTTGCGGCCCAGTCAGGGCCAACAGTTCCCGCCGAAACGCTGCTCGACCGCGCGATTCTCGGAGCGCTCGACGACGAGCTGTCCGGCGTGGCGGCGAAGGACCACGTCTACCGTCTCACGCAGCTGCACCGCGTGCCCGCGTCGCCCGGCTTTCACGACGCCGTCGCGTACGTGATGGAGCGCGCAAAGGCCTTCGGGCTCACGGACGCCCATGTCGAGACCTTTCCAGGCGACGGCACGACGTGGTTCGGGACGCTTCATGGCAACCGCGGCTGGCGCGTTGAGGGCGGCGCGCTCGACGAAGTGCGACCGCAGCCGCACCGCATCATCTCGTACGACGACGTGCGGCTCGCCGTCGCCGACAACAGCGAGAGCGCCGACGTGACGACGGACCTCGTCGACGTCGGCCGTGGCACCGAGCGCCAGGACTATCAGGGCAAGGACGTGCGCGGGAAGCTGGTGCTGTGCGACGCGACGCCGTCCGCGTGCCACCGTATCGCCGTCGAAGAGCTCGGCGCCGCCGGCCTCGTCAGTTACAACTCCAACCAGGTGAGCGCATGGTGGCGTGACAACCCCGACCTGATCCGCTGGGGCCATCTCGACGCGCGCGGCCGCAAGAACACGTTCGCTGTCATGATCTCGCTGCGCGACGCGCGCGCGTTGCAGCAGCGGCTGTCCCGCGGCGAGCGCATCACCCTCCACGTCGTCGTGCGCGCGAAGAACGACGACGCGCTGCCGTACGAGACGTTGGTCGCGACGATCCCGGGCACCGACGCGGCCGCCGGCGACATCGTCTTCAGCTGCCACCTCGACCATGAGAAGCCAGGCGCGAACGACAACGCCAGCGGATGCGCGGCGAACCTGGAGATCGCGCGGACGCTGAAGACGCTCATCGACGCGAAGCGCATCCCGCCGCCGTCACGAACGATCCGCTTCATCTGGCCCTCGGAGATGACCGGGACGATCGCGTACCTGACGAAGTACCCCGACATCGCGTCACGCATCAAGGCAGCGGTGCACCTGGACATGGTTGGCGCCGATCCGTTCGTGACCAAATCCGTGCTGCACGTGACCCGCTCGCCGTGGTCCATCGCCACGATGACCGACGATGTTGAGGAGGTATTCGGGCGATACGTCATCGACGGCGCGATGCGCGCCGCGGGCGAGGGGGACATGTCGCGGTCGATCCGATCGGCGGGGGGCTCGAAGGACGCGTTCTGGGCCGACATCACGCCGTACGAGAGCGGCAGCGACCACTGGATCTATCAGGAAGGGGCGTTTGCGATCCCGTCCGTCTACCTGCGCGATCATCCGGACATCTACATCCATACGACCGGGGACCTGCCCGACAACATCGAGCCGACGAAGATCAAACGTTCGGCGTTCATCGCAGCGGCGAGCGGCTACTATCTCGCGACGCTGCCAGGCAAGCCGGACAGGGGAGCGTCGCTGCTGGGTCTGAGCTACGCCAACGCGCAGGCGCGGCTCGCGGAGGACGCGCGGCGTGCCGTTGCGCTCGCTGCGGCCGGTCAGGCCGCGGAGGCAAGGAAC
>DASZFS010000435.1:0-17183 GCA_035939575.1 Vicinamibacterales bacterium | reverse complement strand
CGGCCAGTCCGCCCGCCCCATCGTCACGTCCACCGAGCCGTTGACCGTATTGGCGGACGCGAGGCCCGTCGTCGACAACTTGACGGAGCCGTTGACCGAGTGGCCCTGCGCATCGCTTTGCAGCCCGTTCGCCTCGATATCGCCGTTGACCGTCCGTCCGATGAAGTCGACGCCTGCCGGCACGTGGACCTCGAATTGGACCATCGTGTCGTTGTTCCGCGTGTTGGCGTGCCCGCCCGATCCTGGCTCGCAGCGATTGGCGTCACCGCCGGGCGGAGTCGGGTAGACCGCGCAGATGGTGATGCCACCGGCGTGGGGCACGACGTCGATTCGCACATCCGCAGGGTTGCTGCGGCGCGCCGATCGAGTTGCGGTGACCTCCACCTGTCCCGTTCCGGACGAGCTCGCTCGCACAGCGCCGTTGATCCCTTTGATCTCCACGCTCTGGCCCGCCGCCAACGACCCGCGCCACTGAAAGTCGGCCTGAGCCAACGCGTGCGACGCCCCGCCGAGCATTGCCAGTCCGGCCACTCCTGCGTACGCCACACGCCTGAGCCTTTGATGCATATACGTCCTCCACGACCTCTCTTTACCCATCCTGGCGGCTTAGACGAGACGGGCCCCGCAAGCGTTGTAGGAGGTCGCCCTCGGACCCGATACGACACTCAAGGTGTCCCAGGACCTCTCGCCAAAGCGTGAAGGCGCCCGCGCCTTCCGCCTGACGCTCGCCGCTGCGAGTCTCGGCGCGACGCTTGCCACGGCGCTGGGAGCGGCCTCGGTAACAGCTGTCGCGGCCGCGACGCAGGATCCCTCGAGTCAGGCGGCGGAGCAGGGCGCGCCGTCCCCCGTCGAGCAGGCGCTGATGGAGCACTGGTGCAGCGCGACCAGAGCGACGAGCGCAGGGGATGCCGGTGCATATCCAATCTGCCTGTCCGCTCAGCTGCAGTCATTGCGCAGTGACTTCGGGCGTGACTTGAGCCGGCTGACGGCGTCCGAGCGCCGCTCGGTGGATTCGGTGTGCAACCGGATCCGGACTGCCGAGGGTCGAGACGCGTACGTTGCGTGCCTGGGCGCCCAGCTCGTGGCGTTGCGCAACCGACGGAACCGGGCCGCAGCGCCTCCGGTCCAGCTCGTGGCGCCTCCGGCCACGGCGCCTCCGCCCGCGGCGGACGCCGCCACCGTTCCAGCGGTCCTCCCCGGCATGGCTGACGGTTCCGCACCGACGTCGCGAGATTTCCCCGCGATCTGGGTCGGCGCGCTCGTCGCAGCGGCCGCCCTCGCGGCTGGTGGGACCGTACTCGTGAAACGACGTCGCCCATCCGCGCGGTGCCGGACTTGCGGTCTTCAGCTGCAAGGCCGCGGCGATCTGTGCCCGAACTGCCGCCATGAAGCGGCGGAGGCCCTGCGGCGCGCGTCAACCGAGCGTGCCGAGAGCGAGCGCGCGCAAGAGGAGGCGGCGCGCCGCCAGCGGGAGCACGAAGACGAGTGGCGCCGGCAACAGGAACGACAGGACGAAGAGGAGCGCCAGCGGCTGCAGGATCGCGCGCGCGAGGAGGAGCAGCGGCGGCGCGACGAAGAGGCGCGCCGGCGCGCCGAGGAAGAGGCGCAAGAGCGAAGCCGCTTCGGAGGACCCGGCGAGGCGTTCGATCCGCACGCCGTGCTGGGGTTGCCGGCCGACGCCAGCGCGGCGACAATCCGCGCGGCGTATGAAGAGGCGAAATCGAAATACGACGCCGATCACGTCGCTCATCTGAGCGCGGAAGTCCAGGCACATTTCCGCGCGAAGGCCGAAGCCGTAGAGCGCGCGTACCTGCTGCTCACGACGTAGAGATCGCGTCAGTCCGCGCGCAGCGCCACCAGCGGATCGACCCGTGAGGCTCGCAGCGATGGCACCAGACACGCCAGCGCCGCGACGACGGCGAAGAGCGCTGCCACGCTGCCATAGACGATCGGATCCAGCGGCTGAACGTCGAACAGCAGCGTCTGAATCAGCCGCGCGGCCCCGGCGGACGCCGCGAGGCCAGCCAGGACCCCGATCGCGACCAGCCGCATGCCCCCGCGCATCTCACGCACCACAATCTGCCGTGGCTGTGCGCCAAGGGCCATGCGGATGCCGATTTCACCCGTCCGCTGCGCAACCGCATACGCGACGACAGAGTACAAGCCGAGGGCGGCCAGCGCGAGCGCGAGGCCGGCGAACGCGCCGGTCAGCGACGCGACAATCCGCTGCACGCCCAGGCTCTGCGCGACCGAAGCGTCCATCGTGGTGAAGAACGAGATCGGCTGATCCTTGTCAACATCGGCGACTGCGGCGCGAATGATCGCCTGCAGCGCGGACGCATCGCGATCGGTTCCCGCGACGACACCCATGCCGGGTTGGCCAATCTGGCGCATCGGATAGTAAATCTCGTCCGGAGTCGGGGCATTCACGCCGTTCGTCTTCACGTCGGCGATCACGCCGACGATCTCGTGCCGGAGGTCGGCATCCTTGCCTCGCAGCAGAACGTGACCGAGCGCCGATTCGCCCGCAAAGAGGCGCTTCGCCAGCGTCTCGTTGACGATGCAGACCGGTGGCGCGCCGTCGCGGTCCCGCGCGGTGAAGCCGCGGCCGGCGACGATGCGGATGTCCATGGTCTTGAAGTAGTCCTCACTGACGATGCCAAGGCCCGCGATCGGCCGCTGGGGCAACGGTGGCACGGGCCGCCCCGCGACGCTGTACGGCGAACGCGGATTGAATCCCGCGAGCGGCAGGCCGATGACCGCGGCCGCGGAGGTCACGCCTGGCGTGCCGCGCAGCCGTTCGATGACGCGGGTGAAGAACTGCGCCTGCTCGGCGGCGGTCGGGTAGCGGGTGGCCGGAACGCCGACGAACGCCGTCGCGAGCCCCTTGGGATTGAATCCGGCCGGCGTGCGCTGCAGTTTGAGAAAGCTGACGAGCAGCAGCCCCGACCCGACGAGGAGCACCATCGACAGCGCAACCTCCGCGACGATGAGCGCGGCGCGAAAGCGTCCGCTCCGAGCGCCGGTCGATCCCCGGGGCGCGTCCTTCAAGGCCTCGGCCAGGCGTGGCTTCGACGCCTGCCATGCGGGCGCGAGCCCGACGAGCAGCGCGCAGCCGAGCGTCACTCCCGCCGTGAAGGCGAGCGCGCGCCAGTCGATGGTCAATACGCTATTCGGCGGCAGCTGCGCGGTGAACGTTGCGTGAATCGCCGACAGTCCCCATAGCGCCAGCAACACGCCGAGCGAACCGGCCAGCCCGGAGAACAGCAGGCTCTCCAACAGGAACTGGCGGACGACGTCGCCGCGCGTGGCGCCGAGCGATTGCCGGACCGCGATCTCCTTGTGTCGAGCGGACAGCCGGCCGAGGAACAGGCTGGCCACGTTGGCGCATGCGATGAGCAGCACGAAGGCGACGGCGCCGAGCAGCGTATAGAACGTCGGCCGCAGGTTGCCGGTGAGCGTGTCGACGAAGTCCCGCGGGTCGTTCGTGTTGTCTGCGTCGAGCTTCGTCGAAAAGCGATCGTGATAGCTCCGGCCCAGCTCGGCCAGCTCAGTCGCCGCCTGCGCGCGCGTGACGCCAGGCGCCAGACGCGCGATCGGTTGCGTGTAACCCGCGCCGTTCTGGACCTGTGCCGGCGTCAGGCCGCCGACCTCGAAGACGCGCGGGGCGATGATCTGCGTCTGCGAGAAGGGGTTGCTCAGGTGCGGCGGCAGGATGCCGACGACCTGCCAGGACAGGCCGTTCAGCCGAATCGTGCGGCCGACGATCGACGCGTCGGCGCCGAAGCGTGTCTGCCACAGCTCGTGGCTGAGGATGCAGACGTTCGCGCCGTTCGGGAGGTCTTCCTCGTCCGTGAAATTGCGCCCATACGCGGGTGACACGCCGAGCGTCTGGAGAAAGCTCGCCGTCACGCGCAGCCCATTCAGCTGCTCAGGATCGCCATTCCCGGTGAGGGTGAAGTTGTCGAACGCGCTGTTGGCCAGGCGGGCGAACGACTTGGCGTGCGCCCGCGTGTCCTCGTAGCGGGCCCACGAGACGGCGGGGGCCGCGAGATTCAGGCTCGGATTCACCGCCCAGATCGCGACGAGCGACGAGGGATCCGCCAGCGTGACGGGGCGGAGCACCAAGCGATCGAACACGGAGAAGAGCGCCGTGTTCGCGCCGATGCCGACGGCGATTGTGAGCACGGCGCCGAGCGTGAACGCTGGTGATTTGAGCAGCGCGCGGCAGGCAACCCTCAGGTGATGCATGGCGTGAGGGACGAGTAACTACAAAAGGCGTGCCGCAGGGCCGCAGAATCACGCGAAGGTGCGGGGGAACGACTCGAAGGGTGCTGAGGAGCGGCGCGTAAGGTGCTGAGCAACAGAGCGAAGGTGCTGCGGAATGTCAGTGCAGTGCTGGCCGGAAGTGGGACGGGCGCATCCCAGGATCGGACGGCCGGTAGCGTCTGAAGAGCCGGCAAACGCACGACCTCACGAACGCGCGCGTTGCTTCGCCCCACGTCGAGAACTGCCGCGGGGCCCGGCGGCAAGTGCGGCGCGTGCGGCGCGACGCCGGGCGGTATTCACCGATGCCGCCGCCGGCCGACCGAACCGCTGATGGCGAACGTCGTCGGCGGGCACGAGCGCCTCGCATTCGGGGCAGTAGTAGGCGATGTCGATGCGGCCGCCGCACGCGTCGTGAACGAGCGCGGAGTCACGGTGAACATGACGCGCGCCCCACACCGCGAGCGCGCGGACGACCGAGCGGAGCTCCAGGCCGCGCGGGGTGAGCGCGTACTCCGCGCGCGGTGGATGGTCGGAGTACAGCCGGCGCCGCACGATGCCGCGGGTCTCCAGGACCTTCAGGCGCTGCGAGAGGACCGCGGGCGTCACGCCCTTCAGCGAGGCGCGCAGATCGTGGAACCGGCGCGGGGAACCGAGCAGGTCGCGGACGATCAGCAGCGTCCAGCGTTCGCCGAGGAACTCGAGCGACTTGGCGACCGGGCACGACTGCGCGTACCGCTTCGGCACCGTTCGAGTATACCGCGCTCCCGCCCGTCTCGCTCCTCCCGGGGCGCTTGACATGAAAAATATATCAAGTATGATTTTCGAACTAACTTGTCGGACTTCTTCATCCGGCGGCCGATCGCGACGAGCCTCATCATGCTCGCTGTCGCGCTGTTCGGGGTGCTGTCCTACAGCGCGCTGCCGGTGAGCGACCTCCCGAGCGTCGATTTCCCGACCCTCAACGTCAGCGCCGGGCTGCCCGGCGGCGATCCCGAAACCCTCGCGTCCAGCATCGCGAGCCCGCTCGAGCGCCAGTTCACCGCCATCGCCGGGCTCGAGACGATGACCTCGTCGAGCGCCCTGGGCACCACCAGCGTGACGCTGCAGTTCGACCTGGATCGGAATATCGACGGCGCCGCGGTGGACGTTCAGACCGCCATCGCCGAGGCAATGCCGCTCCTCCCGCCCGGCATGCCGAGCGCCCCGACCTTCCGCAAGGTGAACCCCGCGGACCAGGCCATCTTCGTCATCGCGCTCAGCTCCGATACGCGCCCGCTCTCGGAGGTCGACGGCTACGCGGAGACGCTCATCGCCCCGCAGGTGTCCGCGGTTCCAGGCGTCGCGCAGGTCAACGTCCTCGGCGGCCAGAAGTACGCGGTCCGCGTGCAGGTCGATCCCGACCGCCTGTACGCGCAGTCGATCGGCATCAACGAGATCGACCAGCTGCTGCAGAACTCGAACGTCAACCTGCCGACCGGTCAGCTGTTCGGCCCGACGGGCACCTTCACAATCAAAGCGAGCGGCCAGCTGATGACCGCGGAGGCGTTCCGTCCCGCGATCCTGTCGTTCCGCAACGGTGCGCCGGTCCGCCTGCAGCAGGTCGCGACGGTCATCGACAGCGTGGAGGACACCCGCAGCGCCTCGTGGCTCTTCGATCCCGACCGCGCGCGCCGCGCCGTCCTGATCGCGATCATGAAGCAGCCGGGCAGCAATACGCTGGCAGTCATCGACTCGATCAAGGCGCTCCTGCCGCAGGTCGGCAGCCAGCTGCCGCCCTCCATCCACCTGATCCAGGGCACCGACCGCGCCATCTCGATCCGTGCTGCGTTCAAGGACATCAAGATCACGATGGTCGTGACGCTGGCGCTGGTCGTCCTCGTGATCTATCTCTTCCTGCAGAATGCGTCCGCCACGCTGATTCCGGCGCTGGCCCTGCCATTCTCCATCCTCGGCACCTTCGTGGTCATGCGGTTGTTGAACTTCAGCCTCAACAACCTGTCGATGATGGCCATCATTCTCTCGTTCGGCTTCGTCGTGGACGACGCCATCGTGATGCTCGAGAACGTGGTGCGCCACCTCGAGGGCGGCGCGGAGCCGCTGCGCGCCGCCCTCGACGGATCGCGCGAGGTCGGCTTCACCATCCTCAGCATGACCATCTCGCTCGCGGCGGTGTTCATCCCCGTCCTGTTTCTCAACGGCATCCTGGGCCGCCTGTTCCGCGAGTTCGCGGTCACGATCACGACCGCGGTCATCATCTCCGGCTTCGTCTCGATCACGCTGACGCCGATGCTCTGCAGCCGCCTGCTCCGCCGTCCGTCGGCGCCCGGCGCGTCGCTCGCAGATCGCGCGTTCACCGGCCTGCGTCGCGGCTACGAGCACAGCCTGGGTGCGGCGCTCCGTCACCGGCCCCTCGTGCTCGCGGTGTCCGTTGGGGTACTGGCCGCCACCTTCTACATGTTCCGGATCGTGCCGCAGGGCTTCATCCCCGACCAGGACGACGACTCGATCAGCATCGGGCTCCGTGCGGCGCAGGGCACGGCTTTCGACGAAATGGCGGCCAACGTCCAGGTCGTCGGCAACCTCGTGCGGACCAATCCGAACCTGCAGCGCGCGGTCGCGTTTCTCGGCAACGGTCCCGGCGGCCCGGGCGCCATGAACACGGCGCGCGTCATCCTGCGCATGAAGCCGCGCGCCGAGCGCGTCAACACGGCCCAGGAAATTGTCCGGCAGACGCGGCCCCTGCTCGCGCGGTTCCCTGGCTTCCGCACGTTCGTCACGCTGCCGCCGGCGTTCCAGATCGGTGGACGGCAGGGCGACAACAGCTACAGCGTGACGCTGCGCAGCCCGGACACGGAGCAGCTCTTCGCGTGGGCGGACCGCTTCCAGACCGCCATCGCGGCACTGCCCGAGGTGCAGGACGTGTCATCGGACCTCGAGATCAAGAGTCCTCGCGTCCGCCTGACCATCGACCGCGACAAGGCCGCCGCCATGGCGCTCGACCCGACCGCGATTTCTGACGCGCTGTACAGCGGGTTCGGCCCGCGCTGGTCATCGACGATCTATGGCGACGACGCGCAGTACCGCGTGCTGCTCGAGCTCGACCCGAAGTACCAGATGAATGTCGACGCGCTGCGCCATGTCGGCTTCAAGACGGGCCGGGGTACGGTCGTGCCGCTCGACGCGGTGCTGCGGCCGCGCGAGGACGTCAGCGCGCAGACGGTGAACCACTCCGGCCAGCTGCCCGCGGTCGCGATCTCTTTCGGGCTGCGGCCGGGTGTGTCGCTGGGCTCGGCGGTGGATCACATTCGCGAGGTCGGCGCCGGGTTGCTGCCGGCGACCATGACGGTAGGCTTCGAGGGGACCGCCAAGGTCTTCGAGGACTCCGTCCGCAACCTCGGTCTCCTGCTCATCGTGGCGATCGGCGTCGTCTACATCGTGCTCGGCATGCTCTATGAGAGCTTCATCCATCCCCTCACGATCCTTTCGGGGCTGCCCTCGGCCGGTCTCGGCGCCCTGCTGACGCTGTGGATCTTCGGCGACGAGCTGAACGTCTATTCGTTCGTCGGCCTCATCATGCTGGTCGGGATCGTCAAGAAAAACGCGATCATGCAGATCGACTTCGCGCTCGAGGCCGAGCGCGCGCACGGCTGGCCCCCCGCGCGGGCCATTTATGAAGGCTGCGTGATTCGCTTCCGCCCGATCATGATGACGACCATGGCGGCGCTGTTCGGCGCGGCGCCGATCGCGCTTGGGTGGGGAGCCGGCGGCGAAGCCCGGCGGCCGCTGGGACTCGCGGTCGTCGGCGGGCTGGTCGTCTCCCAGCTCATCACGCTGTATCTGACGCCGATCGTCTACACCTACATGGCGGCGATGGCGCCGGCGCGGGCGATAAAGGCGTAGCTGTACTCGGTGGCTAGCCAGTCTCACCGTCGCTTCGATGTCACGCGACGGCGCCTGGACGCCAGCCGCCAGAATTGCGTCTCGTTGAGCAGCGTGATCCGCTGGCCTTTCTCGCGAAGACGCTTGATCTCCATCAGCTTCAGGCCCCCGTCGCGACCCGCGGCCTGGAGCGGATTGGGACGACCGCGCACGACGACGGTTGTCCGCGCGGACGGCATGCCGTGGACGATCGCCCCCGCCCGTCTGGCCGCCGCCTTGGCTTCGCGTCGCGGCCGCGCAAGGATGCCGGTAAACGCCAGGTGCACACCCTTCAGGGTCCGCAGCACACCAGCGCGCAGCGATCCAGGCGGATTCCTCAGCGCGGCGATGAGCTCGGTGGCGCTCTCGTAGCGCTTCCGCCGCTCTCCCAGGCAGCGGTAGACGATTTCCTTCAGGTGGTCGCTGCAGACGAGCGCGCGGATCTCGTGCGTCCGGATCCGCGCCCGCGTGTCGCCTTTGATGAGCATCCCCACGAGCTGACCGATCTGATACACATCGTCGCGCGCCTGCCATTTCGGCGCGGCGCGCTCCAGGATGTCGCTCGGCGCGGTCAGCGCGTTCATGGTGCGGGCGGTGATGCCCCGCGAGTCACTCTGCTGGCGGACGATGCCGAAGTCCCCCAGCTTCAGACGCCGGCCGTCACACACGAACACGTTGACGGGCGTGAGATCGCGATGGAGGAGCTGCCCGCGGTGCAGCTTCCCCAGCACCTCGAGAATGCCCGCGATTTCGCGCCTGACCGTGAATTCGGGCCAGCCCTTGCCGGTGCGCGCGACGAACGCGCCCAGGTCGCCATGCCGCGCGTACTCGAGCGCCAGGCAGTAGAGGAGCTGGCCGTCGGGCCGTGCGACCGGAAAGGCGTCGAAAACACGGATCGCCCGGGGATGGCCGTCGAGCAGCTGCCCGAAATACGCCTCGCGCAGCCATCCGTCGATGCGCGCGCTGGCCTTGATGCAGATCACGTCGGGCACCACGGCAGAGCGGCCGACGCGCCGCGCGAGATAGACCTGTCCGAACCCTCCCTCGCCGAGCAGCTCCTCGATGCGGTACTGCAGTCCCGTCTCCGGGCTCGTGACCGCTTGCCCCGCGAGCAGCAGCGGCTGCACCCCTCCGCTCGATCGGCGAGCAGATGTCACCGCGCGTGTGGTCGCTCCGGTGGCTCCACTGGCTCCCATCGCTCCCCGCATTGTAAGCGCCGCCGGAGTTGCGGACCCCTCGGGGAGGCTATTCATGTCTCAGTGCGACCGCGGGGTCGACGCGCATCGCGCGGCGTGCGGGCATCCAACAACCCAGCATCATCAATCCATCGCCACATGACGCGTACGCCCCGTTGGCTCATGCGATGAAGCTGATCATGCGCACAATCTTCCAGACGCCGTCCACCTGTTGCCACACGAGGCCGACCCCGTCGTACGGCTGGTTCGGGAGCTGCACGATCAGCCCGAATGTGGCGCGCCCGCCCGTCGCGGCCATCGGCACGAAGTCGGCGGGCCCGAGTCGAGGCGGTGTCACGAAGGATCGCGCACGGAACGTCCCCCCTGACTGCGGCGACTCCGGGAGCGTCGCGTAGCGCTCGGCGCGTGGGTCGCCGTGTCCCGCCGCGTTCACGGCCGCATGGTCGTTCACGAGATACATGGTCATGAACTTCTTACACCAGGGGATGAGCTTGTCGCGCGATGCGCCGAACCGCGGGTCATCGGCGAACTGGCGGCCGAGATCCTTCCAGCTCACGGAATCGACCGCCTGCGCGATGTCGAATTTCTCGACCCACGTCTCGAGGAATCGCTGCGCCGCCGCGATGAGGCCCTCGGGCGGACGCGGACCTGGCCTCATGGCGCCGCGCACGACCGTCGCCTCCCGCGCGTCGGTGGTCGTCAGCCGCGGGAGCGTGAGCATCGCCAGCTGGTCGGGGACGCGCTCTTCGGCGGTGTATTTGACCGCCCATTCGTCCTTATCGCGCTGGGTGCTGGCGCGCGCGAATTCGTTGACGATGCCGTCGATGTCTCCACAGCCGGGCGCTCCGGCGGCCCTGTAGCTCGGGTTGTTGACGAGAAACTGCTGGAGCCCGGCGCACGTCTGGCGGGCCAGGTCGACGACCTCCGCGACGTGAAGGTGCGACAGATCGGCGTCGTGGCTCCGCCAACCGCCGCGCGCGACCGGGTGCGCGCAGCTCACGTCGGGGCGGATCCCGAGCGGGACATCGGGTACCCCTTGATGCGACCACGAGTCCTGAAACGGATGCAGCGCTTCGCCGAGCGCGCGGAGCGCCTGGGCGGACGACGTGGGACGAGTCGCGGCCTCCAGCGCGAGCCGCGCCGACACGCTGTTCGGCGTCACGAGGCGACGCTGCGGCGGGCCGGGCAGGGCAGCATCGCTCGGAAAGTGCTTGACCTGAAGCGACCGTGCGGCTCCGGTATCGCCGGTCAGCGCGATGATCGACATAGTAAAAATCGCCGCGTGATAGTTGCTGTCGTCGTAGCTCTGATCGCCGGCCGCGATCTCGGAGGCGTCTCGCCGCGAGAACCCTGCCCGAGTGGCGAGCCAGAAGGTGAGCAGGTAGTGAACGTCGAGCTCCCAGGCCGCCACTCGTTCGTCCGACCAGGCCGCGATCGCCAGCGCCAAGATCGTCACGACAGCCGTGCGCTTCTTCATGGTGTCGCTCCAGAACACGCCGGAGAGCTGCGAACGCTCGATTCGCGCGGGGTGCGATTCCCACAGTATAGAAGCCGGCGGCCATGGCGCGCCACGCCGCAGTACTGCCGCCCGCGCTACTCGAAGAGCGCGTCGTCGTACAGCGCGGTCGCCCGCGCGCGCCGGGTGCGCTCGAGAACGCGCGCGATGCTGCGCACGGTCACCGGATGGTCCATGTCGGTCGGGTGCAGCGCCACGCGCATGATTGGCTGCCGGCCTGCGTGCCAGGCCAGCGCCGGCGCGACGACGAGGCTCCCATATTTTCGCGCAACAGTCCGCGTGGCCCAGGTGACGACGGGGCTCCATCGGGCGCGTCCGGTCTGCAGCTGGAGGATGCGCGCGTGGGTCTCCGAGTACTTGAATCCCATGTCGCGGAGCGCCGGCATCAATTCGTCGTTGTGCAGCCAGGCCGGTGCCACGAACCCGCTTGGACTGACACCGAGACACGCGAGGAAGCTCTCGACGCCGCGCTCGAGCCGGCTGCGCAGCGCCACGCCGGAGAGGCTGAGAAACTCGCCCTCACCGGCCGTCATCCACGCGCGCGCCACCCGGCCGCGCCAGCCGACGGCCGACGTCTCCGAGTGGTTGACGCTCTCCGCGTGATAGTAACCATGAAGGAACCACTGCACGTCGAATGGACGAGCCGCGTGGCTCCACGCGACGAATTCGGGAGACGCCTCGGCACGGCAGGCGCCATGGTAATTCGGCACGAAGAGATAGGTGACGCGCTCCACGCCGACCGACGCGAGCAGGCGCTCGGCTCTGATTAACCGCGTCATGTGGTGCGGTGTCACGTCGTGGAGGGAGAGGAGGAGCTTCACGATGGGTTCGCGGGGTTCGCTGAGTTCGACGATTTCGAGTGCGCGAACGCCTCGTAGATGCCGACCTGTCGCCCGACGGCGTCAGCCCACGTTCCGTAGGCCGAGCGCGCCAGATCGCGGCCGCGGGTCGCGTACGGCAGAAGCTCCGCTTCCACCGCCGCAATGATGGCGTCCCGCATGCCTGTGCTGTCGCCCGCCTGAAACACGAAGGGCGATCCCGTCTGGCGCAACAGTTCTCCGGTTCCGCCTGCGTCGGGTCCGACGACGACGAGTCCGGCCGCCATCCCCTCGAGCGCGGTGAGACCGAACGTCTCGAATCGGCCCGGGGCGACCAGGATGTCGTGCTCCGCGTACAACCGATAGAGCTCGTGCGGATCGCGGACAAACGGCAGGAAGCGAAAGCGCGGATGCGCGAGCGACGAGAAGAACCGCGCCTCGCGCCCTTTGCCGACGACCGTGAGGCGCACGTCGGCGCGCTGCAGCAAGCCGGGCGCAGTGTCCTTCAGGAGCGCGATGTCCTTGTCTCGGTCGAGGCGGCCCGCATACAGGATGCGCGCGCCTTCGCGGCGACGGCACGCGCGGCAAATGTCGAAGAGCGCCGCGTCCACGCCGAACGGTGCTTTGACCACGTTCGGCAGCCCGCGCGCAAGCAGCCGCTCCCGCATCGTCTCCGACGCCACGAACGTGATATCGAAGCGGCGCGGCGCGGCCGTCAGCAGGCGATCGGCGACGCGGCCGAGCCGCAGCGATACAGCCGCGGGGAGCGCCAGCTTCGCGAAGAACGGCTCGATATAGGTGCTCATCGTGTCGATGTGGCAGAACGACGCCAGCACGCCGTCGAACACGCCGCGGTGACGCAACAGCAGCCCGATCGGGCTGCTGAGCCATGGATCGCCGGTCTCCAGGACGTCCGGACGCAGGTCGCGGATGGCGTCACGGACGAAGCGATAGCCGAGCGAGAAGCGGTACCCCAGTGGATCGGCCGTGAGCCGCGGCCCGAAGACGCGGACGATCGTGGTGGACGGGCCGACCCGCGTTACTTGTGATCGCGGCCCGGGGTAGACGAGCACGTACTGGTGACGATCCTGGCGCGCGAACCAGTCGAGTCGGGCGCGGTGGTAGGTTCGGATGCCACCGCCTGTCTCGCAGTAGAACGGCGACAGATCGCAGACCGTCAAGCCGGCGCCTGTCACCAGCCGCGCGCCCCACGCACGAAGCGAACCGCGGCCAGCGGCCCTGCGAGGACGAAATCGGCGACGAGGCGCGGCAGGCGCCGCAGGTCGCTTGTGAGCGATCGCGCGTCGGCGCCGACGCGCAGCACGCCACGGCGCATCGCGAACAGGTCGAACGCACCTGACAGCGCCGAGAAGGCGATTGAGGCGAGGACGCCCGCCTGGACGGCGGGAGTCCCCGCCGCCGAGTGCACGACGAACTCGAGAGTGTGCGAGACGGCCGGGACGACCAGAATCACGACCGCCGCCGCCGCCCAGGCCGGCTCGGCGCTCGCGAGCGCCTGCGTCACGGCGGCGTAGATGCCGACGAGCGGAACGCGGAACGCGACGTCCACCGCCAGCGCAGTGTACGCGGCCCGGAGTCCCGACGCCAGGCTGGTGAGAAAGAAGATGCTGCCGCGGATGATCGCGCTGATCGCGGCCGCTTTCCAATTCCACTGGCGGACGACGAGATCGTACGGATGACGGGCGAGCGCCCGGAGACACTCGCCGACCGTCATGCCGCCGGCGTGCCGGCGGCGTGCGCGACCGCGTCGAGGTCGTCGCGCTGGCGTTGGGCAGCCACGCGGCGATAGACGTCGTAGACGCCGGCGAACACCGAGTCCCAGGAGCGGCGCAGCGCCTGCGCGCGCGCGGCCTCTGCCATCCGCCGCCTGCGGGCATCGTCGCGCGCCAGCATGACCGCTGCGTCGATGAGCCCGGCGGTATTGTTGGCCAAGACGGCCGACGCGGCGTCAGCGGCGATGAAGCGCGGCCCGCCCCGCGCCATGGCGACCACCGGCACGCCGGACGCCATCGCCTCGAGGACGACGTTGCCGACCGTCTCGGTCTCGGACGGGAACACGAACAGGTCCATGTCGGCGTACGCGTCGGCAAGCGCGTCGCCGCGCAGGACCCCGGGAAACGAGGCGTGGGGCAGGTGCGTGCGGAGCCACGCGGCCTCGCTGCCCTCTCCGACGATGGTCATTCGAAACGGCGTCGCGGTGGCCGCAAGCGCGCGATCGACATCAGCGAGCGCGCGGACGTTCTTCTCCGGCGACAGGCGTCCGACAAAGCCGATGTTGATCGTTCCATCGTCACGACGCCGCCGTGCCGGGGTGAAGAGCGTCGTGTCCACGCCGCGGGACATGTCGTAGGTCGGCTTGCCCAGCCGGCGCTCCAGCAGGCGGTGGAGCTCGTCGTTCGGCGCGAAGATCGCGCGCGGAATGCGGTAGAAGAGCAGCGTCGCGGACAGCGCCCGGCGTTCGACCCACAGGCGCATCGCCATGCGCCCTTTCTCGGACAACCAGCGGCACCGTGTCAAGAGCCGGCGCGACGCGTACTCGTGCAGGTTCGTGTGCCACGAGCCGACCATCGGGATGTCCATCCGGTAGCCGAGATACGCGCCAAGCTGGCCGATGTCGCTCGGGCCGGTGAAGTGCAGGATGTCCGGGGCGAACGAGCGGAGCGCCTGGGAGACGAGCCGCGTGTACCGCCAGAGGAACACGTCGAAACGGAGATCGTGCTCAAGGCCGAACGACCCGAGCCCGCCGCGCCGCAGCTCGACGCGGGTGACGCTCCCGTTCTGAAAGACGCGCGTCTGTTCGCCGGCGTGCACGCAGAGAAACGGGAGGTCGTGGCGCGCAGCGTACGATTCGAGGGCGCGGCCCGTCCTCGCCACGCCGTTCGCCTCGTGAAACGAATCGGTAAACAGGGCGATGCGCGGGCTGCTCATCGATGGTGCCTCTCCCTCAATTCTGACTGAGACCGTCCGCGATGGAGACGCGCTGCGTAAGGCCCGGGGCCTGCGGGGCGCCGGCGCCACCCTCGAAGCGCCCGAGCGCCAGGTTCACGATCGGCAGCCCGAGGCGGCCCGTGATTACCTGAAATGTGCACACCGCCGAGCGGACCCACAAGGGACCGCCGTCGGGCCAGTGATAGGACAGCGGCCGAACCTGACCTTCCCATTCGCACGACACGCGATCGGTCCAGTTCTGGCGTTCCCGTGGATACTCCGGATACCGGCGGAGCACCTCGGCCGCGGCGGAAAGCTTGCGCACGGCCAGGTGCTCACGATACTCGGGCATGATGAGCACTTCGCTGACGCCGGCGCGCACCTCCGCGGCAAATTCGGAGAAGGAGCGCGCGTGGGTCAGGTTGAGCATGGCGTTGGGCGCGCAGGCGTGGCGGTCGCCGCCGGAAATGAGGGGGATATCGGTTGCCGCGGAAAGCGCGCATGTTGCTTCGTTTTCGCTCCACGACCGATAGCCGTTCAGCTCCAGCGCGTGCAGATAGGGGCGAAACTGCGCGATGAACCGGATGAGGGCCGCCTCGTGCGCCGCGTCGCCGATGCCGGCCAGATCCCACTGGGGATGGTTCAGCACGAGGAGCACGTCCGATTCGTCGGCGAGCGCGGCGACGAGATCCGGCAATCGATCGCAGCGGCCATCGCGGGTGTGATCCGCGAGTCGCGTGAACCACTCGGTTGCCGAGTCTGGCGGCAGGTTGTGGACGCCGATGTGGAAATACCCCTCGTGGTACGGCGCCGTCCACTCGAACGACACCGGCGCGCAGTGCCGGTTGTACCGTGCCTGCAATTCAAGACCGGCAGTGACGTCGTCGTGATCCGTGATCGAGACGAGCGGGGCGAGCTGCAGCGAATTCTCGATCTGCGCGACCTCCGATTCGAACACGGCGCGGGGAGAGACCGGCGGGTGCCACCATCCTTTGGAGAAGTCGACGGCCTGGCCATCGCGCTCCATGTACGCCCGCAGCTCACGCTCGAACAGCTTCGAGACAAACGGAATCCGGACAATGTAGGCGGGCAGGTCCGCCATGATTTCTTTCGAGTGGTGGGTGTGGGCGTGCAGCGAGACGGCTGCCCGGAAGCCGGATGCACGCCCCCGGTCCAGGCAGTCCATCAACCCGACAGGTCGCATCCCCCTTGTCGCGACGCTCATGTGTGCGCTCCTTGAGTCCGCTTCCAACGGACCGCACAACACGATATAGGTGTGTCGCGACAGGAGCGCGACGACCGTGAGACGGGGGCGTGACAGCACGGGCAAATCGGCGGGTCGTTGTTGTCTCATCGGCGTCTCACCCGTTGTCTCAGACGTTCTCAGCACGCAATGAACGCCTCAAGACGGAATGCGTCGCGCGGGTAAGGATTGGCTCAGAGACTCGTTGCTGGTTGCTGGAGTCGTGATTGATATCGGTTCGCTGAGCTACGATCCCCAGCGCAGCACATCGAGCCGCACGCGTGCGCGACCGCTCTGGATGAAGCCCAGCTCGCGCGCGGCGCGGCGGGACACATCGATGATGACGCCATCGGCCTGCGGCCCTGATGCCGGACCTCGGTCGACGATCTGAACGCGGACTGACCGCCCGTTCCTCAAGTTCGTGACGCGAACAATCGTGCCGAATGGATAGCTGGGGTGGGCGGCCACCATCGCGTTCATATTGAACCCCACGCCGCTCGCCGCCGTCTTGCCGTGGAAGTCACTTCCATAGTAAGACGCCAGCCCTTCGCGACTTGCCTCGACGCGTCTTGGCGTGGCGGTTGGCTTCGGTCCGGTAGCCCGCTCTGCGCAGCCGACCAGGCCGATGGCGCTCAGGCTCGCGATCACAATTCCGGCGCGTGCGCGCATGCTTGCCACGAGACCAGCAGTAGGCATGCCAACTCAAGCTCGACGGGGCCCGCGCTCCACCGCTCAACGAGTCGAGCGACATTTTCGAGCTTCGAGATTAAGGGGTGAGCCCCGTTACAATTGGCTTTACAATTGGCGGCGACCCTGTAGAGGTTTGTAAGGGGTTTGACCCCATGAGTACTTCGGACTGGCCACGCGTCAAGGAGCTGTTTCAGGCTACCTTGGACCAGCCGGCCGATGACCGCCCGGCATATTTGGAACGCGCCTGCGGCCCGGACCTGGCTCTCAGGCAAAACGTCGAATCGCTGCTGGCGGCATACGACGCCGCCAATGGTGTCTTCGAGCGGGCCGCGGCCGAGCTGTCGACTCCGGGCCCCACCGGCCGCGTCATCGGCGCGTACCGCATCGAGCGCGAGCTGGGACACGGCGGGATGGGCACCGTCTACCTAGCGTCGCGGGCAGACGCGGCATTCGACAAGCAGGTCGCCATCAAGATCGTCAACGCGGCGCTGGCGCCCCACGATCTCGTGCGGCGGTTCCAAAGCGAGCGACAGATCCTCGCGAGCCTGGACCATCCCAACATCGCCCGGCTCCTGGATGGCGGC
>DASZFS010000434.1:0-14800 GCA_035939575.1 Vicinamibacterales bacterium | reverse complement strand
CCCAGGGCTTCGACGGCTCGGTCACCCTTACCATCGCCTGAGTCGCTACCAAGGTGTACCGACACCTCCTTGGACCGGACTTGCACCGGCTGCACTGATTCACCTTTCACGGCACACACTCATGGCCGCGTGCAGTTGCCTACGCCCTCGATGCCCTACCGTTTTCTGCCCGTGACAATCTTGATCTTGGGGCGACGCAACTGCACGCGACATGAGTCTTCAGCCCGCCACGGAGGCTGAGCTAGTGGCCACTCGCACGCGGCGTATCGAGCTTGACGAACGTACCGTCGTCGTTCTCTGCGTGCACCTCGACGCGCCGGCCCGGATCAGTGCGCAGCACGAACTCAAAGCCACAATCTGAGAAGCCCGGCCGTCCGGTCGCGGTCACGACGTCGTACCGCGGTCTGGACGGGTACGCGGTCGCGACGGGGCTGCCATCGACGGTCACGACAATCGATCGCGGGGGCCGTCCGGCGGCGAGATCGCCCGACCAGCCGGTTGCCCTCGTCAACGTCTCGAGGCGGTCCACGCATCCAACAACTCCGCCAGCGCTCGATACCGGCATTGACGCGAAGGACGCCGGCGGCGGAGCGAGCGGTTGGGCCGGTGACCAGGAAGACATCATCAGCTCTTCCAGAGCCGAGGCCCACAGGAGCGGGAGCAGGTCGCGGCGTCGAGAGGAGGGCATCGCCACGAAGTACCACGGTCCCGGCTGGCGCCAGCAACTTTCGTGGACCTCGCACCCCAGGATGTCGAACAGCTCGTAGCCCACGCGCCGGAAGAAATCAAAGAACTCGTCCGCCGAATAGCCGGCAGCGCTCGACGCAAGACCGTTCTCGAACACGCAACACGGGCCACAGGCGCGCAATGTCTGCTCCGCGCCCTGCAGCGCGCGGAACTCTCCGCCCTCCAAGTCGAGCTTGATGAACGAGAGCGCTCGAGTGCCGATGGCGGCCGTCACGGTCGCGTCGATCGTTTCGACGTCGACCTGAATCCGCACCTGATCCGGTACAAACCCCACATACTGACGGCTGCTCAGGCCGCTGAACTCCGGCATGTTGTTGACAACGAAGAAGTCCTGCCGGCCGCGCGCCGACGCAAGCGCTTCCGGCCTCAGCTGCACGCGGTCGTCCAGGCCCGCTTCCTTCAAGAGAAGAGACAGTTTCGAGGCGGCTCCGGTCAGAGGCTCGAAGGCGATGACCCGTCCCGCGTCACCGACCAGCCGGGCGATGGGCAACGTGTGCCTGCCGGTGTGGGCTCCACCATCGATGATCGCGTCTCCGTGGCGAATCACCTTGGAATAGAACGACTGGGTCATCCGCTCGAACAGGTCGTCCACGGTGGAGCTGTTGGCGCTCACCAGCGCCCAAATCCGTCCGATGGCGTCGACGAGCGAATCGGTTTGATCTCTTGGCATAGTGACTCAGCGGGCGCCCGCCTATCGCAGCGAGCGGAGCAGCCGGCGAATGGGCGCGGTCAGGCGCCAGGATCGAGATCGATACGCGGCGTCGAGCTCGGCTTTCAGCACCGCCTGCTCATGAAGCAGCGTTTGGACGACGTGCGGGATGTGGTCGCTGTCGATCGGATGTACCGAATCGACCAGCGTGAGCAGCGCCCAGCGTCTTCGCAGCAGGTCCACGTCGACTTCACGATCGAGAAGCTCGTGGAAGATCTTCGCATACTCGCGCGCGACATCGCCCCACCCCCGATGAGGTCGGCCGTTCAGAGACGCGCGGGAAGGCGAACCCACGATGGCCGACACGACCGAACGCAGCTCGCCGTGATCCTTCACCAGGAACAGACGGCTGCTGTCCGTGATCCGCTGAACCTCCCGGTTGACGGCGTTGTCCAGCGCCACCACGGGAATCCCCCGCGCGAGGGCGTCCACAATCGGGATGCCAAATCCCTCATAGAAGCTCGGGTAGACAACGACGGCCGCACGATCGTACAGCTCCGCAATCGCGGCCCGGCTGAGTACACCGCTGCTCAACCAGCGCACCCCTGGCACCGGTGTCTCATCGCCACCCATGGCGACAAGCTCACCGACGCCTTGCAGCTCGGCGACGGCCCTGGACACCGCCTTGTGATGAAACTGATTGCCCACGATGAACACGTGGCGGCCGGCCGGGTCGGTCCGATCGCGGCTCTCGTGCGTCGCCAGGTGGATGACGTCGAACGGCGCCGGGCGGTCGTAGAACGCGGAAAAGTCGCTCCTCGAGAACTCGCTGATCGTCATGACCCGATCGGCGAGCTCGGCCGCGGTCCGGAAAATGGCCTGCGTGTTCGGGGCGCTCAGATAGCCGCATCGAACCGCGATGATGTCGAGATGCGTGAAGGCCAGGCGCCCGCCAAGCTTGACCATGCGGTGCAGCTCGCGCCACGTGAAAATCTGTGACGGTTTGAAGACCAGATCGAATCGGGCGTCGGCCTGGCGGACGCCGTCGTAGACGCGATAGCCCGTCAGCTCAGGCGCAAAAAAATTCCTGGCCTCCTCCGATATCCCCAAGCTGAGATCGAAGTCGGGCTCGAGGAGCGGAAAGACATGAAGCAGGAGGTTCAGGGCAATCTCCGACGTGCCCGAATGCTTCGCCGGCAGATGAAAGAGGTCGAACAGAATGGTCGGACGGTGCTCTCTCCAGAGAACAGCGAAGTGATCGATCGGGTCAACTCCGTAGCGGATGTGTTCGGCCACCTTGCGACCGTATTCCGGGTAGCGTTGCCCCAGCAGCTCGCGGTTTCGCAGCTCCAGCGCCTGACGCCGGCTGCCGAAGGATGACGATTCGTGATGGAACACGAACGCGTGATGGGCGGCAACGGCGGAGTATCCGTGGCGATTGATCCTGCAGATGAAGTCGTTCTCTTCGTTATAGCCGGGGCTGTAGACCAGATCGAACAGACCGAACTGCCGGAGGACAATATTCTTGATGAGCATGCAGAAGCCAACGGCGGTCGGCATGACCTGATACCGCGGCAGCAGGCTGCGAATGCGTTCCCATATCCGATAGGACTCCTCCGCGGGCAGCGCGCCCGAGACGGGGACTGAAAAAATCGTCGCGTTGTTACTGCGCGGCGAGACGGCCGCGTGCTTCTCGTGAAGGTGCAGAACCTGCCACATCTCCTCGAGACATCCCTCGGTCACCTCGGTATCCGAGTTCAGCAGCAGCACGTCGTTGCCGGTCGGGATGAGCGCCCGGACGGCGTCGTTGCAGTTTGCGACAAAGCCGAGATTCTGCGGGCGACGGACGTAGGTCAGCCGGAGGCGTGCGTCGAACGACTTGACGACGTCGGCGACGCTCTCGTCGGGCGTTGCGTCGTCGGCGACCAGCACGTCGCAACCCGGGGGACCGTGGCGGGCGAGGCTCTCCAGGCAGGCGCGCAACTGGGTGGCGGCCCCGAACGCGGGAATCACGATCGAGACCGGCAAGGGTTGGGCGACCCGCGCGTGCGTCATCAGTTGATTCCGCGCTTCAAGACACTCGCGACGGTCGGAAACCCTTCGAGGTTCCGGTTCAGCATCAGCGATCCTGGCGGCGCGTCGCCCCTTGGCGGCGCGAACGACTCCGCGGACCCGTGCATCGTGGCGATGGCGTAGGGCGTATGGAGGACCTTGAGGCCGCCGGCATGGGCGTGCCGAATCAAGGCGGCACACAGGTCACCCAACGAGTGTTCGTCAACACAACCCGCCGCGCCGAGATCGCGGAGGCGAGACGTCCGGAACGCGAAGACCTGCGGGCCGATCGACGCGACACTGCGAACGACCTTGGCAAGTCCCATGTAACCGAGATCCTGGACGGCCATTCCGTCGAACGGATTCAGCGCGGTGCCGTCGTGGAGGCTGACCAGCCCGGCCGTCAGGACGGTTCGATCGGGGCGGAGGACCGTACCGCCTACGACGCCGCAGTCGTCCCTCCCCGCCTGGGCGGCCAGCTCCTCGATGAAGTGATGATTCACGCTTTCTAGCGCGCCGTTGATCACCACCATCACGTCCGACTCAGCCTCCGGGGGGCAGGGGCCCCCGGAGTGAACACCGGATGGGCATGTGCCATTGGAATGGTCGGCACACCGGATGTCCGCGCCGGCGACCTCGAAGAACGTCGTCCGGCGAGGAACCCTGCTGCGGGCGAGGGCGCCGCGCTGATGCAATCCATCGCCCGCCCGGTACACCACCGACACGCGGGTCTCGGGCGGCACGGCCCGTGCCACCCTCATCGAGCCGCGAAACAGGCCCTCCCTGACGCTGCAGAACCGGGCCGACGCGAGGTGACGCCGCAACACAATATCCCACGCGCGCACCGCGTACGGCTTGGCGTCCAGGCTGTATGCGGTCGACTCCTCGTGCTTCCGCCAGTGATAGAGCGGTTTTGGAATGTGCTGAATCCGCCGCCGATCCGACGCCGACGTGACCCGAAGCAGCAGATCCCAATCTTGAGCGCCATCCGTATCGCTGCGGAAGCCGCCGACCTCGCGGGCGAGCGCCGTGCGGATCGCGACAAGATGACCGATGTAGTCGAATCCGCACAGCAGGTCGTCGTCGAACTCCGGCTTGAACGCCGGCCCGCTTCGCACGCCGAGCTGGTCGATCTTGTCTTCGTCGGAGTAAATGAGGTCCGAGTCGGGATGGTCGTTCAGGCAACGCGCGACCTCGAGCAGCGCGGCCGGGTGCAGCTCGTCATCGTGGTCCAGGAGCACGACGAACTCGCCGACGCTTCCCGCCAGCGAGATGTTCGACGCGGCGGAAATCCCCCGGCACTCCGCGGCAAACGACAGGCGGATGCGGGGATCCGCGGATGCCCGGTCTTTGAGGTACCGGGCAACCCGCGAATCGGTCGACCCATCGTCGGTGATGCAGAGCTCCCAATGCGGGTAGCGCTGGGTGGCCACCGACTCGATGCAGCGATGGAGATGGTAAAGGTTGGTGTTGTAGGTCGGCAGCAGCACGGACACCACCGGGGTCGACGCCAACGATCCGAGCCGCGCCTCGACGTCGGCAGCCGCCCAATGCAGCGCCGCTTCGTGCCGGCGAAGCCACATCGAGTAGGCGTCGCGCTGATCTTCGGGAAAGCGCTCGGCCTTCTGCCATGCCACCGCAAATTCTCCGATGACGCAATCCACACCTGCACGGGGCGCCACGAGCGTGACCTTCGATGAGCCGGATACGGGAAGCCTGCAGAGGAACCCGGACTGCATCAGCGCGGCGGCATCGAGACTGCGCGCGATGTCCGGCCTCCGCACACCCGTGAAGCACGGGACGCGCGAGCCGGCGTGGGTTGCGTAGAGCTCGTCGACCGGCGTCAGGTCATCGAAGCAACACCAGCCAACGACGGCCAGTTCCCGGGATGGATAGCTGAAGGCGAGTCGCCGTTCGATGTCAAACATGGCGGTCAGGTGGCGCGCCGCGGCGCGTCAGGTATCGAGGCTTGGAGCGTTCGACCGCTTCGAGAGAATCACGATCACTTCGTTTTCAGAGCTCACCACCCACTCCAGCACGAACGGCAAGTCGAACTCGAGCCTGCAGGCGCCGAGGAACTCGAGGAGATCCTGGAGCGTCCAGACGTTGAAGTGGATACTGTAGCGCGATCGCACCAGGTTCTCTGCCGCCGACGCGACTTCGGCAGGCGCGACATGATTCACGAGCGCCGCCCACTCGCTGTACAGGGCCTCGCGGTCAGGGCGACGCCCGGTCTCGAAGGTCTCGGCCAGAACGGAGTACCGGGTGACAGGGCGGTCGACGTCGAAGGTGAATCGCTTGTCAGGCACGGCCATGTAGAGGATGCCGTCCTCTTTCAGGACGCGCGTCATGTTGAGAATCGTCTGAATGGGGTTCTCGCAATGCTCGAGGAAGTGATTCGCCACGACGAAATCCTGGGAGCCAGCTCCGATGGTGGCCAGCGTCTCGCCGTCCTCGATCAGATCCGGTGCCTGGATGGGCTGGCCGCGCAGCTCAGGGTAGTGCACCAGTAGCTCCGACAGCGACATCCGATCGACGTAGGTGACCGCGCAGTGTTCCGGCACTTCCAACTGCCGCTGAAGTGCGCCGATCTCCAGGCCCGAGCCCGCGAGGAACCGAGCCGCCAGCTCGCGGCGGACGTGCGTCTCGTAGATGGCCGGGGCGACCGTGAACGAGAACAGGTCGGCGGAATGAGTCGTCCCGGCGCCGTCCTTCTGGCTCACACGCACGGAGCATTGGCCTTGAAAGCGGTGGTCGAGTCGGATCCAGCACTCGAAGCCGGCCGCCGTGAGCGAATCGAAGCCAAAGTGACGCGCGACGTCCGGTCGCTCGAGCCTTCGAACGTTCAGCGACGTATGGCTCCCGGTCTGCAGCCCGACGACGTCGACGGCCAGAGGAGGCAACCGGTCCGTCTGTGGCGCGAGGAACGCCCATCCCCGGATCGCGATTTCCTGGCCGGGGGAGTATCTGAACGGCCCCTGCCCTCCCGGTGCGTCGAGCCCATAGCGCAAGGACGGTTTGGATAAATGTGGTGAGAAGGAGGCTTGTGCCACGGAGTGTTCGAACGTGCTCGGCGACTCGATTCTAGGGGCTTGAACACGCGTCGTCAAGGCGGCCTCGAGTGCAGTTGCCCAAGAGCGGCGAGAGTGGGCTTGAAGACTCATGGTCGCGTGCAGTTGCCTACGCCCTCGATTTCTGACGACCCTTTCCAACACTTGAGAACCTTGATTCTTGGGGCGAGGCAACTGCACGCGGCCATGAGTCTTCAGGCCCTGCACGCGACCATGAGTCTTCAGGCCCTAGTTCCCGGTCGTGCTGCAGTTCGCCACGCGCGGAAGATCCGGTAGGGGCTGGGCGCGTGGACGCCGGAGGATCTGGAGGTCAGACCAGTTCCAGAGCTGCTCGGGATGCACATCGACATTCGGTTCGTAGTTCCACTCGTGCGGTCCGGACGACACGCAGATTCGCACCTGGACGAACAGGCTCCACACCATGGCGCCGGCAACAAGTCCCCGGACGACCGGTCTCGCCCAGCCGCGGAGCCCCGCCACCCACCGGAGACCAGGGACGAGCAACACCGTCATGAGCGGGAGTACCAGCGTGAAGTATCGCGGGCCTACCGAGAAGCCGCCTCCCCACCATGGAAGGGTGCCGAACATGATCCAATACGCCACCGTGACGACCGCGGACAGCGCGTAGATTGGATGAAGGCTCTTGCGATGGGACACGGCCACGAGCGCGCCGGGAACGCAGAGGACGAGAACCGGGGTGAAGACGAACACGCCGCGGTTTGGGCTGACGAGCGTGCCCAGCAAGGCGCTCGGGTGGAGCGTGAGCCCGGTTGTCTGGAGCGTGTGGTAGTAGGGAGGAAGGTAGGTCCCGAACAACGAATGTGACCAGAGCATGAATCCGCCCAACGCGAGACCCAACACGGATAAGAACGCCAACCGTTGTCCGGGCATCGTCAACACGACCGCCGCGTAAGCGAGCACGAACAACATCGCATCCGGCCGCGTCAGGAAAGCGCCCGCCAACGGGAGCGCGCCCAGCCACGCGACGCGCCCGCGGGCGGCTACGAGGAACAGCAGCGCCATCAACATGAAAACCTGGAGCACGTTGTGGGACCAGAGCTCCGAGTGGTGAGTGCTGAAGTGTGGTGAAGCGAACGCGTAGAACAGCGTCACGGTCCAGAGGAGCCATCGTTCCTCAACCAGCCGCGCGATCAGACAGAACATCAGGGCGACGGCAAGCGCCGCGCTGGTCGCCGCCGCAACGATCGCAAGCTGCCGGGCCCGGGCCAATGGCGTTCGCGGACGGCCCAGAGCCCAGTCGCTCACGACAACGACGGGCACAGAGAAGAGCGCCGGACCGATCGGGTAGTGGCTGACCCAACCGCGTCCAGCCGGCCGGCCGGCCAGCTTGAGCAAACGCGGATCGGCATCGAGACAGTCGATCCAGACGTCCGCCGGGTCGCTCGCCCGCAACTCACCCGCAAACTCGGAGAGATCGAGGTCGCCATGATGGACAAGGCTCATGGCGGTCGGGACGTACCACAAGTTATCGCCCGCGTTGGGATGCGCGGGCTGTGGCATCGCGAGATAGACAAGGCAGCTGAAGAGGCCAAGAGCGATCGCCCGCCACAGATCGGAACGGCGCGGGACGGGCAGCCCGGTCGCGGTTTCCGGACGCGTCATGAGCGGGTCGAGTGTTGAAACAGTGGACAAGAATAGCTCATTCCGATTGGTGTCGGATATCATGCCCGTCACCGCCGTGGACGCCGTCATCACATGAAAGTGCTCGTGACCGGAGGCGCCGGGTTCGTCGGCTCGAGCCTCGCGCTCATGCTGAGGCGCGAACGGCCCGACGTCGAAGTGTGCGCGTTCGACAACCTGCGGCGCCGCGGGAGCGAGCTTACGCTGTCGCGGCTCGCTGACGCCGGCGTCGACTTCGTGCACGGAGACGTGCGCAGCGCCGGCGATGTGGCCGGCGTGGGACCGGTCGACCTGGTGCTGGAGTGCTCCGCGGAGCCGTCCGTTCATGCAGGCTATGACGGCAGCCCGGTCTACGTCGTCGAGACCAATCTGCAGGGGACCATTCATTGTCTGGAAGCAGCGCGGAAGCACCGCGCTGACGTGATCTTCCTCTCGACGAGCCGTGTCTATCCGATCGCGGCGCTTCGCGCGCTGCCGCTGGAGCGTCATGCGGAACGCTTCGAGCTGCCGCCGTCCGCGTCGGGGACCGGCTGGTCGGCCGACGGCGTGACGACCGACTTTCCGCTGACCGGGCAGCGGACGCTGTACGGCGCCACCAAGCTCGCATCCGAGTTGTTGATTGAAGAGTACCGCGCGTTGTACGGCCTGCGAACGATCGTCAACCGATGCGGCGTCATCGCCGGACCCTGGCAGATGGGCAGAGTCGAGCAGGGGTTCGTCGTCTTCTGGGCGGCGCGGCACTTGTTGGGTGGACGCCTCGACTACACCGGGTTCGGCGGCGAGGGTCTCCAGGTCCGCGACGTGCTGCACGTGGCCGACCTGTGCGACCTGATTCGGCTGCAGGTTGCCGATCCCTCGCGCTATGATGGCGGCGTGTTCAACGTCGGAGGCGGGCGCGAACGGAGCGTGTCGCTGCGCGAGCTGACGCGGATGTGCGCGGAGCGCGCCGGGCGCGGCCTGACGCCGGGCCGGCTGGCCGAGACGGCACCCGCCGACGTGCCCTACTACGTGACGGACAACGCGCGTGTGACTGCCGCCACGGGCTGGGCGCCGCGCCGCGGGCTCGCGGTGTTGCTGGACGACATTTTCGCGTGGATGCGCGAGTGTGGCGACATGTTGAAGCCGGTTCTCGGCCAGCCCGCGGCCCCGTAGCCATGTCCGTCGCTGTCGTCACCGGGGCGTCGGGACTCATCGGTGCCGAAGCCGTCGTGTTCTTCGCCGGACAGGGTCTCGACGTCGTCGGCATCGACAACGACATGCGCCGATATTTCTTCGGCGACGATGGCAGCACGGCGTGGCGCCGGGCGCGGCTCGAGCGCCAGGTGCGCGGCTACCGTCACATCGACGCCGACATCCGCGACGAACGGGCAATCGACGCGGCATTCGCCCGCTACGGCCGGTCGGTTTCGCTCGTGATCCACGCCGCGGCGCAGCCGTCGCACGATTGGGCCGCGCGCGAGCCCATGACCGATTTCACGACGAACGCCAACGGCACGCTGGTCGTTCTCGAGGCGGCGCGGGCCCACTGCCCCGACGCGCCCTTCATCTTCACGAGCACGAACAAGGTGTACGGCGACACGCCCAATCGGCTCCCGCTCGTGGAGCTGGAGCACCGCTGGTCGGTCGACGACTCCCATCCGTACAGCCGCCACGGCGTCGACGAGGGGATGCCCATCGATGCCTCGATGCACAGCCTGTTCGGCGTCTCGAAGGCGGCGGCCGATCTGCTCGTGCAGGAATATGGACGGTACTTCGGGATGAAGACCGCCTGCTTTCGCGGCGGCTGCCTGACCGGACCCGGGCACTCGGGCGCGGAGCTCCACGGCTTTCTGTCGTATCTCGTCCGGTGCGCGGTCTCGAACCGGCCGTATACCGTGTTCGGATACAAGGGCAAGCAAGTGCGCGACAACATCCATTCGCGCGACCTCATCAGCGCGTTCTGGCACTTCTGGCAGGCGCCGCGGGCGGGCGAGGTCTACAACATCGGCGGGGGCCCCGCATCGAACTGCTCGATGCTGGAAGCGATTGCGCTGATCGAGCGGCTGCAGGGTCGTCCGATGCAGTGGTCGTACAGCGACGCCAACCGGTCGGGCGATCACGTCTGGTGGGTCACCGACCTCCGGAAGTTTCAGACGCACTATCCCGGGTGGACACTGACCTGCTCCCTCGACGGGCTCGTCGAGGAGATCTACGACGAGATGAGCGCGCGGTTGACGCGCGCGGGAAGCGCCTGATGCTCGAAGTCCGGTCGCTGGCCGAGTGGGAAGCCGACGGCATACCCGGAATGCTGTCGGTTGTGATTCCGGCCCACAATGAGGAAGGGCATGTCGGGACGACCGTTCGTCACATTCATCAAGCGCTGGCGTCGAGCGGCATCCTGCACGAAATCCTCGTCATCAACGACAACAGCAGCGACCAGACGGAAGCGGTGCTGAAGGCGCTCGGGGAGGAGATCCCGACGCTTCGGTACATGAACAACCAAGCGCCGAACGGTTTCGGGTACGCCGTTCGCGCGGGGCTGGCGGCATTTCGGGGAGAGGCCGTGGCAATCGTCATGGCGGACGGCTCGGATGCGCCCGGCGATCTCGTCATATTCCACCGCAAGCTGCAGGAAGGATACGAGTGCGTGTTCGGGTCGAGGTTCGTCCGCGGCGCCGAGGTCAGGGGCTATCCGTGGCCGAAGCTCCTCCTGAATCGCCTCGCGAACTACCTGATCCGCATCCTGTTCTGGATCCGATACAACGACGTCACCAATGCGTTCAAGATGTACCGCCGATCGGTGGTCGCGGGCGTGCAGCCGCTGCTCGCCTATCACTTCAACCTGACGGTCGAACTGCCGCTCAAGGCGATCGTTCGGGGCTACTCCTATGCCATCGTGCCGACGGCCTGGTTCAACAGAGCGACCGGTGTCTCCAAGTTCAAGATCAAGGAGATGGGATCGCGGTATCTGTTCATCGTGCTGTACTGCTATCTCGAGAAGTACCTCAGCCGCGAGGACTATCGAAAGCGCACGAACCTTGGGGATCGGCACCTTCAAGTCTGGTCGCGGTAGCTTCCGCCCGCGCCGCGCCTTGCGACTCGATCGCCTGGCGCTGCCAACGCCATGGTGACCATCGAACAGATTGATCCCCGAGACTCCTCTCCCCTTCTGGGGCGCGAGTGTCGGTTCGCCGTACGAGGCGGGCGCGTCGCGGCCGTCGAGTACTTCCTGCAGCACGAGGGGGTGTTCTACCTGCACGCCCTCCAATCTGAGCCCGACGGATCCGTTCGTCTGTATCTCGAGGCGCCCGGGCGCTATGTCCTGCACGCCAGATGGCGATCTGAAGAGCAGGAGCGCGGCCGGACCGAATCGAGCTTCAACGTCCCCGGGCCGTCGGGGCTCACCCCGGAGTTGGCGAAGGCAGAGGGCGCGCGCCTGTGGACACCGACCGCGTGGGACGCGCGGCTTCTCGGCACCCACGAACGGCCTGTCTTCAGCGAGCTCCGCAAGATCGTTCGCCGTGGCGCAACCGTTTACGACATCGGCGCCAACGTGGGGGTGTTCTCCGCGTGGTTCGCGAACCGTGTCGGTGCCGACGGCCTGGTGTACGCCATTGAGCCGAATCCCGTCTGCGTCTATTTTCTTCGGGCCAACCTCGGTTCGCTCCGGGTGAATCACGTCACCATTCTCCCTGTTGCCCTGTCGGATCGCTCGACCACCGTCAGCTTCAGCCTGAACTACGGGAGCAGCCAGGTTGGCGTAGGCGCGGACTCAACTAGCGCAGCCAAACCGGGCCACCGCATCGGCGTCGATGCCGACCGACTGGACAGCCTGATTGCCGCGTTGGGGCTGCGGCAGCCGGATGTCATCAAGCTTGACGTCGAAGGCGCCGAAGCAAGCGCGCTCGCCGGCATGTCGACGACGCTCGAACAGGCCCGGCCCCACCTCATAGTCGAGCTGCACGGGACGAGAGCCGCGGCAGACGCGCTTCGCGTCCTCGCCAATCTGGGATACCGGTACTCTGTTCCGCCGGCGGCGGCGCGGTACGAGACCGCCAAGGCGCTGCTCGATTCGCTGCGCGACGAGTGCGTGCAGGTCATCGGATACCCGTGACGTCGCCGAGAAGAATCATCTCCGCAATCCGCTCAACGATCGGGAACTGGGGTGCTCTGGGATTGTGGTACCGGGTCCTGCCGAAGGGTGACGGTCTCTACAGGATCTGGGCGCGCGCGCACGCGCCCGGACGCCGCGCCCGGCAGACACAGCGCCAGCGATCGAATGGCTTCTCCACGCTCTCGAGCCTCATCACGGTCGTCGCCGGCCCCGGCGACTGGCCGAGCCGGCGAACGGTCGACAGCGTCATGGGTCAGACCAATCCCAAGTGGGAATGGATCCTGATCGGCCCCGACGCTGTGATCGATCGCGCCGGGAAGAGTGACGACCGCCTGACCAGCGACGCGCGCGTCCGCGTCCTCCGCTTCCCCGGCGGCGGCACACGGGCCGATGCGTTGAACGCGGCATGGCGGGACGCGCGCGGAGAGTTCGCCGCGCTCCTGGATCCCCGCGACACGCTGTCCCCGTCGGCGCTCTACGAGATGGTCGCCGCACTCGAGCGCATGCCGGAGTGCGACCTGCTCTACTCCGACGAAGATCGCATTGCCCGCATCGGGTCGCGCCGGCGTGATCCGCAGTTCAAACCCGACTGGTCCCCGGACCTCCTGCTGGCGCGCAACTACGTCGGCCGGCTCGCCATGGTCCGACGCCGAGTGGCGACCACCGCCGGCGGCTTCCGAAACGGGTTCGACGGAGAGGAAGAGTGGGACCTCATGCTGCGCGTGTCGCGCGCGGCGCGGCACATCGGGCGGATGGCCCAGTGTCTGTATCATAGAGACGACAAGGTAGACGACAACGTAGAAGACCCCGCGGCGCCGCCCGGTCGATCGCGGCCGGGAGCCGCGGTCAGGGATCACTGCGATCAGCTTGGGCTGACCGCGGCCGTCTCGGAAGCCGGCGGCCGAGGCCGTCGGATCGTGTGGCCGGTGCGCGGTCACCCGACCGTGTCGATCGTCATCCCGAACCGGGACGCAGCGGCGGTGTTCACGAAGTGCGTCGACGGCCTGCTCGAGCGCACCGCCTACGAGCACCGGCAGCTCGTCATCGTCGACAATGGCAGCGTGGACCCCGACGTGCTGTCGCTGTATCAATCGATCGAGGACGGCGGGCGCGGGGTCATCGTGCCGTTCGACCGGCCTTTCAACTTCTCGGCGGCCTGCAACGCGGGCGCTGCCGCAGCGAGCGGGGACCTCCTGCTGTTCCTCAACAACGACATCGAGGTGATCGATGCCGACTGGCTCGACGAGCTCGTCCGGTGGGTTCAGCGCCCGGATATCGGCGTCGTCGGCGCGAAGCTCCTCTATCCCGACGGGACGATTCAGCACGCCGGCGTCGCGTTCGGCATCGGCTTCGTGGGGCACATGTTCTGCCGCGCGCATGAGGGCGACTCGGGCCTGTTCGGATCGACCGATTGCTACAGGAACTATCTCGCCGTTACCGGCGCGTGCCAGATGATGCGGCGGGAAGTGTTCGACCGGCTCGGCGGGTACGACGAGCGTTTTCATCTCTCATTCAGCGACATCGTCCTCTGCATGGAAGCGTGGCGGTCCGGCTATCGCGTGGTCTACACACCTCACGCGCGCCTCGTCCACCACGAGTCGTACACCCGAAAGCGCGCCGACCGGCCGGAAGACCTCCTGCGGCTCGTCGAATATCTGGAGGACCGCGGGTTCGTCGAGGATCGCTATTTTCATCCCGAGCTCAACCCCAAGTCGGCGATCCCGGCATTGCGGCCTCCCTTCGGCCCTTCGCCGAAGCAGGCGGTCCGCGACTACATGGATCGCGTACTGGCGGCGGCAGCGGCGGTGAAACGGTGAGCCGCCCGCCCGTGGACGTCTCGATCGTGATCCCCGTGCTCGACAAGCTCGTGTTCACGCGGCAATGTCTCGATCGGATCTGGAGACACACCGGCGACTCGATCGCCTACGAAGTCATCGTCGTGGACAACGGCTCGTCCGACGGAACCGCAGACTGGTTCGGAGCGGCCGCATTCCCACGGCCGCTTCGATACCACCGCAACGCTCGGAATCTCGGTTTCGCGAAGGCGAACAACATCGGCGCCGGACTCGGCCAGGGCCGATACGTTCTGTTTCTCAACAACGACACGCTGGTGCAGCAGGGCTGGCTGTCGGAGATGCTGCGGGTCATCAGGTCCAATCCATCGGTTGGCATCGTCGGGATCAAGCAGCTCTTTCCCTATACGAGCGTCATCTACCACACCGGGATCGTATTCGCGCGCTCGGGCGCCCCGGAGCATCTGTATCCGCACCTCGACGCGTCCCTGCCGCAGGTCAATCACGAGCGCGAGTACCAGGCTGTGAATGGCGCCTGCCTGCTCATCGGGCGCGAGCTCTTCTCGGAGTGCGGGAGGTTCGACGAGGCGTACGTCAATGGATACGAGGACGTCGACCTGTGCATGGCCGCGCGCCAGCGGGGACGCAAGGTCGTCTGCTGCACGAGCGCATACATCTATCACTACGGGCAGATCTCGGAAGGTCGGACCGCGGATGACGACAACAACGCGGCGCTGTTCGCGCGAAAGTGGAA
>DASZFS010000433.1:0-11959 GCA_035939575.1 Vicinamibacterales bacterium | reverse complement strand
CCCAGGGCTTCGACGGCTCGGTCACCCTTACCATCGCCTGAGTCGCTACCAAGGTGTACCGACACCTCCTTGGACCGGACTTGCACCGGCTGCACTGATTCACCTTTCACGGCACACACTCATGGCCGCGTGCAGTTGCCTCGCCCCAAAATCAATATTCACAGGAGTACACGGTCGCCAGAAATAGAGGGCCTAGGCAACTGCACGCGACCATGAGTCTTCAGCCCTGCCTGCTCAAAGTCTCTCTAGCGCGCGCCGAATCGCTCGACCGACCGTTCGCGGGCGCGCGCGGCCACTTCCTCCCGGTTCCTCGGAGCCGCGCTCGTCGACAGCGAATCGATGAGCGTCCGCGCGATCGCCGCCACATCGTCCACCGCGCGATCGAATGCGGCTTCGTTGGCCTTGGACGGCTTGGTGAACCCGCTCAGCTTACGGACAAACTGGACCGAGGCCGCGCGGATCTCCTCCTCGGTCGCCGGCGGATCGAAATTGAACAACGTCTTGATGTTTCTACACATGGCACTGATTCCGGGTTGCTGACTCAGAAATTGGCTGGAGAGCCGGTTCATGAGACGCGTATGGCCACCAGCAACCGCCTAGCGCGTCAACTTCCGATACTTGATTCTATGCGGTTGATCGGCTTCCGCGCCCAGCCGGCGTTTGCGATCGGCCTCATAGTCCTGATAGTTGCCCTCGAACCACACGACCTGGCTGTCCCCTTCGAAGGCGAGCATGTGCGTCGCAATGCGATCCAGAAACCACCGGTCGTGGCTGATGACGACCGCGCAGCCCGCAAAGTTCAGCAGCGCTTCCTCAAGCGCGCGAAGGGTGTCGACGTCCAGGTCATTGGTCGGCTCGTCGAGCAGCAGCAGGTTGCTCCCCTTCTTCAGCAGCTTGGCCAGGTGAACGCGATTGCGCTCGCCGCCTGACAGCGTCCCGACCTTGCGCTGCTGCGCCCCGCCCTTGAAATTGAACCACGAGACGTAAGCGCGCGACACGACCTTCTTCTTGCCGAGCTCGATCTCGTCGTTTCCGCCGGAGATTTCCTCCCACACGCTCTTGCGGTCGTCGAGTGCGTCACGGCTCTGATCCACATATCCGATCTGCACCGTCTCCCCGATCTTCAGCGTCCCCGCGTCAGGCGCCTCGACCCCGGTGATCATGCGAAACAGCGTCGTCTTGCCCGCGCCGTTCGGTCCGATGACGCCGACGATGCCGCCGCGCGGGAGGGTGAAATCGAGGCTCTCGATCAACAGATTGCCGGCGTAGCCCTTGTTCAGTCCGCGTGCCTCCACGACGAGGTCGCCGAGGCGCGGGCCCGGAGCGATGTAGATCTCAGCGGTCTCGATCTTCTGCGCGGTGTCCTGTCTGAGCAGGTCTTCGTAGGCGTTCAGACGCGCCTTGCCCTTGGCCTGTCGCGCGCGCGGCGACATGCGGATCCATTCCAGCTCGCGCTCGAGCGTCCGCTGGCGACGCGTCTCCGCTTTCTCTTCCTGCGCCAGCCGGTTCTGTTTCTGCTCGAGCCACGACGAGTAGTTGCCTTCCCAGGGGATGCCGCGCCCGCGGTCGAGCTCGAGGATCCAGCCGGCGACATTGTCGAGAAAATAGCGATCGTGGGTGACGGCGACAACGGTGCCGGCGTAGTCCTTGAGAAACCGCTCGAGCCAGGCGACCGATTCGGCGTCGAGATGATTGGTCGGCTCATCGAGGAGCAACAGGTCAGGTGATTGCAGGAGCAGCCGGCAGAGCGCCACGCGCCGGCGCTCGCCGCCGGAGAGCGTCGTGACGTTCGCGTCCGGCGGCGGCAACCGCAGGGCATCCATCGCGAGTTCCAGCCGCGAGTCTAGATCCCAGGCATTGGCTGCCTCGATCTTGTCCTGCAGCCTGCCTTGTTCCTCGAGGACTTTATCCATCTCGTCGGGCGAGAGCTCCTCACCGAGCTTCGCGTTGACGGCGTCGTAGCGCGTCAGCAGCGCCTTGATCGGGGCAACGCCCTCTTCGACGTTGCCGAACACGGTCTTGGCCGCGTCGAGCCGGGGCTCCTGGTGCAGGAACCCGACCGTGATCCCTTCGCCAGGAAATGCTTCGCCGATGAAGCTCGTGTCCTCACCCGACATGATCTTCAGGAGAGAGCTCTTGCCGGCGCCGTTCAGGCCGAGCACGCCGATCTTCGCGCCGAAGTAGAACGACAGCCAGATGTCTTCGAGAACGCGGGCGTCGGGAGGATGGACCTTCCCGAGGCCTTTCATGGTGTAGATGAATTGAGGCATGGGCGATCCCATAGCGTACAATCGTCCAGGGTCGGTCTGCAATCGATCCGAACCCTGTGAACTCTGACACCTGCGTTCATGATTCGGAGGATTCTGCACGTCGACATGGACGCGTTCTACGCGTCGGTCGAGCAGCGCGACAACCCCGCGCTGCGGGGACAGCCGGTCGCCGTCGGCGGACAGCCAACGAGCCGCGGCGTCGTGGCGGCCGCGAGCTACGAGGCGCGCGCGTTCGGCGTCCGCTCGGCCATGCCGATGGCTCGAGCGGTCCGCCTCTGTCCGTCGCTCGTCATCGTCCGCCCTGACTTCGGCCGATACAAAGCGGCGTCGAACGCGGTCTTCACCATCTTTCGCGAGGTCACGCCGCTCGTCGAGCCGCTCTCCCTAGACGAGGCGTATCTGGACGTGACCGAGAATGCCTGGGGCGAAGTCTTCGGTACGACCGTCGCCAGACGGTTGAAGGAGCGCATCCACACCGAGACGGGGCTCACCGCGTCGGCGGGGGTTGCACCGAACAAATTCCTGGCGAAGATCGCCTCGGGTTGGAAGAAACCGGACGGTCTCACCGTCATCAGTCCCGACCGGGTCGAGCCGTTCCTGCAGCAGCTGAGCGTTGATGCGCTCTGGGGCGTCGGGCCGGTCACGGCGAGCAAGCTGCGCGGGCGTGGCATCGACAAACTCGTGGATGTGAGGGCCGCCGATCCCCAGATCCTTCGCGACACGGTCGGCAGCCTCGCTGACTGGCTGAAGCAACTCGCGCAGGGCGTTGACGAACGGCCCGTAGTGCCCAATCGCGAGGCCAAGTCCGCTGGAACCGAGAATACGTATCCCCAGGATCTCGTTGACGCGAACGAGATCCGCCTGGAGATCTCCGAGATGGCGTCGCAGGCGATTGGCTGGCTGGTGCACCGCCAGCTCCTCGCTCGAACGGTGACCATCAAGGTACGTTACAGCGACTTCACGACCGTTACCCGCAGCCACACGGCGCCGCCGACCCGCGACGCGAACGAGATCGCGGGACGCGCCGTGCGGCTCCTCGATAAGACCGCAGCTGGGACCCGGCCCGTCCGACTACTGGGCGTGAGCGTGCACAACCTTTGCACGGAAGCCAGCACGGATCCGGAGCGTCTGCCGTTCCCTGGTGATGATGATCGATGACCGACCCCTGGAACCCCGCGCAGTACGACAAGTTTCAGCGCGAGCGTGAGCAACCGTTCTTCGACCTGCTCGACACCGTCCGCCCCTCGACAGCGATGCGCGTGGTCGATTTGGGTTGCGGAACGGGGCGCCTGACGCGACTGCTGCACGAACGCCTCGGCGCTCGGGAAACGATCGGCATCGACCGCTCCGCCCAGATGCTGGAGGGTCAACAGGGTCAGGCGCTGCCGCCGGGCTTGCGGTTTGACGTCGATACGATCGAAGACTTTCCCGGCGCGCGGGGAGCGTTCGACCTCATCTTTTCAAACGCCGCGTTCCACTGGGTCGTCGACCACGAGGCTCTGCTGGATCGCCTGACGCACGCCCTCGCCCCGCGGGGTCAGCTGGCGTTTCAGGTGCCGGCCAGCCACAACGACATCTCCCACGTCGTCGCGGCAGAGCTGACGACTGTCGAGCCGTATCGGACCGCCTTCAACGGCTGGCGCCGGCCGCAACCGGTCCTGGCTCCAGCCGAGTACGCCAAGGCGCTCTACCGGCGCGGCTTCGACGATCCGAAAGTGCGGCTGATCGTCTATCCTCATGTCTTGGCCGGACCCGAGGCGGTGGTCGAGTGGATGAAGGGCACCCTCCTCACGGAGTACGCCCGCCACCTGCCCGCCGCGCTCTTCGAGGTGTTCGTTCAGGACTACCGGCAGCGGCTGCTCGAGCGCCTCGAGCAAGCGAGCCCGTTTTTCTTTCCCTTCCAGCGCATCCTGTGCTGGGGGCAGCGGTCCGCCTGACGGCGGCGACGGCGAAACAAATGCTGAAAGGCACGCGCGACGGCATTCTCAAGAAGGTCCAACCCGTGAGCATCCACGGACAGGTCTCGTGGGACGTGTTCTTCACCGACGTCGAGGATCCGGACGGCCAGATCACCGTGGCACGCATCGGCCCCGAAGCCGTGATCGGCAACAACCTCGAGCCGGGTGATCGCATCCAGGTCGAATACCTCGTGGGGGTGGCGGTCCGCGTCACGCGAATTCCCGGATGACGCTGCGCCTGCGCCCGTCACGTCAGCGTCACTCTCTAATCCTCTGAATCCGCACGGCCCGCAGGTCGATGCGCGTGCGTGGCGTTTCCCCGTCGCGGGGCGCGGCCTCGATCGCATCCACCGCCGTCATGCCGTCCGTGACGCGCCCGAACGCGGTGTACTGGCCGTCGAGCGCCGGCGAGGTGCCGGTACAGATGAAGAACGATGTCGTAGCGCTATCGGGGGCGTCTCCACGGGCCATGGAGACGATCCCTTTGACGTGCTTCGTGTCGTTGAACTCCGGCGGCAGGTTGCGCACCAGCTTCTGCTGCTTCTCGGTCAGCGGGGCCACCCGGCTCGACATGGCCCCGGTCTGGATGACGAATCCCGGCGCGACGCGATGAAATGCCGTCCCGTTGAACACACCGGCAGCGGCCAGGCGCATGAACTGCCGGACGGTATCTGGCGCCTTGTCGACGAGGAACTCGATGGTCACCGGCCCCGTGCTCGTATCAAGTACGGCCCGGTAGGTCCCCAGCGCCTCCGGTGTCTCGGTGACGAACGGCTCTGGCGGCGTCTCGCGGATGACGACGTGCGTGATCGTGACTCGCTCGGTCGTCAACCCCCGCTCGTCGACAGGCGTCTCCGAGATCTTCTGTAGCACTTCGACGCCGTCGGAGACGTGCCCGAAAACGGTGTACTGATTGTCCAGTGAGGGCTGATCCGCAAGGACCACGAAGAACTGCGCGCCAGCGCTGTCAGGCTTCCCGGGGACCATGACGGCCGCAACCGAGCCTCGCGTCATCTTCGGCGCGCGCGCTTCGGCCTTCACGGCGTTCAACCCACCCGTCCCGTACTGCGCCCGCTTTCCCGCATCCTTTGTCAGCGGGTCGCCGCCCTGCACCATCCCGTACTTGACGACGCGGTGAAAGGTGGTTCCGTCGTACGCCCCTTCGGCAGCCAGCTTCATGAAATGCGCCGTCTGATTCGGCGCGAGGTCCGGCGCGAGATCAATCGTGAACACGCCGGCGCTGGTCTCAACGACCGCCTGCATCGGCCGGGACTGCGCCGCTACGCTGCGCGCCGGCACCTGCAGCAAGGCCACGGCGAGGCCGCCAGCGCACGCGAGCGCGAGCCGCGCGCCCGATATCCGCTTCATGTCGAGGCCGTCTTTGACGCCGACGCGTCGATGATCCGCGCCGCGTGCCAGATGTAGTGGAACGCGGAGATCAGCGTGATCGTCAGCGAGGCGTAGATGAACAGATCCACGATGACGGAGTGATAGCGCAGGTAGTTGAAGAGCATGGCTACGACCGCCGTCAGGATATACGTGGCGGTGGCCACTTTTCCGAACATCGACGGGCGAAACGTCCGCGGGCCGATCGCCAGGTTGACGATGGCCACGGTGAGCACGATGCCAACGTCTCGGCTGATGATGAGAACCGTCAGCCAGACCGGCAGGCGGTTCGCCAGCCCGAGGTCGGGCAGCGTGAGGACGACAAAGGTCGTGACCAGCAGAAGCTTGTCGGCCATCGGGTCGAGCCACGCGCCGAGGCTGGTCTTCTGCCCCGAACGCCGCGCGATGACCCCATCAAGCGCGTCGGTCACGCCCGCGGTCGCGAACACGATGAGCGCCCACCCGAAATGTCCGTAGACAACGAGGATGACGAACGCCGGGATCAGCAGCATCCGCAGGAACGTCAGTTGGTTCGCCGGCGTCAGGGCCGTCATTTGAGGTCCGCAAGCGACCCCAGCTTCGCGATGGCCGCGATGGCCTCGGCGCCTGTAACCGCCCGTGACGGCTGGAAGCTGTTGTCCGGACCGGGCGTCATGACGGCCGCCGCAACCACCGCCGATGCCGCCGGGTACGCGAGATGGCCCGGCGCGAGGTCGCTGAACTGCACGCGCGCCGACTCCCACCGCTTCGCGGCAGCAGGATGCAGTGCGCCGACGCGGCGCAACAGGCGGGCCGACGCCTGCGCGAGGTCGGCACGGCGTACCACGGCCCGTGGCTGGAAGGCGTGATTCGCGAATGGCTCCATGACGCCGGCACGCGTCACCGCCATGATCCACGTGAGCGCCCAGCTGTTTCGCGCGTCGGTGATGAGAGCGGCGTCGGTCGTCGTCGCGGGCTGCAGCAGCGGACCGAGGCGGATGCCGATGAGCGCCGCGAGGTCCGCTCGCGTGACCTGCGGGGCCTCTTCGATCGCCCGGTATTCGGCCGGAAGCTTGTCGAGTGCCGCGCGGCTGTGGAGACGCTCCAGCTTCTCCTCCAGCCCGTTTCCCGGCTCGATCTCGAGCGCCTCGGCGTACGCGCGCTCGGCGCCATCGAAGTCGCCGCGGTCCTCGAGAATCTCGCCGATCTGCGCGAGCGACCGCGCGTCGGCAGGATCGAGCGCCACGGACTTGCGGTAGTGCGCGATCGCTTCGTCGAGCTTGCCCTGATCGCGTTCGATGGCCGCAAGCTCGCGGTAAAGAAACGGGGTCTCGGGCTGGCCGGCGATTGCGGCCTCGTACGCCTGCGCTGCCTCGTCCGGGTGTCCCGCCTTCGCCGCCTGCCGCGCGTGCGCAATTTCCTGTTCGAGCACGCGGAACTTCAGCACGTCCACGCGCCGGCGCACCTCGGTCTGACCTGGATCGACGGCGAGGACGGATTCGAACGCGGTCAATGCCTCCGCGTCGCGGCTCATCGCGAGCAGCGCCTGGCCGCGCCCGAACAGCGCCGACACGTCGTCGTGCCGCCGGTCCAGCACGGTGTCGAAGCGCGGAAGCGCGGACTTCACGTCCTTCCGCGCGAGATCGAGGTAGCCGAGCGACACCTCGGCGGGAAAGAAACGGGGGTCATTCCTCAGCGCGGCCATGAATTCGTGCTCCGCGGTCTTCAGGTCGCCGGACTGGAGGAATGCCCAGCCACGACTCTCGTTGATGGCCGCTGCCGTGCCCGAGAACTCGGCGGGGACCACCGGCACGACGAATTCCGGGAACTTCGGCGCCGTGACCACCGGCGCCGGCACGATGACCGGCGCGCACGCGCTGGCAAGAAACAGCGCGCTGGACGCGAGCATCGCGCTGGAGACGACGAGCTTGCGCATCTCGTAAAGCCTACCTCTCGCCGAAAGTCTACCTCTCGCCGGTGGCGGACGCATCATTGACGCTCGAAGCGACTGGCAAGACGCCTGGGGACGTCGGCGACGATCGACACGCGTCCGTCCCGCGTTTCGTGCGCAAGAACGCGCGTGTGACGGTAGACGCGCCCCATCCGCTCTCGATCCGCGGGGTCGTCGGGGTCGAAGGTCAAGGTCATCCGGCGAACGTCGAGCGCAAGCCGCGACGCGACGGTTTCGATGAGCTCGCCGACGCCGTCGCCGCTGAGCGCCGACACGCACAGCGAGGAGGGATCCTGGTCCAGTAGACGCCGGCGCTCATCAGCGCTCAGCGCGTCGGACTTGTTGTACACCTCGAGCGCGGGCACGGCGGTCGCGCCCACTTCCTCGAGGACCTGGCGGACGGCGGCCATCCGCCGTTCGCGGTCGGGCGCCGCCGCGTCGATGACGTGCAACACCAGGTCCGCTTCGACAACCTCTTCCAGGGTCGCACGAAACGCGGCAACGAGGGCGTGGGGCAACCGATCGATGAATCCCACGGTGTCCGACACCAGCAGCTCGCGGCTGTCCGGCAGCCGGACCTGGCGGACCAGCGGATCGAGCGTCACAAAGAGCGCATCAGACGCCTCGGCGTGGGCGTTGGTGAGCCGGTTGAAGAGCGTCGTCTTCCCCGCGTTGGTGTAGCCAACCAGGGCGACGGTCGGCACCGACGCCTTTTGCCGCCGCTCGCGCAGCTGCGCGCGGCGCTGCCGAACGCTCTCGATGTCTTCGGCGACGACGTGAATGCGCGTGCGAATCCGCCGGCGGTCGGTCTCGAGCTTGGTCTCGCCGGGGCCGCGTGTGCCGATTCCGCCGCCGAGACGCGAAAGCGCCGCGCCAGCGCCGACCAGCCGCGGCAGCAGGTACTTGAGTTGCGCGAGCTCGACCTGGAGCTTCCCTTCACGGGTCCGCGCCCGTCTTGCGAAGATGTCGAGGATGAGCTGCGTCCGATCGATGACCTTCCGCTCGACGGTCTCCTCGATCTGCCGTAACTGCGCCGGCGTCAGCTCGTTGTCGACGATCACGACGTCGACAGCGGTCTCCGCGCACGAGGCGGCGAGCGTTTGCACCTTGCCGGCGCCGAGGAACGTGGACGGATCGGGCCTCGGACGCTCCTGGAGCACGCGCAGCACGACCTGCGCGCCCGCCGCCCGTGCCAGACCCGCGAGCTCGTCGAGCGACCGCTCGGCGTCGAGGCGCCTCGCCCGTCCCGCGATCAGGCCGACGAGGGCCGCCCGCTCCGGTCGCGCTAGCCGCGATGCTGCACGCATGCCTGAATCTCGTCCCATGGAATCGCGCCGATCCTGACGATCTCGAGCTTCTCGCCGCTCGCATCAACGACAGTCGAGGGCGCGCCCCCTGGCGTACGCCCGGTGTCGAGCAGGAAGTCGACGGCATCGCCGAGCGTCTGCTCGACCACATCGGGATCCGACGTGGCGGGCTCGCCGCTGATGTTCGCGCTGGTCGCCGTCACCGGCGTGCCCACGATGGCGCACACGGCGCGCGCGATCGGGTTCGCCGGGACTCTGATACCGACGCGGCCTGTTCCGCCGGTCACCTCCCGTGCCAGGGCCACGGGGGCAGGGAGGAGCAGCGTCAGCGGACCCGGCCAGAACCGCTCCGACAGCCGGGCGGCGATGGGCAGGAGCGGACCCAGGTGCGCTTCAATCTGGCCGATATCGGCGGCCACGAGCGGCAGCGCGCGCTCCGCCTCTCGGCCTTTGATGGCGAACACACGGGCCACCGCCGCGCGATCGAACGGGTTCGCCGCGAGGCCGTACAGCGTATCCGTGGGAATCGCGACGACACCGCCGCGCCGGATCCACTCCGCCGCTTCCTGAATGGCGTCCCGCTGGGGCGACTCGGGATCAACGAATACTCGGCGCACAGCTGGCTGAAGACTCTGAAGTGGGCTGAAGACTCATCAGCGTCTTAGAAGCGTATTCGGACATCCCCAGAGGCGTCCACGTGAATGCTGTCGATGAACCGGATGCGATGCGGATCGTTCTGCATGATCACGGAGCTCGTCCGAATGCCGTCGCCGAAGAACCGGACGCCCCGCATGAGCGTGCCGTCGGTGACACCCGTGGCAGCGAAGATCACGCGCTCGCCCGGCGCCAGATCCTTCGCTCGGTACACCTTCTTGAAGTCCTTGATGCCCATGGCGCGGCAGCGCTCTTCATGCTCCGGCTTGTTGACGACGAGCCGTGCGAAGATCTCACCGTTCAGGCAACGCATGGCCGCCGCGGTCAACACGCCCTCCGGCGCGCCGCCGGTCCCCATGACGGCGTGGACACCTGATCCGAATACAGCGGCGGCAATTCCGGCCGACAGGTCGCCGTCTCCGATGAGCCGAATGCGCGCACCGGTCGCGCGGATGTCGGCGATCAGCTTCTGGTGCCGGTCGCGCTCGAGCACGATGACGACGAGGTCTTCGACGCGGCGTTCCAGGCAGGCCGCGATCGCTTTGAGATTCTCGTGAACCGGCGCGTCGAGGTCGACCTTGTCCTTGGAGCTCGGCCCGACGACGAGCTTCTCCATGTAGAGGTCGGGCGCGTGCAGGAGGCCGCCGCTGTTCGATACGGCCAGCACCGCAATCGCATTCGGCGCGCCGGTCGCGCACAGGTTCGTGCCCTCGAGGGGGTCGACGGCGATGTCCACCTGCGGAAAGCCGCCTGCGGCGCCCTTCCCGAGAGCGTGCGCCATGCCGACCTTCTCGCCGATGTAGAGCATCGGCGCCTCGTCGCGCTCGCCCTCGCCAATGACGATGGTGCCATCGATGGGGACACTGTCCATGACCTTGCGCATCGCCTCGACAGCGACGTGATCGGAGCGATGCCGATCGCCCTGGCCCATCGTGTGCGCGCACGCGATGGCTGCCTGTTCGACGACGCGCAGGAACTCTAGTGAAAGATCGGAATCCATATGAGTTAGAACTTAGAAGTTAAAAGTCGGAGGTACGACCCGTCTCATGAACTGGCTGCAGACTCCGAGGCCGGCCGAAGACTCTACGTTGGGCCGCCCCCATCTGATCAATCATCAGTGTCGCTTCTGACGAGGCATTTGTGAGATAGCTACTTCTTAGTTCTAAGTCTTCACTTCCCGCCCGTGCGGCGGCAGCTCGCAGCGCGTGGGCCGATCGGTCCGGTACCCCAGCAGGTAGTCGGCCTGCATGATCTTGTGGATCTCGCGCGTCCCTTCGTAGATGACCGCGCCCTTGCAGTTGCGGAAGAACCGCCCGACCGGGTATTCGTCGGAGTACCCGTTGGCGCCGTGAATCTGCACCGCATCGCCGGCGGCGCGCTCGGAGGCGACCGTCGCAAACCATTTCGCGAGACCCGTCTCGCGCGTGTTCCGGATCCCTTCGTTTTTCATCCACCCGGATCGGAGCCAGAGCAGCCGCGCGGACTGGTAGTCCGACTCCATCTGCGCGATCATCTCCTTCACGAGCTGGTGCTGGCCGATCTCGACGCCGAACGTCTTCCGCTCCCTGGCGTACGCGACGCTCGCGTCGCGGCACGCGCGAATGAGTCCCGTCGCGCCCGCCGCCACCGTGTAGCGCCCCTGATCCAGCGCGAACATTGCGATCTTGAAGCCCTCGCCCGGCCGGCCGAGCACATTCGCGTCCGGCACCTCGACCTCGTCCATCTTGAAGAAGCCCGTGTTGCCGGCCAGAATGCCCCACTTCTCCTTCATCGGCCCGCTCGAGAAGCCCTTGAACGTCCGCTCGACGACGAACGCGGTCAGACCTGACGGATCGCGCTGCTTTTTCTTCTCCAGATCGGTCCACGCGATCACCAGGAAGTTGTCGGCCACATCGGCCAGCGAAATCCAGCTCTTCTCGCCCGAGATCAGGTACCGATCGCCCTTTTTGATCGCGGTCGTCTGAATCGCGCGCGCGTCGCTGCCGGCGCCCGGCTCGGTGAGCCCGTAGCCGGCGATCTTGGTGCCCTGCGCCTGCGGCACGAGATAGCGCCGCTTCTGCTCCTCCGTGCCCCAGGCCAGCAGCGTCAGGCAGTTGAGGCCGGCGTGCACCGACATGATGACGCGCAGCGAGGTGTCGACGTACTCGAGCTCCTCGCTTGCGAGGCCGAGACAGAGGTAGTCCATGCCCGCGCCGCCGTACTCCTGCGGCACCGATATGCCGAGGAGCCCGAGCTTCGCCATCCCGCCCAGGATGCGCTCGCGATCAAAATGGTGCTTGCGGTCGTTCTCCCGGATATATGGCGCGACTTCCCTCGCGCCCCACTCGCGGACCGACTGCTCGAGCAGCCGCTGTTCCTCGGAAAGTGTGAAATCGATCATGAATAGCGGGGAATCGTATCACGCGCGGCGGGAGACGGTCACGGCAGCGCCCCGGCCGACCGCGAGCGCCGCCG
>DASZFS010000432.1:0-7789 GCA_035939575.1 Vicinamibacterales bacterium | reverse complement strand
TGGAAAGTGCCGAGGCACGAAAGAGGTACCTGGAGCTGCTCAATCGGGCGCTCGCCTCGCAACCGGGCGGCGCGGACAGGGAAGCGGCCGCGCGCCAGGCAGCGCAAGCTGCGCAAAGCGCCGCGCGGGGGACCCAGAACGCCGGCATGAGCGAAGGTCTGGGCAAGCAGGCCGCGCTGAAGATCTACTCCGTCGACATCGAGGAGACGGAGATGGGCGGCGTCAGGATTTCCGTCTACACGGCCAGGGACATCACGCCGCGCAACCGCAAACGCATCGTCATGGAATTCGAATCGGACGGGGAAGCCATCGTCCTCGCGGCGGTGGGCAAGATGAAAGTCGTCTCCGTGCACTACGCTGGCGCGTATTTGAAGAGCAACACGGACATCGCGGCCGTCTACCGGACACTGCTCAAATCGTACAAGCCGTCACAGATCGCGATGTTCGGGATCTCCGGCGGCTGTCAGCTTGCGGCGAATACGGCCGCGTGGCTGCCGACCCAGAATCTGCCGTTCCCGGCGGCCTTGGGGTTGTTGAGCTGTGCGGGCGGCGGGTCTCCCGGCGACGCGCGGAACACAATGAACGGTTTCGACCCGCAGCTCTCCGACTTCACGGCCTTCGGCGCCGGCCGGCGATCGAGGCCAGCGCAGGCGCCTGTGAAGGCGGGCGATCCCGAGCGCGAGATTCTGAACGTGTCGACGATCCCGAAGGGCTTTCCGCCGTCGTATTTACTGACCGGGACGCGCGACATGTGCCTCAGCGAGACCGCGCTGCTCCACCGCAAGCTGCGCGATGCGGGGGTCGACGCGGATCTGAACATCTTCGAGGGCATGTGGCACGCGTTCAACATCGAGCCTGATCTTCCCGAGACGAAGGCCGCGCTCGCCGACCTCGCGCGCTTCCTCGACCGACACATGGCGAGCTAGAGGTCACAGACACGTAGGGAGAACGAAGGTGATGAAAGCATTGAAGATTGGTTTGCTGGTAGTCGGAATCCTCGTGGTCGTAACACTCTTGACGCTGCGCGTGACCGGGGTGGAGCCCGCATACGTCGATCCCGGTAGCGAAGAGTTCGCCAAGAGCGGCCGGACCACCAGGCCGGGATTGTGGCTCACAGGGGAGGTCGTCCGTGAGCCTGTGACAAATTGGGACTGGGTCAACAAGGTCAATGACCCGATCCGCAAGAACACCATCATGCTCGAGACTCGTACGTGGTACGGCATCCCCCACTCAGTGACGATCAACATTGTCGGACGTGGCGACAAACTCTACGTGCAGGGAAGCGAAAGAGATTTCAGATTGCAAAAGAAGTTCCCCTACTCCAAAGCGTGGTGGGCCAACGTCGAGCGCGATCCACGCGTGCGCATGAAGATCGGCGGAAAACTCTACGAAATGACCTTGGTATTGATCCAGGATCGCGCCGAGGTTGCACAACTGCAACGGGGGAGAGACCCCATCACGAAAGAGATTGGTGCCGACGGGAAAGAACACGTCACACAGGTGACGCACTGGTGGCGCGTTTACCAGCGGAACATTCCGGAATATGGGAACGGGTCGGCGGTTGCGGCATCCAATTGACCTGCCCCCTAAATCCGCCACACGGGAGGACCGGCGCTAGTGCCGCCATCCAGAGACCCTCAGCGTGCCTCGCCGCAGCGCCGTTCGCTTCGTGATGAAGAAGATCACGAGTCGTCGACCCTTCGAAGGTCCTCGAGCTTCGGGGCAGCGACGACGCCGGCGCCCGGCAGGCACGTGGCCTTCGTCCTTCAGCGAGGGAGCAAGGCCATCAGCGGCATGAGAGGCCCCACGGGGATGTACTCGTGGTCCACCAGGTTCTGTTTCGACAACGGCATCGTCTCGATGACCGCGTGAGCGTCTTCGACGGTCTTCGCGTCGATCAAGAAAATCACGCCTTTGCCGTCACCCCTCGAGTACCACTGGCGAATCGTCCCGTCCAGATACAGTTTCACCGTTGCCCCGATTTCGGCCGGCATGATCTTCATGATCTGTTGCCGGGTCACGCCCTGCCGTGCCGTCAGTATCACCATCACTTCCGTAGTCTTGGGAGATGGCGGATCAGAAGGCGGCTTTGCGGATGGCGACTGAGATTGCGCGAGAGTTGCGAGTGGATACGCAGAGAGCAGGAACGGCAGCAGGAATTTCATGGATGCACCTCGAATCAGCGTGTTTCGGCAATCATTTTCTGGCTCGATACAACTGCAGCTAGGAAGCGGTCGCTTCGCCAGCGGAAGGACCACTGGTCTTCTCGAACCTATTCACCTCATATTTCCGAGCACCTCCTGGCATTGCGGTACTACTCGGTACCATCTGACATTAAATTGGTACCATTCGGTACCGTTGTCAAGGGCAAAAGAAAAGCAGGGACTCAGCCGCACTGCGCGAGCGCATCCTTACCGCGGCATTCGAGGCATTCCAGGAGCGGGGCTACGCGGCGACCTAGCGGCGCGCCCGGTTCTTCACGGAGCCTGCCGTACGATGCAACGGATGTGCTACCATGGCGCGCTCGCTCAAGCCCCTAACGCGAAGTAAACACGTGAGTTAGGATGCCGTCTACAGGTCCGATCACACGGCTCCTGGCCGACTGGCGTAGCGGCAATCAAGCTGCGCTCGATCAGCTGCTGCCTCTCGTTTATGAGGAGCTTCGTCGCCTGGCGAAACGCCAGATGCGCCGAGAAGCCCCGGGCCACCTGCTCCAGACCACGGCACTGGTTCACGAGGCGTACTTGCGGCTCGTCGATCAAAACCAAATCGGTTGGCAGACCCGCGCGCATTTCTACGCGGTCGCCGCGCAGGTGATGCGCCACATTCTGGTCGACTACGCCCGCGGCCGGCGCCGCGCGAAACGAGGCGAGGGCGTTCCCGCCATGTCGCTCGATGACGTCGCCGTTCTTTCGGACGACAGGGTCGAGGAAGTCATCGGCGTGCACGTGGCCCTCGAACGGCTCTCGATGCTGGATCCGCGCAAAGGCAGGGTCTTCGAGCTCCGGTACTTCGGCGGGATGTCGATCGACGAAGCCGCTGACGTGTTGCAAGTCTCGCCCGCTACCGTGGCGAGGGACTGGAGGATGGCGAAGGCTTGGCTGCGGCGCGCAATCGGGGAGGGGGCGAACGATGCCGCCTGACTCCTGGCAAATGATCGAGGAACTGTTCCATGCCGCGCTGGCCTGCGCGCCCGAGCAGCGGCCGGCGTTTCTCGAGCGCGCGTGCGGAGGCAACGACCGACTGCGCGAGGAAATCGAATCGCTGTGCGCGTCCGACCAGCTGGGGGGCCTTACGGAGGGCTCCGGCCTCCAGGCCGGAATCCGACTGCTCGAAAGGAGTCAGGCCGATCCCGGACGGAAGATCGGTCAGTACCTTGTGGTTCGTGAGATCGGTCGCGGCGGTATGGGCACGGTGCTGTTGGCCAGCCGCGCCGACGAGGCCTTTCACAGGCAGGTCGCCATCAAAGTGCTCCGGCGCGGGCTCGACGCCGACGACATCGTTGAGCGATTTCGCCGCGAGCGTCAAATCCTGGCTGCGTTGGATCATCCAAATATCACGCGGCTGTTGGACGGTGGTACGACGGCCGACGGACTGCCGTATTTCGTCATGGAGCTGATCGAGGGCGAGCCCGTCGATCAGTACTGCGATCAGCAGAAGATGACGATCACCGAGCGGCTGATACTGTTCCAGCGCGTCTGCGACGCCGTGCAGTACGCGCACCAGAATCTGGTCGTCCATCGCGATCTGAAGCCGAGCAACGTGCTGGTCACGAAGGAGGGCGTTCCGCGCCTGCTCGATTTCGGAATCGCCAAGCTCCTGGGACCGGGGGAGCCGCTCGACGGCCGCACGCTGGCCGGTGTACGGCCCCTGACCCCTGAGTACGCAAGCCCCGAACAGGTGCGCGGTGAAGCCATCACGACGGCAAGCGACGTCTATGCACTCGGTGTCCTGCTGTACGTCCTGCTGACCGGGCGGAGTCCGTATCGCGGACAATTGATTGACGAGGCCGACATCGATCGGGCGGTCTGCGACGAGGAACCCGAGCGGCCGAGCTTGGCCGCAGCCAGATTGCAGCCTGCCGACGCGGGCGGGCAGGCCGACGCCACGCCAACGGCGATCGCGATGCGGCGCGGGTGCACGCAGGATCGGCTCAGCCGCACGCTACGGGGCGACATCGACAATATCGTTCTGATGGCGCTGCGAAAAGATCCGCGGCGGCGTTACGCGTCCGTCGAACAGCTCTCCGAGGACATCCGGCGCCATCTCGTTGCCCTTCCGGTCATCGCCCGTCCCGATTCGCGCCGGTACCGAGCCGCAAAATTCATTCAGCGTCACAGCACGTCTGTCGCGATCTCGGCCGCCTTCATCCTCACGCTCACGGGAGGGGTCATCGCCACGTCGTGGCAGGCCCGGGCTGCGCGGCGCGAGCGCGATGTGGCGAGGGTCGAGCAGGCGAAGGCCGCTCGGATCAATGCGTTCCTCCAGGAGATGATCGGGTACTCCGGGCAGATAACGTCAGGAGCTCCGAAGCGTCCGAAGGGGCACGATGCCACGGTCGTCGATATGCTGGACGATGCGGCCGGGCGGGTCGAAACAGAGCTTGCCGATCAACCAGCCGTTCGGGCGGAAATGCTCGGTACCATCGGAAGCACGTACATGGTGCTCGGAAGACTTGCACCGGCTCGAGATTATCTGCTCAAAGCGTATGACCTGAATCTCCGTCTGCATGGCGGCAGCGGAGTAGAGACGGCGGCGGTGATGTACGGGCTTGCAAATCTCGCCTACCTGACCGGCGACTACGGGGCGGCTGAATCGTGGTTCACCAAAGCGCTTCCCATTTACAGGCAGCACGCGAATGATGAGGGTTTCGAGATCCAGAAATTGCCGGCCGCTTTGAGCGACGCGGCGTTCGTTATGCGCGCGCGCGCCCGGCTGGACGACGCGGAAGCATTGTGGCGCGAGGCGCTACGGTATGGGCCGCGGCTGCCCGCGAAGTATCGCGCAATGGGAATCGTGCCCAAAACGTTTCTCGCGCAGCTCTACCTTGACCGCGGCGACGTGGAAGCCGCAGACGGCCTGGCCTCGGGCGCTCTCGACGAGTTGCGGGCCCTGGGGAATCCGTTTGCGCTGACGCAGGTGCTGATCGACGTCGGCAACATTCGACGTTTGCAACGGCGGTTTGCCGAAGCCGAACCTCTCATCCAGGAAGGGACGCGGCTCTACGCCCAGGCGCAGGGCGACGATCACCCCAATGTGTCGTTCGGGCTCGCGAGACTGGCGACGACGTACTACGACGAGGGCCGGTATGATCTTGCGGAGCGCGAGGCACGAAAGGCTTTGAAGATTGCGAAAAACGTCGCCGAGGGTTCCCACTACTATGCCGGTGCCTGCCTGACGCTCGGCTTGATCCTGGACCGGACGGGGAGGTCGCAAGAAGCCGAATCGCTGCTCCGTGAGGCGGTGGCCGTCGTGAGCGCCCGCGCGCCGAGGCACAGCACGGCCACGGCGATGGCACTGGGTGGCCTCGGTGAGTGCTTGATGACGCAAAAGCGTTACCCGGAAGCCGAGCCGCTCCTGAAGGAAAGCTACAACACTCTCCATGAGATTCACGTGCCAAGCAGCCCGGTGCTGGCCGACGCCCTCCACCGCCTTGTGTCGCTGCACCACGCATGGGACCAGCCGCCCGACGCACCGTCTACCTCACGCTGAAGCCCGTACCTAGACGCCCCCCCCCGGCCTGCTTAGAGCGTCTTTTCAGCAAGATTTTTCGCTGTGCGGCGGTGTGTCAGGAAAACAGAACTGGCGCATGACAGGTTTTTGTGCCGAATGTCGCTTTGACCAGTAGAGGTTCCTGTCATTCAGGGTGAGGAGACCTGCCATGGCCAAGTCGATGGTTCTGTTTTCACTGTTGATCGCCAGTGTTGCTGCTTCTGGACCGACCGGCGTCACCTACGTCGCCCTGCCGGACGCGCCGCAGCCGTGCCTTGTTGAGAATCGCGCAAACGGCATCAACCCGTCCGGAGACATCGTCGGGCGCTGCAAAGATGGCGCAGGCAACCCGCGCTCCTGGGTGCTGCCGAACGGCAGCAGCACGCCGGCACTGATTGACTTCACCAGCGCGCCGTTCACGCCGACACTGGGCAGCACGACACGCGCCATCAACGCGCGCGGCGACATCGTCGGTCGTTATTTCGATTCTTCAGGACACTCGCACGGGTACCTTCTGAGCGGCGGCAGCTTCACCGGCATTGACGCGCCCTTCGCGGGAACGACCGATACCGACATTCGCGGCATCAACAATGCCGGGACGATGGTGGGCCACTACGACGTTCCAGCCAATATCCCCGGGGTGGGGACACTGCCGATCCCAAACGGGTTCCTGCGTGACGCCGCCGGAAACTTCGCCCCGATCACGTTTCCGAATGCCGCCGCCACCCTCGCCCGAGGGATCAACGATTCAGGTGACGTCGTGGGCTTCTACATCGTGGTGACGAGTGCCAGTCCATTGGCAATCGCAGTTCATGCCTTTGTGCTCAGCAAGGGGATTTACACGTCGTTCGACGCACCGGGTGCGACGGGCACTGGTGCCACCGGCATCAACGAGCAGGGTGAGATCGCGGGCTCGTACACGACTGGCCCTGTGACGCTGAATACGTTCCTGGGCGACACGATTGTCAATTCGCGTGGATACGTGCGCAGCGCAGACGCGTCCAGCTTTACGCCGATTGACTTCCCTAACGCTCTCGACACCGATTGCCGAGGTGGCTTTAACCCCCGCGGTGCGCTGGTCGGAGCTTATGTGGACAGCAGTGGCAATCAGCACGGTTTTGTTGCGCACGAGTAGGCGAGGGACCTGGCGTTCGGGTGCTCCGAGCTCACCGATAACGGTAAAGCCCGCGCTACGAGTGTCGAACGCGGATCTGCGTGCGGTGCATCACGCGACGTGCCGTTGGATCGAACGCGTCGCGGCGATGCATCGTGCAGCGGTTGTCCCAGAGCACCAGATCGCCGACCCGCCAGCGGTGGCGCCACGTGAGTGGGCCGCGCGTGGCCTGCGCCCAGATCTCATCGAGCAGCGCGTTCGAATCGTCGAGCGACAACCCGTCGACGTACGCGTTGCGCCGCCGGCCAAGATACAGAGCACGGCGCCCTGTTTCCGGATGGACAGAGACGATCGGATGAAACGTCCCGGCCGACGTGCGCGGATCGCCGGTCGGCGTCACGCCTTGTCGCGCGTAACCGCCGCTGTTGTAGGTGCCATCGTGTTTCACGCGAAGCCCCTCGACACGATGCTGCAGCGGGCCGGGCAGCTCGTCCCACGCGGCGTACATCGAACAGAAGCTGGTGTCGCCGCCGTGCGCCGGCACTTCGAGCGAGTAGAGCGCACTCGCGATCGGCGGGTCGGGCAGATACGACATGTCGGTGTGCCACACCGCTTCGCCCGATCCGAGGCTGCCGATCGGCACACCGTCCTGCACGACGTTCGAGACGACATAGATCTCGGGATGCCCCTCCACGAATCGGCGCCCCGTCTCCTGCAGGGGTGCTTCGTCGAGGTCGCCGAACCGCCGGCTGAAGGACGTCAGGTCCTCGTCGGTCAACTGCTGATCTCTGAAGAGCAGCACCTGATGATCGAGCCAGGCCCGATGGATCGCAGCGAAGATCTCGGCGTCGAGCGCGCGGAGATCGACGCCGTGAACCTGCGCGCCGAGCGCGGCATCCGTCGGTTGGACACTCATCGCGCCGTGCGAGGGGTTGCTCAGTGTGTCGCTCATGCGCGCACCTT
>DASZFS010000431.1:0-48817 GCA_035939575.1 Vicinamibacterales bacterium | reverse complement strand
TTCCTGACTAACGACGCTGTACGACCCTTGAGAATCTTGACTCAGGGCGAGGCAACTGCACGCGACGATGAGTCTTCAGCCCGTGCTCTCATCGCTCTTGAGGCTAGGCAACTGCACGCGACCATGAGTCTTCAGCCCGTTCTGAGTATTCAGTTTCCGATAGCACGCAGCTACTTCCCGCGCCTGGTGTAGTACACGGCGTCGACCGGTACCTTGGCGGCCGCATAGTCCAGGTCCTTGCGCGGGTAGATCGGCCGTGGCTGGGATGTGATGAACGCTGCGACGTGCTGCGCGTCGACGTCGCTCAGGCTGCCGGGGTCCAGGTACGGCATCGTGAAGCGGATGATCCCGGCCAGCGTATAGACCCGCGCGGCGCCCGCGCCGTCGTTCCAGGAGTCGGGTCCCCACAGCGGTCCGGCCTTCTTGTCGCCAATTGGCTTGCCCTGCCCATCCTCTCCGTGGCACGACGTGCACCGCTCGGCGTAGATCGCCGCGCCACGCTTCGGGTCAAGTTCGGCAACCGGCAGGAGTTTGGCTGTCGGGATCGCGTTCTGTCCTCTCCAGGCCGGGCTCCTGCCGACCGGCTGACCCCTGGAGAGCCAGGTGATGTAGGCGCTCAACGCCAGCACTTCCTTCGACGAGGGAGTTGGCGGTTGGCTCCCCTCGACGCCGCTGGCGTTCTCGCTCCGCATGAAACAGTCGACCACCCGATCGGCGAGCGAAATGAGCCGGGAGGCCCGGGCGTTGTACTCCGGGAACACGCCTGCCACGCCGACGACCGGCAACGCGCGCTCGCGCTGCCCTGCGTTCAGGTGACAGTTGGCGCACGACACCGTGCCGCCGGTGAAGGCGGGCGCGCGGTGCGGCGTGTCGGTGAAGATCTGATAGCCCCAACGGATCTGATCGGCCAGCGGTGACGTGTCGAGCGTGGCGTCCTGGAGCGGATCCCGCGGGACCTGCCACGCGGTGACCATCGTCGTCGAGGCGGCGATCAGCCACGGCTCGGTCGGCGTCGTTCGTGCGCACCGCGCCGCGGCGAGGGCCGCACCGAACACCAGGACGATCCGGACGATTCGGGTGGGTCGGGCGGCTCGGGCGGTTCGGCCGGCTCCGAGGGCTTCGACACCCCTGACACCTGTCACAGGGGAATTCTATTACTATCTCCTGCATGAGCACGACACTCACGCGTCGCGTGTTTTTGGGCACCCTCACCGGCGGCTCCCTCACCGGCTTCGCGGCCGCGGCGCCGCTCGCGGCTCAGGAGAAGGCCGCAGCCTGGGATCTGGGCTGGCTCGATCAGCTCAAAGGCAAACACAAGCAGGTCTTCGATCTCGGCTCCTTCGAGCTCGGACAAGAGACGCCGCTGCGGCTGCCGAACAACTACCTGAACACGTTCAAGGACGTATACCGCGCCGAGCCGCCGGATGTGAACGTCGCCGTCGGCATCGCCCGAACGGCGTTTCCCCTGAACGCGTCCGACGCGCTCTGGAAGAAGTACCGTCTGGGCGAGCTCTGGAAGATCAACGACGCGGACGGGACGCCTGCGACGCACAACGTGTTTCTCGGCGCCGCGTCCGGATCGGCCGCGCCCGCCGTACGATCGCTCATGGCCCGCGGCGTGGTGTTTTGGCAGTGCAATATCGCCCTTGGCGGCATCGCCAGCCAGTTCGCACACGACTCGGGCACGCCGCTGGAGAAGATTCGCGCGGAGCTGATTGAGGGGCTGAATCCCGGCGTGAAGGTCGTGCCCGCGCACTCGATGGCGGTCGGCCTGGTGCAGGAGCGAGGCTTCACCTACATGAGGCCGTAATGGCCTCGACGGGGGCCTATCGAAGGAGCCCGATCGCGGTCGGCGTCGCGAAGTAGACCGACCCGTCCGGCGCCACTGCGACCGCGCGGATCGGCAGAGTCGCGACGAGATCCGTGGCGCCCAGTAAACGAGTGGGGTTCTGAGGATCGACGTGCGCTCGCGCCAACCCGGCGTCCGACCCGATATAGAGGTCGTTGCCGAGCGCCGCAACGGCCTGCGGCGTGATCGGCCAATGAACCGGCCCGACGCGCGACACGTCCGCGGCCCACAACTGTCCTGACGGACGGTGCCACGTCACCCCGCGAGGCGAGTTGAATCCGGACGACAGAATCGGTGATTTCCTCGGCGCGTCGTCAGGTGTCGTGCCGTCGGCGTTCAGCCGGAGCATTTTCCCGCTGAATGACGCGAGATCGTCAACGAGCCGCTCGTCGGCGCCGTTGTCGAACGCCGCGTAGAGCTTCGCGTCGGGACCGAACCGGACGGCGGCGTGCGCGTCTGCGGACGCGGGCACCTCGTCCAGCAGGACGACCGCGTCGGCAAGCGTGTCCGCCACCTCCCTGAAGCGCGCGAGCGTGAACGTCAGCGTCCCGCCGCGCGACGGCGCGGTGTAAATCGCGTATATGAACTGGTTCGACACGAACTGGGGGTCGATCGCGAGCGCGACGACTTGACCCGTGCCGTCGGCGCGCGCCGGCAGCGTGAGCGCCGGCGCGTCGGTAAAGGCGTTGCCGTGAATCGCCCGTATCCGGCCGCTGCGCTCGGCCAGCCAGAGGCGCGCGTCGGGCGTGAACGCGAGATCCGTCGGGCGGTCGAGCCCTTCGAGTACGCGCGCCGTGGTGGACGGCCACGCGCTGTCTGGCACCGGAGCGGCATTTGCGCCGGGGGCGCCGGGGGCGCGGCGGACGCCGACGCGGCTCGTTGCGATCGACGGCTGGACGGCGGTCCCGGTCTGCGGCACCACAAGCAGATTGAGCGGACCGCCCTTCGGGCTCTCGAGTCCTGGGTTGTCCTTGAAGAAGGCAGCGAGCTCGACCGCGTGCGGGCCAGGCGTCATCGCCGGCAGCGGTGCCTGACAGGTGAAAGGCGACGCCGACGCGCATGTGACGCCGCTGTACGGCGCACCAGTGCCGTCTACGTAGACCGTGTATCCGATTCCAGATAGCTGGGTCGCGTCGGAGGCTGGCTGGTCCCACGCCAGTTGCTCCCGTCCGGTGACGGTAATCTGTCCCGACGGCGGCGTCATCGTTGGCGGCGAAGGCGTCGACTTGCTGCACGCGGCGATCGCGATCCCTGCGAGACACACTGCAATCGGCCACACCGTCCGCACGGCTCTAGCATACTCGGTCGTCGCGCCGGCTTTTGAACGCGGGAACAACGGACGGGCTTACTGCAAACTGTGTCCCCGGAGGCGCTCGTCGACGTTTACGGTCCAATCCACGTTGGCGGACTCGATCGTCAAGTAGTACCAGCGCACGTTGTCCGCCACTTCCTCGGCATCGTGTCCGATGCCGGTCACGTCGACCGCGTCGATGATGGGGCGTCCGCTGTCGCCGCTCCGAAAGACCACCTTGAGCCTGCCGGCGCCTGGCTTCGTCTCGTTCGTGGTCTCCCACCGCACGCGGAAGCCACCGGTGTCGCTCGTGAACGTCTCGGTCTGCACGTTGCCATGTCCGGACCACGATCCGACGGGCTTCCAGACGACCACTTCCTGAGGAGCGGGAGGGGGCGCCGACCGGCACGCGACCGCCGCGAGCGCGGCGCCGGCCGCCACGATGGCGCGAGCGATCGTCATCTGCGTCGGTCTTATGCTATCGCAGCTCGCTCTCCTCGCCCGAGCGCGGCCTCGACCCGCGCGTCGAACCGCTCGAGCACTGAGCGCCGATGGCTCTGCGTGTGGAGCTTCAGGTAGTCAGGCCGCAGCCGGACCTGATCGGGCGACTGCCACCCGCCCGCGCGCCGGTGAAGGTGCCATGCATACGCCCGGCGGCAGACGATCTCGATCACCGGCGATGGGATGCTCAGCGCGACCTCGAGCGCACGCTTGAAGCGCCGGGTGATGCCAGTCAGCGGGACCGCGAAGCCGGGTGGCGCGACGACCGTGCAATTCGGGTAGACCTTCTTGACGAAGGGATTCGCGGCAATGAATCCCTCGAACACTTCTCCGCCGATGAGCGGGCGCAGATGCAGGATCTGGTTTGCCGTAAAAAGGTCCTGCTGTTCGAGGACGAGATGGGCGTCCGACATCACGAAGTTCGCGCACACGACGCGCCGGACGCGGAGCATCCGCGTGAGCAGGATCATCGCGACCGTCACCGTCCACACGTGCCGGCCGCGCGTGACGATGAACAGGTCGAGATCGCCGCCCTCCTCCATGTTGAGGTGCGCAACGCTTCCCGAGAGGGCGATCATCCGCGTGAACGGCAGCAGGCAGATCCAGCGAAGCAGACGCGCGTGCCGGGCCAGGAAGGCGCGGCTGCGCGACTCGCGGCGCCCCCGCTCGGCGACGAGATCGAATCGCCCCGCGGGAAAGAAGAAGCCGTCCCGATAGCCGACGATTGTGCGCAGCCTGGCGCTGCCGTCGTAGATCGAGACAATCTCGTCTGGCGTGAGCCGCGATGAGATGAGCGACCGATGCAGCTGGTCAAGCGTCAGCGGATAGTCGAACAGCGACGCGTAGATGACTGTCCGGACGATGGCGAGCTCGTCCCGGGTGATCATGCGGGGCTCGACGTCACTACCGGGGCCCCCGGGGCCCCCAGGGCCCCCAGGGCCACCAGGCATCCGGACGTCACGCACAGCTCAGTGCCCAACGTCGCCCAGGCCGCGCCGTCGATCGACCAAGCGGGGATGAGCCACGCGTTCAGCGCGACGTTCGCCGCGAGCGCGGCGCCGCACACGACGGCATACGCGCGCTGACGGTTCCACCCGACCAGCTGGTGCGTGAGCGCGAAGTTCAGCGAAAGGAGCGGAAACGTCAGGGCAAGGATGCGGAACGCAGGCACCGCGCTCAGGTATCGCGCACCGTACAGCATTGGCACGAGCGCGCCGGCGGCGACCCAGAGCGCCGCGGCGGCCACGACCGCAAACGCGGTGACAGCCGCCGAGACCCGTGCCAGCGGCATCAGGTCGTCGGCGCGGCAGAGCGCTGGCAGCGCGACCGCGAGGACTGCTGCGGGGAAGAGGCGAAGGGCATCGATCAGACGAAACACCGCGTTGTAACCCGCGACCGCCTCCGTGCCAGCCCAGAGCTCGACGAGCAGCACGTCGATCCGAAAGTAGAGCGCCGAGAAGACGATGCCCACGCCGATCGGGAACACGTCGCGGAAGAAGCTGTCCGCAGGCGGCGTGGACGGCACGACCGCCGGCCGCATAGCCCTGGCGCGCCAGAGGCTCCACGCGAGCGCGCCGACAACGGGCAGGAGGAGCGCGATCGCCAGGGTCGTCACGTCGGGACGCCAGAGGAGCGCGCCGACGCCGAGCGCGAGCGCCGCGCTCCGCTGCCAGATCGTCAGCGTCGACTCGATGTCGCTTCGCGAGAGCCCGCGATAGAAGTAGTTGACCAGCTCAAGCAGGCCGGTCACCGAGTAGACAACGGCAAAGAGGAAGAGCGGCACCGCCAGCTGAACGTTGACGCGAAGCAGAACGAGCACAGCCGCGAGCACGAACAGGCCCGCCGCCGCCGACATTGTGCGAGCGCGCCACCAGCGGCGGAGCAGTGCGGAAGCATGATCGGGCGTCCGCGCGACGGCGCGCGCGAGGTGCATCTGGACGCCGAAGTCCGTCGCGACCGCCAGGATCCATCCGAGCGTCGTGCCAAGGCCGAACACCCCGAACGCCCACGGGGACAGGCGACGCGCGGCAAGAATCGTCACGAAGAAGAGCGAGCTCTTGCCGGCGAGGTCCGCGATCGCTTTGTAGGCGACCAGCGTCGAGCTCTGAAGTTTCGCGTTTCGAAACGTGCTTTCGCCCCCCGTAAGCACGCGCGCGACGTCCTGAAGCGCTCCCCGTTCCGAAACGCCCGCTGATGGCATTCAGCCGCGTATATGCAGTCGCCATGCCTTGTCGGTGACTCGCGCGCAGCGTGGCAAGGTTCTTGGAATTCGCGACATCACATCCATGACCAGTGTTGTCGCGGCAGCCGGCGTCTTCCTGCTGGCGACGCTCGCGCCATTCGAGACCACGGCGCCGATCCTCCGGCTGCCGTGGCAGGCGATCAGCAACCTCGAAGCCGTGCTCGCGCTGTCGCTCATGGCTTGGCTCGGGGCGCTCGTATGGTCGAGGCGGGCGCCATCCTGGCGGACGAGGCTTGCCTGGTCCGGGGTCGCATTCGTCGGCGCGATGGCCGTTGCCGCGGCCGCTGCGCCCGCTGATCGCACGAACGCGTGGCACATGACCGGCCGTCTCGCTGCAGCGGGCGCCGTGTTTCTGCTCACCGTCAACGGCGTCACGAATCGCGCGCGGCTTCGAGCGGCGCTCGCCCTTTCGGTCGGCTCGGGCGTCGTGGTTGCCGCGCTCGCGATGCTCGAGTATTTCCAGGTCGAGCCAGTCCTGCGCGCGCTGCGGCTGTTCCGGCCGTCGGTGACCTCCGTGGGCGCGCAGATCCGGGCCGGCGGACCGCTCCAGTACCCGACGATCGCGTCGATGTACCTCGAGATCGTCTTCGCGTTCGGGCTGGGGCTGATGCTGGCCGCCGTCGACGTCGCCTCGCGCGCACGGGCCGCGCTGTGGTTCCTCGCGCTACTGGCGATCGGCGCCGCGATCACGCTGACCTTTACGCGCGCGGGCCTCGTGACGATGGCGGCGATCCTCGGTCTCGTGGGCGTCCTGCGTCTGCGCGAACGCGGCGTCGAGGCCGGCACGCTGTTGACCGCGACGCTTGCGGTGGCGATTGCGATCGTCTTCATGTCGTCGCGGTCCGCGCAGTCGTTGTGGCTGCGGCTGACGAGCGAGAGCCAGGAAGCCTGGTACCGCGCTCGTGTCGACGCGCCGGCCGTGGTGTCGATGGCGACCGGCCGCCCGCAGTACATCGACGTCAGCGCGACCAACGCCGGACGCGTCGTCTGGGACTCTGGCGGAGACGCGCCAATCTATCTCTCCTATCACTGGATGGTCGAGGGCGGCTCGAGCGTCGTCGCGTACGAAGGCGAACGGACCGCGTTCAGCGCTCCTGTCGAGCCGGGGAGCACGACGCGGGTCCGCGCCCTCGTCATCCCGCCGCGCCAGCCTGGGATCTACAGCCTCGTGTGGGATCTCGTCCAGGAAGACCGGTTGTGGTTCAGCACCGAGCCGGCAGCTCCGGCGTCGGCCGTCTCACGCGCGACGGTGACGGGCGTCGGGACTGGAGGTCCGCTGATCGCCGTCGACCCGCCGCGCCGCGCGGTTCGACCGGGACGCGTGGTGCTGTGGCGCGCGGCCGGCCGGATCTTCGCCGCGCATCCGCTGCTCGGGGTCGGTCCCGACAATTTCCGTCTGCTCTACGGCAGCTACACCGGCCTCCAGGGTGCTGACCCCCGGACCCACAGCAACAACATGTACCTCGAGGTCCTCGCCGGCGGCGGTCTCCTGGGCGCCGCAGCGTTCTTGTGGCTCCTGCGTGAAGCGGTCTCAACCTTTATCACAATCTGCAAAGGGTCTGACCCGGGGCATGTGGCCGTGGCGATGGCGGGTGGGGCCATTGCCCTGCACGCAACGGTGGACTCGTTTCTCAGCTTCGCGCCCACGTATGTCCTGTTCGCTCTGACCCTCGGATTCGCCGCGGCCATCGCCCGCGGCATGGAGCACGCGGCGGATGCGCATCGCGTTTGACGGCTCGGCCATCCGGCCTCATCGCACGGGCGTCGGGTACTACGCCGAGCACCTGCTTCGACATCTCGCGCAGGCCGCGGCGCCGGATGACGAGCTCTATGTCATCTCGAACTGTCCGGTCGAGACGACGACGGCGCTGCCTGCGCGCGTGCGAATCGTACACGACACCCGCCACATTCCCCGCCTGGTGTGGATGCAGACCCGGGCGCCGTCGATGCTCGCGGAGATCGGCGCTGACGTGGCGCATTTCACCAACGGGATGGCCCCACTCGTCTGTGGCGCGCCCAGCGTCGTCACCATTCACGACATGAGCCTCCGGCTCCTGCCGCGCTATCACCCGGCGCGGCGGGTCCTCCTGAACAGGCCGCTGATGGATCACGCCGCGCGGCGCGCCGACGCCGTCATCACGGTCTCGGAGAGCGCGAAGCGCGACATCGTCCAGATCTATCGTCTGGATCCGTCGCGTGTGCACGTCGTGTATGAGGCCGCTGCGCCGGAGTTTCAGCCAGTCAGGGATCCCGAGGCGCTCGCGCGTGTGCGGGCGAAGTACGGGCTGACGAGCCGCTTCATTCTGTATGTCGGCACGATCGAGCCGCGCAAGAACCTGCCCATTCTGATGGAGGCGTTCGCGAAGCGGCGGCGCAGCGGGGATCTGGATCATCAGCTCGTTTGTGTCGGCCCCTACGGTTGGCTCTCCCGCGGCATCGAAGATCGGATGGCGCGGTCCCACGCCGGCGACGCCATCGTGTTCACCGGCTACGTGCCGTTCGAGGACTTGCCTGCGCTCTACAGCGCTGCCGAGATGTTCGTCTATCCGTCGATGTACGAGGGCTTCGGGCTGCCGGTGATCGAGGCGATGGCGTGCGGCACGCCGGTCGTGACCGGGCGCGCCGCCGCCGTGGCGGAGGTGGGAGCGCAGGCGGTCGAGCAAGTGGATCGGATCGACGCCGACGCCCTCGGCGAGGCGCTCGTCCGGCTGGCCACCGACCCGGATCGGCGCCGACAGCTGGCGTCGGCGGGCCGCGCCCGCGCCGCGCAGTTCTCGTGGGCGCGCGCAGCCGGGCGAAGCCTCGAGATCTACCGCGATGCCGCGACGTCCGCCGCGCGCACGGCGGCGGCGTCCGGGTTGCGCACCGCCGAGTCGCCGCAGGAAGCCGCGCGGCCGCTTGTCGACGTGCTGTTCGGACAGGCGTATTTCCTGCGCTTTGATCCGAAGCTCTGGGACGCGCAGCAGCCGTACGCGCCGCTCGGCGCGCTCTACGCGGCCGCGTGCGCGCGCGAGGGCGGGTACCGCGTCGCGTTCTTCGACGCCATGCTGGCGACGTCCGAGCTCGAGTGGACCGCCGCGCTGGATCGGCATCGACCGCGATTCGCGGTGATCTACGAAGACAACTTCAATTACCTGAGCAAGATGTGCCTGCTGCGCATGCGGCAGGCCGCGCTGTCGATGATCGCCGCCGCCCGTGCGCGCGGCATCCCGGTCGTTGTTTCGGGCTCCGACGCCAGCGATCACCCGGCGACGTACCTCGACGGCGGCGCGGACATCGTCGTCGCGGGAGAAGGCGAAGTGACGCTCGTCGAGGTCCTGGACGTTCTGAGCGGACGCCGGCGCGGAGACCTCGACGCCATCGACGGGCTGTGTCGCCGCGACACCGACGGGCGGCTCGTTCGGACGCGCCCGCGCGAGATCATCCGGGACCTCAGCGCGCTGCCGCTGCCGGCGTGGGACCTCGTCGACGTCGCGCGCTACCGCGCGATCTGGGAATCGCGGCACGGCTACTTCTCGATGAACCTCGTCACGACGCGCGGCTGCCCGTATCACTGCAACTGGTGCGCGAAGCCGATCTACGGGCAGCGTTACACCGCGCGGACGCCCGAGCATGTCGTCGAGGAAATGGCGTGGCTGAAGCGTGTTTACCGGCCGGACCATCTGTGGATCGCCGACGACATTTTCGGGTTGAAGCCCGGGTGGATCGAGCGCTTTGCGGTCCTCCTCGCGCGGCATGACGCGGCGATCCCGTTCAAGTGCCTGCTCAGGGCCGACCAGGTCACCGGAGATGTGGCGATCGCTCTGCGCCGCGCGTCCTGCCGGACCGCGTGGATCGGCGCCGAATCCGGATCCCAGCGCGTGCTGGACGCGATGGAAAAGGGCACCCGCGTCGAGCACATCGCGCGCGCGACCGAGCTGCTCCGCGGCGCCGGCGTCGAGGTGGGCTTCTTCCTGCAATTTGGCTACCCGGGAGAGACGAGGGATGACATCGACAAGACCCTCGCCATGATCCGCGCGTGCCGCCCCGACGATATCGGCGTGTCGGTGTCGTACCCCCTGCCGGGGACCACCTTCTACCAGCGCGTCCAGGCGCAGCTGGGGCAGAAGCAGAACTGGGTGGACTCGAACGATCTCGCGATGATGTATCACGCGACCTACGTCCCCGACTTCTATCGCGCGCTGCACGCGCTCGTGCACGCCGAATTTCGCGCGCGCCGCGCGACCGAGGAATTGAGGCGCGTCGCCGGTCGACCGTTCGCCGCGCGCCCACGCCATGTGCGCACGGCCGCGCAGCTCGTGGCCAGGCGCCTGCGGCTGCCGGCGCTGCGCCGGACGGTCGATCGGCTCTCGAGGATGGCCCCGCCCCAACCGGCGGTGGTGCCGCTCGCCGTGCTCTCGCCGCAGGCTGCGGCGGTGCCGTCCGAGCAGCCACGCTGAGGACTGAAGGTGCAAGCGACTGCGCTCGCGACAGCGATGCTGGTGAGGTTGGGCGAGGCCACGAATCGCACCTTCGTGCTCCCGCTCGTCATCTTCTATCCCACGAGCCGCTGCAACAGCCGCTGCATCTCCTGCGACTGGTGGAAGCAGACGGGCGACGGCGACTTGAGCGTTGACGAGATCGACGATCTCGCCGGCGCGCTGCCGGCCCTCGGCACCCGCGTCGTCGTGTTCTCCGGCGGCGAGCCGCTGCTGCGCCCCGAGGTCTTCGATGTCGCCCGCATGTTCCGCGCGCGCGGGATCGCGCTGCACCTGCTGACGAGCGGGGTCCTGCTCGAACGATTCGCGGATCGCGTGGCGCAGCAGTTCTCGCGCGTCTGCATCTCGCTCGACGCCCCGACCGAGGAGCTGTACGAGCGGATTCGCGGCGTCGCGGCGCTCGGCACGGTCGTGCGGGGCGTGGCGCGGCTTCGCGACCTGGCGCCCCGGATGCCGGTCGTGGCGCGCGCGACGCTGCACAAGCTCAACTTCCGCGAGATGCCCCGGCTCATCGACTGTGCCCGATCGCTCGGCCTGGACGGCATCTCGTTCCTGCCGGCCGACGTGTCGTCGCGCGCGTTCGGGCGGGAACGGCTGCCGGATGCGAGCACGATGGCACTCGATGCCGATGAAGTGACGGCGTTCGAGGACACGATCGAGCGCACGATTGTCGACTACCGCCGCGATGTCGAGACGGGCTTCGTCGCCGAGCCGCCCGAGAAGCTCCGGCGCCTGCCGCAGTATTACGCCGCGCTCGGCGGACGCGGGGCGTTTCCAGCCGTGCGGTGCAACGCGCCCTGGGTCTCGATCGTCGTCGAAGCGAACGGCGCCGTGCGCCCGTGCTTCTTCCACGATGCCATCGGCAACATCCGACTGACGCCAATCGGAACCATCGTCGGTGAAAACCTCCGCGCGTTCCGGGAGACGTTCGACGTCAGCGGTAACCCGGTCTGCCGGCGGTGCGTCTGCTCGCTCAAGACCGGCTGGAAGAGGGCGCCGTGGGCATCGTGAGCGCGGAACGGGCGCTGATGGAGACGCAGCGCGCCTTCGACCACGTGGCGCCCGGCTACGACCGGTCGAACGCGCGCAACCCCATTCTCTGCGCGATGCGCGCGCGCACGCGCGCGACGCTCGAGCGCCTCGTGCCGGCCGGGGCGCGGATTCTCGATCTCGGCTGCGGCCCCGGCACAGACGAAGTGCCGCTGGCACGTCGGGGATTCGACGTGACGGCCATCGACTGGTCCGCGGCGATGGTCGGAGAAGCGCGGCGTCGCGTGGAGGAGGCCGGCGTGGGCGAGCGCGCGCGGATTCACCACCTCGGGATCCATCAGCTGGAGGAGTTGTCACCCGATGTGTTCGACGCGGCCTACTCGAGCTTCGGCGCGCTCAATTGCGTTGACGACCTGCCGGCGGCCGCGCGAGCGATCGCGCGCCGGCTACGGCGGGGGGGAGTCCTGGTCGCGTCCGTGATCGGCCGCGTATGCCCGTGGGAGATCGCGATCTACGCGCTGCGCGGCGACTGGCCGCGCGCCGTGCTCCGTTTCACGCGGCGCCGGGTCGCGGTGCCGCTCGACGGCCGCACGGTCTGGACGCGCTATTACGCACCAGGCGAGTTTTCACGCGTATTCGCCGCCGCCGGCTTCACGCTGACGGCGGTGCGCGCGCTCGGCCTGCTCGCGCCGCCGCCCTACCTGGAAGGCCTCGCGGCCCGGCGTCCGCGCCTTGTCGCCCGCCTCCATCGCATCGACGACACCGTCGGCGCGTGGCCCGTGGCACGTGGATGGGGCGATCACTTCCTGATCGTCCTCCGAAGGACATGACTGTGTGGATGCCACGCTTCGCGTGTCCGGGCTGCGCGACGGCTCTCGAGTCCCGCGGCCCCCGGGAGCTCGGATGCTCCGTTTGTTGTCGCCTGTACGAATCTCGCGGCGGCGTGTGGCGATTCCTCGATCCGGCGCGGCAGTCCGCACTCGAACCGTTTGCGAGACAGTATCGCGCGGTACGCCAGAAGGAAGGCCGTCGCGCGGTCTCGGGCGACTACTACCGGAAGCTCCCGTCGGTTCCCGCTGACGACCCGCACGCGCGCGACTGGCGCATCCGTCAAGAGACCTTCCGTCACCTCCTGGGCCACGTTCTCGCCGCGGGCCGCCAGCCGAGCGCGGTTCTCGATCTCGGCGCCGGGAATGGCTGGCTGTCGCACCGGTTGGCTGCGCTCGGTCACCACGTCGTGGCCGTCGACGCGATGGACGACGAGGCCGACGGCCTGGGCGCGGTGCGGCATTACACCGCCCCTCTGGTCGCCGTTCACGCGGACTTCGACGCGCTGCCGTTTGCCGCCGGGCAATTCGACATCGCGATCTTCAACGGGTCGCTTCACTACGCGCCCGACCCCGCGTCGACTCTGGCGAGGGTGCGGCGGCTGCTCGTTCCCGACGGGATGCTCGTCGTCATGGACTCGCCGATGTTCCGGGCCGACCGCGACGGTGCGGCCATGCTGACCGATAGCGTTCGCCGGTTCGCCGAGGACCACGGCCTCCACGCGGTGGTGCAGCCCGGGTGCGGCTATCTCACCTTCGCGCGCCTGGCCGCCAGCGCCGGCGCCCTGTCCATGGAGGCGGAGTTCGTGCCGTCGCGCGGGTCGATCGGCTGGCGCCTGCGCCGCCGGCTCGCGGGGCTCCGGCTCGGCCGGCCACCAGCGGCATTCGGCCTCTGGGTGGCGCGATGATCGTTCTCTTCAACCCGCTCTCGACCACGCCTGGCAAGCAGCCGTTGCCGCTGTCGCTGATGTCGCTGGCCGCCGTGCTCGAGGGGCGCGAGCGCTGGACGCTCGTCGACGGCAACGTCGTGTCCGATCCGGCGGCCGAGATCGTCGACTGCCTCGGGCGCGTGCCGCGGTCCGAGCTGTCGATCCTCGCGGTGACGGTCATGCCGGGTCCGCAGCTGTCCCAGGCCGTTGCGGTCTGCCGGCGGATCAAGGTCGCGTACCCGGACGTCCCGATTGTGTGGGGAGGCTACTTCCCGACGCAGCACTCGGACACGATCCTCCGGTCTTCGTTCGTCGACTTCGTCGTCCGGTCGCAGGGCGAGCCGGCGCTTCTCGAGCTCATCGCGGCGCTGAAGGATCACCGGCCGCTCGACACCGTCGGCGGTCTGTCATGGAAGGCCCGGGGCGGCGTCGTCCACAACCCGATCGGCCCGATGACCCCGCTCGACGACCTGCCGGACCTGCCGTATCACCGGGTCGACATGCGCCACTACCTGCACGCGAACTACCTGGGCCGGCGGACCGTCGCCCACGCCTCCTCGTTCGGGTGCCCGTTTGCCTGCAGCTTCTGCGCCGTGGTCGCGATGTCGAATCGGCGATGGCTCGCGCAGTCGCCGGCGCGTCTCGAGGCGGTCATGCGCCACCTCGTCGGCACGTACGGTGTCGACGCCGTGCAGATGCACGACATGGACTTCTTCATCTCCGAGGCGAGAACGGCGGAATTCACCGAGCGGATCGCCGGCCTTGGCATCAGCTGGTGGGCGCTCGGCCGCGTCGATGCGCTGATGCAGTACCGCGATGCCACGTGGGAGCAGATGGCGCGATCGGGCCTCAAGATGGTGTTCACCGGGGCCGAGTCCGGCAGCGACGAAACGCTGCGCGCCATGAACAAGGGCGGGAATGCCTCGACGAGCCTCACGCTGGCGCTCGCCGACCGCATGCGCCGGTACAACATCATTCCCGAGTTCTCATTCGTGCTCGGGTGTCCACCGGACCCCGAGGGGGACGTGACGCGGACGTTCGAGTTCATCCGCCGGATCAAGCAGGTCAACCCGTCGACCGAGATTGTCCTCTACACGTATACACCGGTCCCACTCGACGGCGCGCTGTTCGACAACGCCAAGCGGGAGGGCTTCGCGTTTCCCGATTCGCTGGACGAGTGGGCGTCTCCGGAGTGGCGGCAGACGTCGCTCCGCCGCGGCGATGGGCTGCCGTGGCTCCGCGGCGGGGTGCGGGAACGCGTGCGTAATTTCGAGCGCGTCATCAACGCGTTCTACCCGACGGTCACCGACATCCGGATGGCGGGCTGGCAGCGGGCGATCCTCCGGCTGACGAGCTCGTGGCGCTACGCGACCCGGTTCTATCACGCGCCGTACGAGCTGCGCGCGCTGCAGCGTCTCATGCGCTACCAGCGTCCCGAGACGACCGGGTTCTGATGACGGCCGCGCTGAACCCCAGGGCGGCGTACGAGCTGTGGGCCGAGACCTACCCGGCCGAGGCGCACAACCCGCTGATGGCGGCCGAGCAGACGATCGTCACGCGGATCCTCACGCACATCCGCTCGAGGCGCGCGCTCGACGTCGGCACGGGATCGGGGCGCTATCTGCCGATTCTCGAGAGCCGCGCGCCATGCGTCGTCGGCATCGACCTGTCGATGGCGATGCTGGCGCGCGGCAGCCACCGTCATCGCGTCCTCGGAGACGCGTGCTGCCTTCCGTTTCCCCCTGCCGCCTTCGATCTGATCAACGCGTCGCTGATGGTCGGCGATGTTGTGGATCTGCCGGCGTGGACGCGCGAGATGGCGCGCGTGCTGTCGCGCGGAGGACGGATGGTCTACTCCGATTTCCACCCGACGTGGTCACAGTTGGGCTGGGAGCGAACGTTCAGGACGGCGGCGGGTGCGCGGCATTCGGTTGCCTTCACACCGCACACCATCGAGGAGCATCTGGCGGCGCTCGCCAGCGCGGGGTTCGGGATTTCCGCCATCCGGGAGCCACGGCTCAAGATTCGCGGCGCCGACACGCCGGTGGTCGCGATCTTTCACGCGGTCAAGGTGCGCGAGGCCGCGCGATGATGTGGGGACGCGCGGTCTCGATCGTCAATGCTGCCGGGGCTGCCGGGGCCGCCGGCGACGCCGGAGATCGAGGCATCGGATCGCTGCGGTTCACATCGAGGATCGTCGCTATCGACGCGCCGCCCAAGCGGGGCGACACGGTGATCGATGCCCAGGGGTCATGGATTCTTCCAGGGCTCGTCAACGCGCACGATCATCTGGAGCTCAATCATTACGGACGCCTGAAGTTTCGAGACCGCTACGAGAACGCGACCGAATGGATAGGGGACATGCGTCCGCGGCTCGGCGCCGATGCGGCCATCCGCAGGGGACAGGGCCACCCGTTGACGGAGCGGCTGTTCATCGGCGCGCTGAAGAACCTGCTGGCCGGCGTGACCACGGTCGCTCATCACAACCCGTACTACACCGAACTGCGCCGAACCATGCCGATCCGAGTGGTCCGCCGCTATGGGTGGGCGCACTCGTTCGCGCTCTCGCGCGAACCGGCCGGCGCGCGGGGCGAGCCCGGCGGAGACGTCGTCCAGCGCTGGAGCCGCACGTCCGCCGACGCCCCGTTCTTCGTGCACATCGCCGAAGGCGTGGACGAGGAGGCGGGTCGAGAGCTGTCGCGGCTCGATGCGCTCGGCTGCCTGACGCCAAACACGGTCGTCATCCACGGCGTGGCCATCAACGCCGGCGGACTGCGCCGCATCGTGGATGCCGACGCGGGCCTTGTCTGGTGCCCGGGATCCAACATGTTCCTGTTCGGACGCACAGCCGCGGTTCGTCTTCTCCTGGATGCGGCGCGCGGGCGGCCGTGTCCAGTCGCCCTGGGGTCGGACTCACGCCTGACGGGATCGAACGATCTGCTGGATGAGCTGAGGGTGGCGCGTGATACGCGCTGCGCGTCACCGTTCGAGCTCCTGGAAATGGTCACGACCAATCCCGCTCGGCTGCTGCGGCTGCGGCGCGCCGGCCGTTTGGCGGTTGGCGATCCCGCGGATTTCATCGTCGTCCCGAGGTCGGACGGCGACGCGGCGGCCGCGCTGCTGGCGGCGGCACGGCGGGACATCGAGCTCGTGGTCGTGGGCGGGCGCCCGCTAGTCGCCAGCGCGCCGTTCGTGGACGTGTTCCGCGCACGCAGCGCGGTCGCGCGGCCTCTCACCGTTGACGGCGTGTCCAAGCTCGGCGAGTCGGGTCTCGTGAGGCGGATCGCCGGTTGCCCCATCGTTGAGCCGGGCGTCAGCGCCGGGTGAGGACGGCATCGGCATACAGCTGCTCGAACCGATGTGCGGTCCACTCGCTGTCGTGGGCAACCGCCCAGGCGCGGGCGTTCGCAGCGATGCGGGCGCGCTCCTGCGGATCGTGGAGCAACCCCTGGACGGCGGCCGCGAGCGCCAGTGGATCCTGGATCGGTACCGCGACGGCGGCGCCTGGCGCCCAATCGGCAACGTACCCCACCGACGTGCCGACGGTGGGGAGACCAGTGCACGCGGCCTCGAGCACCGTGACGTTCGCCGACTCATGCCTGGACGATACGAGGTTGAGATGGGCGCGCGCGTAGAGCGCAGAGACGCGATCTGTCGGCTGGGCGCCGTGGAATGTCACATGTGGATTGAGTCCAAGGTTATCGGCCATCGCCTGAACCTCGCCGCCGAGCGTGTCTTCGCCCACGATGTCGAGGTGCACATCCTGACGCTGGCCAACAAGATGTGCGAGCGCATGCAGCAAGGTCGGATAGTCCTTGACCCGGTTGAGGCTCGCGACGCGAATGAGACGCCACGGCGGCCCGTCCGCCCGATCGACTCGCGGGAAGCGGGAGACGTCAACCCCGACGGGGACGACGACCGGTTCGATCCCCAGGCTCGATGCCAGTCGCTGCATGAACTGCGACGGCACCGTGACCGTGGTCGCGGCGCGCGCCATCGACCGCACCGCCTGACGGTCGACCCAGCGCCGCTGAAGGCCGTAGTCGATGTCGTCGCAGCGTACGAACTCACCGCTGTCGCAGGTCACCAGGACCGGCGTTCCGGACGTTCCTGGGCGGGCAGACGACCAGGCCGTCACGATCCCGGCGATGCCCCAGTACGCGTGGAGGACGTCGAACGGGCCGTGGATGGCGAGCGCGGCCGAGAGGCGGCGCCGGATGCTGAAGCGCCGCACGCCGCGCATGCCGCGGATGCCGCTCACGGCGCCGAGATCGTGCACGGCCGCCCCGAGCAGTCGATACGAACAGGGCTCCGGGTAGTAGTCGAGGACGAACACGTGCAGGTCATGCCGTCTGGCGATCGATTCGATCAGCCACAGGAGCGCGGGGACGACCCGCTCCCTTCCGCTGCGATCGACGCCGCCCGGGATGACGATCCCGATCTTCATTCAGCGATAGACGAGCGCCGCGACCGCGCGGAATTGGTTGGCGGACGGGCGGCCGTCCGATCCCCGGATCCAGCGGTAGTCGAGCTCCAGCCGCGCGGCGAGCCGCGCGCCCAACGGGTAGTCGACGCCGCCTCCGGGCTGTGCGGCGAGGTCGGTCACCGAAACCGTCGTTCCGAACGCGGATCCCCGGCCGTGCACCGCGCCGGCAAGGACCTGCGCGAACTCGGTCAGCGGTCCGATCCGCGCGGCCACGCGCGGCCCCGCCAGGAACGCGTGGAACGACAGCGTGACGTCTGCATCGAACGTGGTTCGCGTCTTGTAGTGGCCGCTGACCTCGCCGACCGCGGCGACGGCGCGCCACACGGGTCGAGCGAGGCCGGCGGTCCAGCCGAGGGTAAAGTTGTCGTCGCCAGCCGACGCGTCGAGAATCGCGTTACCGGGGTCGCGCAGGAATGAGTAACCGCCGAACACTTCGGTCGACCGCGGCGCTGGTGTCTGCGCGAGAGTGCGCGACGGCAGCGCGAACAGGATCGTACCGCAGAGAATCGCCGTCGCCGGTGGGACGCGGAGCCGCATGCGCGCGTCACCTATCATGGCATGCGGCTTTGCGCGTCGCGTCCATTTTCGCGGGCGTGTCCGTCTACGCTGTGAACGTGCCCGCGCAGGGTCGATCCGCACAACCTCCCGATTGGGGAGGGCAGGGGACGGTGGTTCGCTACGGGATGAACACGCGCGTGCTGACGCCGCGCATGGCCGACAAGATGTCGGAGCTGGGGGCCAGCATCGTGCGGCTTCCGTACGGCTGGGACGTGATCGAGCCCTCGTGCAAAGGCTGCTTCGACTGGACGACCACTGACGAGTGGCGTGACGAGGCCCGGCGCACAGGCCGCGTCATCTTTGGCTCGCTCGCATATGCGCCGAGCTGGGCGAACGGCGGGCATCCGTTCAACTACCCGCCGCTCGTCGATCAGGACTACTACGACTTTGTCTACGCGGTCGTCTCCCGTTATCGGGACGACATCTTTCTCTGGGGCATCTGGAACGAGCCGAACCTCGAACTGTTCCTGCATGGCTCGGACATCGAGCAGTACCGGAATCTCGCGATCGTCGGGCGCGCTGCGATCCGGGCGGCGAACCCGCGGGCGCTCGTCCTGGGTCCCGAGGTGACTCATCACGCCGTGCTCAATGGATGGTTCCCCGAAGTGATGCGCACGACGGCATCGCTCTTCGACATTGTGACCGTCCATTGGTACCGGGACGGGCCGAAGCTCGATCGCATGATGGATCAGCTGGTGCAGCCGTTTCTGTACGGCCGGGACGTCTGGCTGTCGGAGACGGGTCTGAAGCCGTGCGGGTCGTTTTTCGGCGAGGTGGATCAGGCGCTCTTCTACCAGCAGGTCCTCGAGGCGCTCAAGCCCCGGCGCCACTGGTGGACCGGTGTGATGTTCTACGACTTGTACGATCCGCCGGTGCCTGACGACTGCGGCAGCGGAATCACGCGCGGCGACTGGAGCAACCGGCCCGCGTTCGGCGTGCTGCAAGCCTTCATCCGGGCCAATCCCTAGAATGGGGCCGAAGACTCATGGCCGCGTGCAGTCGCCTACGCCCTCGATTTCTGACGACTTTGTCGAACTCTTGAGAACCTTGCGCAATCTTGATTCTGGGGGCGAGGCAACTGCACGCGGCCATGCGTAATCAATTGAGGATTGAGGATTGCGCGGGCAACCCCCAATCCCAGATCTCGAATTGCTTCAGTTCGGGAAGGCGACGACCGTTGATTTCTGCCCGTGCGCGCCGGCCTCGCAGGCTTCGACCATCTGCTGCAGGTACTTCAGGCGGTCGACCCGGTCCGGGCCGAGCACATAGATCTCGTAGAGCATGATCTTGAGCGCCACCGTCAGCACCTTCAGCCGCTCGACGTCGAGCGCCGGGTGATCCTTTGATGGCGACTCACCCAGCCGGATGCACAGCGCAAAGAGCGACTGCGGCACCGACGGGTACTTCTGGCTGAGCGCATGAAGACGCGCCTCGTAGCTGGCGCCTTCGGCGGATTCATGCAGCAGCAGCGTCTGGATGGCGCGCTGGGCGCAGACCGTGCCACCCGTGAGAAAGCCAGCCTTGAGACAGCCGTCGGCTTCGACGATCAGCTCGCGGACGACGGCGGGGGCGCGGTTGTCGATCGTAAGAAACGCTGGAGCGGATGTGGTGTTGTGCTGCGCGTCGGGCATACTCATCGGACCGAACGGACGCAGGGCAACACTAATGCCAGACGAGAATCGCAAGCGTATGGTTAAAAACCGTGTCCCGGTATCCGTCGCGCGTGACGAAACCGGCGGTCGTACTTACAGAAGTGGTCAGCGGAGGAACCATTCGAAGGCCTCGCGCACGACAGGCGGGGACGGCGTGTGCCGCCCGTCATATTCACGATACGTCACGTCGTATCCAAGACTCTTCAGCTTTGGCACGAACTTCCGACTGGTCTCGTCAATCGGCATGATCGGGTCGCTGGTCCCGTGCGAGATGAAGATGCGCGGTTTGCCGCGCGCGGCCATGGGCTGCATGACCCCTGGGGACATGGCGATGACGTTCTTGAACTGGTCCCCGAAGCTGATGCCGAAGGAGAGCGCGTAGGAGGCACCGTCGGAAAAGCCGCCGATGCCAAGCCGGGTCCGCTCGACGCTGTACCGTCCGACCGTCTGGGCAACCGCATCCGACAGGAACTCGACGTCCGGCCCCCAGCTCCGGAGCACCCCGTCCCATGTCCGCTCGTCGCGCGAGTCAGGCGCCAGCACGAAAATCCCCAACTCGTCGGCCAGCGGAAATGTGTATTGGACCGAGAGGGACGTGTTCCCCGCGCCGTGGAGCATGACGAGAAGCGGGAGTGGCTTGCCCGGCGTGTAGCCGGCTGGGACGTAAACGAAGCCGTCGCGATCCGTGCCCAGCTGCAGCGGCTGACGGCCGGGCACGTCGCTCCTCGCCCGGCTCCCAGGGCTGGGAAGGCTGGGCGGGCTGACGGTGCCCTGACCCGTCTGCCGGCTGTCCCGGGGAATCATGAGTCCAGCTGGCATGGCGGCCGTGGCCGCAAGGAAATCCCTACGCGTGACGATCATCGCGATATATTACGGCCCACTGCACCGTTGAGACCAATGAAGTCGAGACCAATGAAAAAGGGAGGGACTCATGAATCGGATAACCTGGCGCATCGCGGCCATCGCCTGCATGGTGACACCCGCGATCCTCGCCGGCCAGGTCCAGAACAACGGGCCGAAGGCCGCGACCTACATCACCGATGAGGACGTCAAAGCCGTCAACGCGCTGCCGGGTGTCGACCGCCAGCTCGTGAGCGTAGACATCGGCAAGTCCAACGTCGCGGTCGGCATCATCCATCGCGCGGCGCCGCCGGCGGGCGGAGCGGCGCGCGCGGGGGGCGCCGGCGCGGGCGGCGGGGCGGCGGCGGGCGGCGGACGCGGCGCCGCCGCGGCGGCTGAACCGTGCGGCGAACAGTCCACAGCGCCTGCGATGGGTTCTACGGCGGGTGGCATCTCGCACGATGGCCAGACGGAGACCTACATCATCGTCTCCGGAACGGGAACGCTCGTGACGGGGGGCAAGATCGTGAACGGCCGGAGATCACCGGCCGAGAGTGAGGTGACGAAGGTGCTCAACGGACCATCCTGCAGCGGCGCCATCGCTGGCGCGGATGTGGTGAAACGCAAGGTGAAGACGGGAGACATCGTCATCATTCCGGCGGGCGTTCCGCACGGCTGGACGGACATCATCGATCACGTCGACTACCTCAGCGTCCGGCCGGATCCCGAGCGCGTGCTGGCGGCGGGCTACGTGAATCCGGCGCTGCAGAAGAAGTAGACGGCTATCGGGCTGAAGACTGATGGCCGCGTGCAGCTGCCTACGCCCTCGAGTCCCTGACGACCGCTACCACCCTTGAAAGTCTTGATATTGGGGCGAGGCAACTGCACGCGACTATGAGTCTTCAGCCCGCCCAAGAGTCCTCGGCCCGCTTCAGAGCTTTCAGCATGAGATGGACGGAACTGTATGCGCCATCGACTGATCGTCACGTTTCTGATCGCGCCCGCAGCGCTTGTCGCGGGGTTGCTCGCTGACGACAGCGCGCGGCTACTGACCCTGGATCACTTCGTTCCCGTGCAATCAGGGGTTCCGGCGCTGTCCGGTCAGACGTCGCAGGTGTACGTCCGCGAGCGCGTTCAGGCGGGGCCCGCGCTGCGCGCCACGTCGTTCGCAAATCGCGTGGTGCTGTTCGTCCACGGCGCGGGGACGCCCGCCGAGGTCGCATTCGACGTCCCGTACCAGGATTACAGCTGGATGGCCTTCCTGGCGGCTGCGGGCTTCGACGTCTTCTCGATGGACACCACCGGGTATGGCCGGTCGACGCGGCCGGCGGCCATGAGCGATCCGTGCAACCTCGCGAAGGACCGCCAGGCGCCCTTCGTGTCGGCGCCGTGCGCCCCGAGCTATCCGCACCAGCTCACGACCATCGCGTCTGACTGGACCGACATCGGCGCGGCGGTGGCGTATGTGAAGGCGCTGCGCCGGGTCGATCGCCTGAGCCTCGTCGCGTGGTCGCTCGGCGGCCCGCGCGCCGGCGGTTATGCGGCACAGCATCCACAGGACGTCCAGCGCCTCGTGCTGCTCGCACCCGCGTACGGCCGATCCGCGGCGGCGGCGCCGCCCGCGCAGCTGCCGGCCGCCGGCGTGCCCATGAACACGCAGTCGCGCGAGGAGTTCTACGCGAACTGGGATCGGCAGGTCGGCTGTCCAGATCAGTACGATCCCTCCGCTGGCGAGTCAGTCTGGTCGGCGATGCTCGAATCCGATCCGGTAGGCGCCACCTGGGGGCCCGGCGTCCGGCGCGCGCCGGCAACGACAGTGTGGGGTTGGAATGCGGCCGTCGTGGGCCGGTCGCAGACGCCGACGCTGATGGTGGCGGGCGCCCACGACAAGCAGGTGGCCCCCGATCGCGTCCGCGATCTCTACACCGACCTCGCTTCCCGCGAAAAGATCTTCATCGATCTCGCCTGCTCGTCGCACAACGCGATGTGGGAACGGAACCACCGCCTGCTGTTCAGGGCGTCGCTCGAGTGGCTGACGGCTGGTACGGTGAACGGCTCAAAGGACGGAGTGGTGAAGCTCGGGTACTGAATTGCGGATTGCGGATTGATTACAAGTGAGAACTGAGAACTAAAGACTTCAGAATCCGGCCTGAATTCGCCGAAGTTCTGACTTCCACGTTCTCAGTTCTCACTTCAGGTTGTTCTCGCCCTACTTCTTCGCGTACTTCATCGCGCGTTTGGGTCCGACTTCGGCGCCGTAGATGTTGCCGGACGAATCCACTGCCACGCCTTCGGCTGCGCTCGTGCCGGTTGCCTTCTCGTCGGGGTCGGGGATGAACGCGATGATCTTGCCGTCCTTGCCGTCCTTGATACGCCCGTAGCGGATGCCGCGCTTCCAGCCGTTGTGATTACGCGAGACCGACTCCGACTCCGAGTCGGCGACGTAGAGGTTGTCCTGCTTGTCGATGAAGAGGCCGCTCGGGCGGCTGTACTGCGTCCACGCGTCGATGAACGTGCCGTTCTGATCGAAGATCTGGACGCGGTTGTTGTTGCGATCGCCCACGAACAGGCGGCCGCGCGAGTCCATCGCCAGCGCGTGCGGCTGATCGAACTCGCCGGGGCCGGTGCCGAGCTTGCCCCACTCCTTGATGAACTTGCCGGTCTTGTCGAACTTGAGCACGCGGTTGTTGCCGGCGCCGTGTCCCTCTGACACGAAGATGTCGCCGTTTGGAGCGACGAGCACATCGTTCGGCTGGTAGAAGTAGTCCGGCGCGGCCGCGCCGCCCGGCTTGCCCAGCGTGAGGAGCAGCTTGCCGTCCGGGCTGAACTTATAGACTTGATTGCCTTTGGTCGCTCCCTCGCGCGGACCGATTGGGCCCGCGGGCCGACCCGCCCCGGCAGCAGCAGCCGCCCCCGCGCCGCCGGCACCGCGCCCGGCGCCCGCGCCGCGCTGCGGCAGCGGCGCGTTGTCCTGGCCGTCAGTCACCCAGATGTTGCCGTCGCGATCGACGAAGATGCCGTGCGGGAAGATGAGGAGACCGCTGCCGAAGCTCTTGATCAGCTTGCCCGACGCGTCGAAGTGCAGAATCGGATCGAGCGTCGACATCTGGCCGCTCGCGCGATCGAGGCAGCCGTTCAGCCCGCACCGCTCAGCGATCCAGATGCTCTTTCCGTCCTTGTCGATCTCGACGGCGCTCGTCGATCCCCACGTGCGCCCCTCGGGCAACTTGAAGTAGCCCTCGATGCTCTGATATGGGTTCGGCGCGTCGTTGGTCGGCTGACCGGCGGTCTGGCCGTACGTCCGCGCGCCGGACGTCGCGATCGCCGCCGCCAGCGCGGCTAGTGCGATGGTCAATTGCAGAACACGTGCACGCGACATGTGGCCGTCCCTCCCTGTTGAGTTGCGCCTAGCCGCAGTGCGCGACAGTGTAACCGCGCTCCTGCGATCGATTCACGGCCACGATGCCCGCGGCAACGTAATGGGCATTGGCCAGAGTGCTGGACGTGAACTCTTTGTAGATCGCGTCCGCATTTCCCTTGGTGCCCTCGGCAATCATGCCGGCGATAAAATGCGACGCCGCGTCGCACACCGCGAAATGCACGCCGCGCTTGATCAGCGAGTCGAGTGTCGTGCCGAGGTTGGGCAACTGCATGCCGTAATCTGCCGAGGTATAGAGGTTGAATGTCGGCGCTTTGCCGGTCTTCGGATCGTTCAGCTTCGTCATCTCGGTGAACGCGGTCCCATACTTCGCCCAGATCGCGTCGTTCCAGGCATACGGCGTCGCAAAATGCCGCAGGCAGATGACGACCGCGTTGTCGTTGTCGTTCAGGCTGTAGCCGGTCTTGCTCATGTTCAGGAAGTTGCCTGCGAAGAGCAGGGAGTCGCCGGTGCCCGGGCCGGTCAGCGCGTCCAGGAACAGCCGATGCTTGCCCGGCAGCTGGTCGAGCCAATCGTCCTGGCTGTGGCGCGCTGCCTGGAAGCGCGGACCCGCGCTTGGCGCCGACTGGGCGTGCGCCGTGCCGGCGGCGCCCAATCCCAAGGCGGCGGCCGTGATGCCGGCGTGCGAGAGAAATGATCGACGGGGCAACGGCTCAGTGTGGTCATCAGCCATAGATACCTCTCTTGCTTAGAGAACGGGGCGGCCACATTCTAGCCCCAATCCGGCGCCGTTGCGGGGCCGAAGACTCGATAACTCAGAATGGGCTGAAGACTCATGGCCGCGTGCAGTTGCCTCGCCCAGCCCGCTTCAGCGTTTTCCGCCCGCCTCCGACTCGGCCCCGGCCCGAAACCGATAGAGTCGGTGTCCGAGTGGATCCTCCGCGATCAGTTGAAGCGCGCTCTGTGACTCGAGCGCCCGCTTGACGCTGGTCGCCTCCGGGCCGAACTGCTCGAGATGCACCATGACGTGCGTCGCCCCCTCGCGTCGCATGGCGGCGATGGCCCACGGCTCGGGAAAGAACCAGAACCACTGAGCGCGGCGGCGGTAGGCATCGGGCGTGAAGCCGCTGTAGCCGTTCATCGTCGGCGTCCGGTGCTCGGTTGCGTTGAGGACATATTCGGCGTTGCCGAACACGGCCTCGGCCGGCCAGAATGGCGCTTCGACGAGCAGCGACCCAGGCGGCTCCTGACTGAGCACCGAGTAGATGCGGGGCACGCCGGTAAAGGGCGTCGTCTTGACCGGGCCGTGCCACGCTTCGACGGTCACGGCGCACAGCGCGAGCGCGCCGGCGGCCGAGCGCCAGGGAGACGTGAGGCGGCGTTGAAGCGCCGCGACACCGTACCCGGCAAGCAGCGCGACCGCGAGCAGCGCCAGGTAGCCGAAGCGCGCCGGCACGCGGAGCCCCTGGAGCGGGACGACCACGCGATACGCAAGCGGATACAGCGGCGTCGCCGGTCCGAGTGACATCACGACGCCGAGGACGGCGATGGCGACGAGCGCGACGCCGCGCCGGCGTGCCGGACCTCCGGCTCGGAGCGCCGCCACGAGCCCGACGACCGCCAGCAGCGTCGCCGCGATGCCCGGAAACAGGACGTCGATGTCGCGCGTGAAAAACCGGTGGCTCCAGAGCGCGTCAAGCCGGCTGAGCGATGTGAGATAGCCCCATGGCGTGGCTGACAACTGCGCAGCCTGCTCGAGCGGACGCCGAACGCCCTCACCGGCAAGCCGGAGATAGGGCATGAGCACGGGCAGCGCGAGCATGCCGCCGATGCCGCCGGCCAACGCCACGTGACCGAGGACGCGTCGGGACCGCGCGCCGACCACCACCTGCACGGCCATCAGCACCGCCGCGAAAAAGAGCCAGTACTCCGACGTTGCCGCGGTCGCCGCGATCACGAGGCCGAGAGCGACGATCGTCGGCAGGCACCGGCGCGTCGGGGCGTCCTGCGCCAGGAGCAGGTCCGTCAGATACAGCACGAGCGGCAGCCCCCACGCGTGGGCCGCTTGAAGGTGAGGCAGCCTCGTCAGGAGATGGGTGTTGAACGCCGCCAGCGCCGCGGCCACGAGCCCCCCGGTGAACGAGCCGGTCCATCTGGCGGCGACCATCCAGGTTGCGGCGCCCGTGGCGGCGAGGCCGGCGATCAGCAGCAGGTTGAACGTGAGCACGGCCGATCCGCCCATCCATCTAATCGGCGCGCCGGCCAGAGCGGGCACGACGAGCGGCTCGGAATAGGCCAGCGCGCGATCGTCAGGCTGAAAGATGTTGCCGGCGAAGAGACGGCGCGGCTCGTGTGGAAGCGCGTAGGCAATCCAGCTGACGATCCAGGCGTTGAGCTCGGCGTCGGCGTTGTAGTTGAGGGAGTGGCGCTGCGGCTCGGAGGCAATCGGCCACGTGTGCAGGACGGCAAGCGCCAGGCAGACGAGCGTGGCTGCGGCGAACCGGCGCATGAATCAGGTGAGCCGACGTCGATGCTCACGGGGGCCCCGGCCAACTTTTGCCGGCGCCGGATCCGCCGGGATCCACCGATGCGCCCACTCAGCGATGGCGTCCACGGCGCCGGTGAGCGCACGCCCCTTCTTCGTCAGCGCGTATTCGACCTTCACCGGCGTGTCCGGGACGACGGTCCGTTCGACGATGCCCTCGTGCTCCAGCTCCTGGAGCCGCTCACTCAGCATGCGGTCGGTGATGTCGGGAATGGCACCGCGGAGCGTGGCGAACCGGCATCGTGAATCGATGAGCACATAAATGATGGCCCCGGTCCACCGCCGGCCGATCAGCTCGCTGGCGCGATGAAAGCGCGCGCATAGAGAGGGCGTATGTTCGGCGATCGCTCGCGGCATATGAGATCTCCAGAATAATGCCGGATCACGCAATTGGCAAGCAACTACTTGACAGGTAGTCACTACCTTTTGTATAGTAACACACAGGGTGCTGAGTGCTGGGTGCTGGGTGCTGGAACGTTGACAAACGATTGAGAGGTCGGTCATGGATGAAGGCTTGTTGATTGGACGGCTGGTGCTGGGCCTGATGATGTCGGCGCACGGCACGCAGAAGCTGCTGGGCTGGTTCGGTGGATACGGGCTCGACGGTACGGGCGGCTTCTTCGAGCAGCTCGGCTTCAGACCGGGCCGACTGTTCGCGGCTGCGGCGGCGCTGGCGGAAATAGCGGGCGGCCTCCTGATGGCGCTCGGACTGCTCGGGCCGGTCGGGCCGGCGATGGTGCTGGCGGTGATGATCGTCGCCGCGATCAGCGTGCATTGGTCACACGGGCTGTTCGCGACGAACAACGGCATCGAAGTACCCTTGCTGTATGCGACTGGGGCGGCCGCGCTGGCCTTGACCGGTCCCGGGCGCTACTCGCTGGATGGACTGCTCGGGCTGCTGCCGGTGTGGACGCCGGGCCTGAGCTGGGCGGCGCTGGCACTCGGCATCGTCGCGGGCGTCGCGAACCTCGCGGCGCGGCGGACGCTGGCGCCGAGCGCTCGAACTGCGGCGTAAGGACGGAGGAGGATGTCGTGTCAGTGAGACCAGTGAAGAGCGTGTCGCAGGCGACGCCTGCGCTTGAGGGCGCGGGCGTCAAGCTGCGCCGCGCATTTGGCTTCGGCAAGACGAGCGAGTTCGATCCGTTCCTGCTGCTTGACGACTTCAGGAACGAGCGACCGGCTGACTACATCGCCGGGTTCCCCTGGCATCCGCACCGCGGGATCGAGACGATCACGTACGTCCTCGCGGGCACCGTCGAGCACGGCGACAGCCTGGGCAACCGCGGCAGCCTGGGCGCCGGCGACGTCCAGTGGATGACGGCGGGGCGCGGCATCCTTCATCAGGAGATGCCGCGCGGCGACGCGCAGGGCAGGATGCACGGCTTCCAGCTCTGGGCGAACCTGCCGGCGTCACTGAAGATGACCGCGCCGCGGTACCAGGATGTCTCCGCCGGGGACATCCCCGAGGCCGTGGATGACGACGGGACGCGGGTCCGCGTCGTGTGCGGCGAGTTCTGGGGTCAGAAGGGTCCCGTGAGCGGCGTCGCGGCCGACCCCCGCTACCTGGACGTGTCCGTGCCGCCGGGCAAGAAGAAGCGGCTGGCGGTGGAGACGTCGCGCCACGCGTTCGCGTACGTCTTCGCCGGATCGGGCGCGTTTCGCGACGCGTCGGGCCCACGCACCGTCCGGAACGAGCTGGCGGAGGAAGCCGGCGTCGCGGACTCGGGTGAGATTGGCAACCGGTCGCTCGTGCTGTTCGATCGCGGCGACGAGGTGGTCGTCCAGGCCGGAGACGAAGGCATCCGGTTTCTGCTGGTTTCCGGGAAGCCGATTGACGAGCCGGTCGCGTGGTACGGGCCGATCGTGATGAACACCGAGGAGGAGCTTCAGCAGGCGTACGGGGAGTTGCGCGCCGGGACGTTCATCCAGGCGCGGTGACCAGAATGTCTTCGAACGCGGTTGCGTCGCCGCTCGGCCGCCATGGCTGCGCGGCGATCAGCCGGTTCATCGCGGCGATGTCAACGGGCCGCGAGAAGAGAAATCCCTGCATGTAGTCGCAGCCGATCCGCCGGAGCTGCGCGAGCTGCTCCGGCGTTTCGACGCCTTCGGCCACCACTTCCATCCCGAGGTTGTGGGCCAGTGCCATGATGGCGCCGACCATCTCCGATCCCCGCTCCTCGCGTCCCATGCGGCTGACGAACGAGCGATCCACTTTCAAGGTGCCGGCCTGAAGCCGGTGCAGATAGCTCAACGACGAGTATCCAGTCCCAAAGTCATCGATGCTCCAGTCGATCCCCATCGAGTGCAGCCGGCTGAGCGTGTCCTGTGCCGCATGCATGTCTCCCATGAACGCGCTCTCGGTGATCTCCAGGTGCAACCGCGAGCTGTCCAGGCCGGTGCTGCGCAGAATCGCTGCGATTTCTGTGGCGAGATCGCTCTCTGCGAACTGACGGCACGACACGTTGACACACACGACGGAAGGGGCCTCGGGTCCGAATTGCTCCTGCCACAGCACCATCTGCCGGCACGACTCGCTCAGCACCAGGCGTCCGATGTGGACGAGCATCCCGGTGTCTTCGGCGACCGGGATGAACTCGGCCGGGCTGACCAGTCCGCGCTGCGGATGGATCCAGCGCACGAGCGCCTCCACGCCGGCGATCGCGCCAGTTCGAAGGGAGATGATCGGCTGGTAGTGGACTGCGAAGGCCCGCTCCGCGATCGCGTTGCGCAGCTCGGTTTCAAGCTGCAGCCGCGAGACGGCGCGCGCCCGCATCGCCGCATCGAACAGCTCGCAGCGCGCAGTCCCTTGAGCGCTGGCGCGATGGAGCGCCGTTGCGGCGTCTCGCAGCATGTCCTCCGGCCGGTCGTACCCCGTGCTGCTGACGGCGATGCCAACGGTTGCCGACGTGTACACCTGGTTGCCTTCAACAATGAAGGGCTGCTCCAGTGCCTGCCGGAGCCGTTCCGCGATTCGGATGGCGTCGCTGGCGTCGGCGATGTCCTCGAGCAGCACAGTGAACTCGTCGCCGCCCAACCTGGCGAGGGTGAAGCCAGAGGCAACTTCGCTCTGGGGGCCCGCGCCCCCGGGTGTCACCGCATCGGTTGATCGGAGGCGGGTCTGAAGCCTGCGGGCGACCGCAATCAGCAGCTGGTCTGCCGTCACCGGGCCGAGGCTGTCACTGACGACCCTGAAACGGTCCAGGCCGAGCATGAGCAACGCGAAGACGTAGTCACGCCGCCGCGCGGTCCGCTTGAGCGCGCGGTCGAGCAGGTCCTCGAACAGGAGGCGATTGGGCAGCCCGGTCAGCGCGTCGGCGACCTTGGCGTCCGTGATATCTGTCAGGGATCCCACAAACCGCGTCGCGGCGCCTGCGCGGGTTCTGACGGCGGCGCCGCGGCATCGCACCCAGCGGTAGCTCGCGTTGCGATGGCGCATGCGGTGCTCGCTCTCGAACCGGCCACTTCCGCTCGCGAGATGGTCCGACAGGTCCGTCTTGACCCGACCGACGTCGGCCGGATGCACGCGCGTCAGCCACTCGTCCGGGCTGTCGCCGGCCTCGGACGGCTCGAGACCCAGGATGGCCTTCCAGCGGGGCGACCAATGGACCTCGTTCGTGACGAGATTCCAATCCCAGAGGCCGTCGTTCGCGCCGTCGATCGCGAGCGCATAGCGCTCTTCGCTCTCGCGCAAGTCCTCGACGGCCCATTTGTGGGACAGGTGAGTCTCAATGCGCGCGAGCGCCACGGGGAAGTCGATCGGCTTGGTGACGTAGTCGTTCGCGCCGAGCTTGAACGCCTGGACGATGTCGGGGCCCTGCGCCCGGGCGGTCACCATGATGACGGGGAGCTGCGTCTGGGAGTAGGTCGCGCGGAGACGGTTGAGCACGTCGAGGCCGCTCATGCCGGGCATCTCGACGTCCAGCAGGATGAGGTCGTACGGCGCCGCGGACACCAACGCCAGCGCGTCGTCGCCGCCGCAGGCGACGGTCACGGCATACCCTTGATGCTGGAGGCGGCGGGACAGCACGTCCCGGTTGAGCTCGTTATCGTCGACGACGAGCAGCGAGCCGCGCACGCTCATACGGTTCTGCCTTTCGCCAGCAGCGTCTTGATCTTTTCCAGCAGCTGATGGAAGCGCACCGGCTTGGTGTCGAACTCGTCGCCGCCGGCCGCGAGCGCCATGTCGCGATCGCTCGTCATCGCGTGGGCGCTCAGCACGATGATGGGGATGTCGCGCGTCGCGGCGTCCCCCTTCAGTTGCCTGGTCGCCTCCCACCCATCGATGCCTGGAAGACCGAGGTCCATCAGGATGAGATCCGGTCGCGCCGAATGGGCGATCGAGACCGCCTGGTGTCCATCCTCGGCGACGCGGACTCGAAAGCCGCGCCGTTCGAGCCGGCGCGCGAGCGCATCGCGACTCGGCTCGTTGTCCTCGACGACCAGAATGGTTGCCATCGCGGGTTGTGTATCGGCCTTCATGCGACGGCGGGTTCGACGACGCCTTCGACGGTCTCGAGCGGCAGGTGGACGATGAAACGCGATCCCTTGGCAAGCTGGCTCTCGACCGACACATGTCCGCCCATGAGCTGGCAGAAGCGCGACACGAGCGCGAGTCCGAGGCCGGTGCCGCCGTACTTGCGGGTCGTTGTGACATCGGCCTGGGTGAACGGCTCGAAAATCTTGCGCGTCTGTTCCAGGGTCATCCCGGCTCCGGTGTCGGTCACAACGAACTCCACCGATTCGCGCCCACCCATTTCGGCGGGGCGGGCGTCGATCGTGATGCTCCCGTCACGGGTGAACTTGCTCGCGTTGCTCAACAGGTTGAGCAGAATCTGCCGAGTCTTGGTCAGATCTGCGCTCATCAGTCCGAGGCGAGCGTCGCAGTTGACGGTCAGGAGGTTGTTGTTCTTGTGAATCAGCGGGCTGACGGTGCCGACCAGCTCGTCGATCATGCCGCGGATCTCGAACTGCTCGATGAGGACGCCCATCTTGCCGGCCTCGATTTTCGACAGATCCAGGATGCCGTTGATCAGCTCCAACAGGTGTTTGCCCGAAGACTGGATTCGCTGCAGATCGGTGATGAAGCTCTGCTGCGCCAGGTCCGCGGCCTCTTCCTGCAGTAGCTCGCTATACAAGATGATGGCGTTCAACGGCGTGCGCAGCTCGTGGCTCATGCTGGCGAGAAAGTCGCTCTTTGCCCGCGTGGCGGCTTCGGCGTGCTGTTGCGTGACGCGGAGCTGATCGACGAGCGTGGCCAGTTGCCGCGCGTTCGCCTGCTGCGTATCGTGAGCGGTTTCGAGATCCCGGGTGTAGCGCGCCAATTCGGCCTCCGCGCGCTTCCGCTCGATGCCGACGGCGACGCCGTCGGCCACCGCGGCCATGCCCTCCAGCGCGGACGCGGAGAACGGCCGGCGCGCGAAGATCGCCATGACGCCAACAAGCTTCAAGTCGACGAGGAGCGGATAGCCGGCGAAGGCCGCCATCGCTTCGCGCCGCGTCCAGTCCGGGTCGCCGATCCCCGGGTCGACGTTCTGAGCGCGCGTGAGGTATGGTCTGCGGTCACGCGCGATCGCCCCGATCGCAAAATCGCCGAGCGCGAGGCGCTTGTGATCGCCCTCGAGATCGCTGCACGCCCCGGCGCTCGCTTGAAGCTCGAGGAAATGGGTTGCCTCGTTGAGCGTCCAGATGCGAGCCAGCCCTCCATCCAGATTGTCAACGAGCGCCTCGGCGCACTGTTGAAGCATCGTCCGGGGCTCGGTGCCGCGCGTCAACGCGAGGCCGACCGCCGCCGTCAGCGACGCGAGCGACCGCGCCCCGTCTTCGGCCTGCTGGCGCGTCCGCACTTCCTGCTCGAGCGCCGCGGTCCGCTCGGCGTTCTGCCGCATCTCGGCGATGCTGCGAGCGCAGGACACCAGGAGGAAGACGTCCTCGAAAACGACCCACGCCGCGTGCTCGACCCAGCGCCATTGACTGGCCACCAGGACGCCGTAGACCGACTGCGGCCAGAAGAAGCCGCGCAGCATGTGATCGAGCGCGACGACCACGGTGGCCGGGATCAGCACGCGCCAGTCGCGGTAGAACGCGAGGAAGGCCAGCGAGCCGAACACGTGAAAATGTGTTTCGATGCGACCGCCCGTCAGGTGGATGAGCAACGCGCCCATCAGCATCTGCGCCACGGCGATGATGTAACGCGTCGAGCTCCGGCCAGGCCGGAACAATCCGAGCAGCGCCGGCGGCAGGCTGATGACGCCGCCGAGAAGAACGGCAGCCCAGACGTGCAGGTGGGTGCGGCTGAGAGGACCCTCCCAGGCAAGCGGCGACACCCAGAGCGCGAAGATGATCCCCGCGGCCCATTGGAAACCCATCAGACCCGCGAACAGCCGGTCAGTCTGCCGGTAGATTTCGTTCTGGTACTTGTCGAACAGTTCCGCCGCCCGTATCGTCGAGGGGGAGACCGGCGGACACGCGACACCGGAGGCCCCGGACTCAGCAACGCCGGAGAGTTCGCCGCGCGCGATCGATGTCAGCTTCATGTCACGTACCGGGCGCAAACAGCGGGCAGCCGAAGACATTCGTGCGCGGGTCAACGCTGTGCTCGCGATTGAGCAGCGCGACCAGGGACCGGCGTCCGACGTTGTCGCCCTGATGCGCGCGCGAGCCGGTGATGCCGCCGCTGAAGATCAGCGCTCCATCAGCGCCGTAGAGAAAGGTCTGTCCCGAGGTCGCGCCGCCAAAGGATCGCGCTTCGCGTCCATCGTCGTCTCTCACCAGCGTGACCGCTGGCAGTCGTTCAGCGGTTCGCCAGAGCGTCGACTTCTCCCAGCCGTCTCCAAAGCTCGATGGTCTCAGAAAGACGACGTAGGTCTTGGGCTGGACGTCGGAGCGCGCGAGCACTTCGGCGAGCTCGCCAAGGCTCGCCTGCGTGCACGAGCATTGCGGATGGGCGAGCAGCACAAGCGTCGGCCGATCCACAGCCCGCTGGAGGCCGCTGCCAGCGGGCCAGCCAGGCGTGGGGTTGGCCGCAGCTCCCGGCGTGTTGTCATAGCGCCACAGAATCGAGAAGCCCGTAGCGGCACAGCCAAGCCAGATCGGGATCAGCAGGCACAGCACGAACGCCGTGGGGCGGTCCTTGACGCTCCTCACGAGCACATTGAGGTGCAAAGTAGAACTTAAGAGTGCAACATGCCGTCCAGAGTCAGGCCGAGAAGGTCGTCCGGGGCTAACCGTGAGTCATTGCAGCGAGTTATGAGTCACCTCTGCCCGGGGGCGGGAGCCGCTCACGTGTCCCATCCTGGAGCATGCCATCCAAGATTGTTCGTGCAGCGATTCCATAAACCATTCATGATTCTCGAGATCTGGTCGCGCGTGCTATTTCAGCGCGGGCTGACGCGCGATTGTCCAGAGGTAGATCATCGCGCCGTCGACCTCCTGCGACTGGTCAGGCGGCCATGCGTCGCCCATATCGTAAAGATGTGACACGACCCGGGCACCCGGCTGGAGTTCGCGTTTGAGCTTGGGCATCAGCCGTTGATTCACCTGTGGCAGGAGAAACAAGGTGACCACCGTTGCGTCATGGATGTCGGCAGCGAACAAATCCTGGTTCAGAAACCGGACGCGATCGCCAACGCCCGCCTTCTTCAGATTGGCCTTCTTCAAGTTGTCATAGGCGCTGCGCAAATAGAAGGTATCGATCTCGATGCCGACGCCGCGTGCACCGTATTTCGTCGCGGCGGTGATCGGAATCCGGCCGTCACCCGATCCGAGGTCGTAGACGATGTCTGCGGATGTCACGCGAGCGAGCGCGAGCATCCCGTCGACAACGCTCTGCGGCGTCGCGACGTACTTGACGGCCGGCTGCGGCAGGCGCGGGATGATCTGCGCGCCGGCTGCGAGAACGGCGAAGACGGTGGCGAGCGTCGAGCGGATCATTGACCAATCCTAGCCCCACGGCTACAGTAGCCGCGATCGTTCGAGTGACGAGCGTCTGGAGGAGATATGAGGAAAGTGTCGGTTGTTCTCGCGGCTGTCGTGGTAGCGGCGGCCAGCGGGGTCGCGCGCGCGCAGCAGCCCAACGTCGACAACATCGTCGAGCTCGAGATGCTCACGCAGACCGAGGTTTACGACAAGATCCACAACAAAGGATTCACGTCTGTCTTGATCGTGACGGGCGGAACCGAAGAGCGCGGCCCGCACAACATCCTCGCCGGCCATACCATCATGTCGCGACACCACGGCGTCGAGATGGCGAAGAAGCTCGGCAAGACGCTCGTTGCACCCGTGCTGCCGATGGCTGTCGCCGCGACCGGCCTGCGCGAAGGCACCGACCAGCCAGGCGGCGTCCAACTGCCGCCCGACGTGTTCAAGGCCGTCGCAAGCGCCGAGATCGAGAGCATGTACTTCAACGGCTTCAAGGACATCTTCATCATGGGCGACCACGGCGGCGGCCAGGCCGAGATGAAAGACGCGGCCGAGGAAATGGAGAAGAAGCTGTCGCCGAAGGGGGTCCACGTCTACTACGTCAGCGACTTTTACAACAAGACGCACGACGACGTGGACATGTACTTCTACGAGCACAAGCTGCCGATCGGCGGGCACGGTGCCGTAATGGAGACGTCGGAGATGCTTTCGTTCGAGCCCTCGCCAGGTGCCTATGTTCGGCCCATCTACAAGACCGTGCCGTTCGATCCAACCGGACAGACGCCGGAGCAATGGAAGGCCGCGCGCGAGGCGAGGCTGGCCCGTCAGGCCGCGGCGGCATCCGGCGCGGCACCGGCTGGAGGCGCGGGCGGTGGACGCGGGCAGGCGAACGGCGCCGCTGCAGGTGGGGGCCGGGGTCGCGCGCAGGATCCCAACGCGCCACCGCGGGTGAACAACGGCCTTACCGGCGATCCTCACCCGTCGACAAAGGAGCTCGGCAAGATCCTCGCGGACATCACCGTCAACAACGGCGTCAACGAGATCAGGAAGCTCCAAGCCGAACGCCGCGGCAGCACGCAGCACTGAAGAAGTTAGAAGTCAGGTGCACCCGGTTTCCGCGCCGATCGAGCGGCGTTACACGCCCGGCTTCGAGAAGTCGACGTGCAGCGCGAAGGGCTTGACGGTGACGGTGACGGTCAGACGCCGCTCGCTCCCACCTGCACGCCGGGCGACGAGATCGTGCGTGCCGAGGCTGACCGGCTGGCCGGCGACCGGCGTGTCGCCGACGCGGGCGCCGTCGATCCAGACCTCGGCGGCTTCGCTCGCGGTGACGCTGATCGTCGACTGGGGCGGCGTCACCGAGATTGTCAGGTTCTGCCCGGGCGCCACCTCGACTTGACGCGTCTCCTCGAATCCGAGCGCGCGATTGGCCAGATGCAGGTCGTGGTGCCCCGCGGACAGCATGATCTGGTTGCGGTCGTCCAGATGGAAGGCGCGCGTGCCCTCAGTGATCGTCAGCTCGAACGGTGAGTAGACGGCTACGAAACCCGCAAAGATTGACTCGTTCACGGTGGTGGTCGCGCCCGCGGTGATCGCGACCGTCCGCTGGACGCTGCCGACCGGGCTCTCGAGAATGACCGCATGCCGGCCCGCCGCGACATCCTCGAGCGTGAGGGGCGTCGTGCCGCGCACAGCGCCGTCGAGCAGCACGCGCGCGGCGGGAGTGGAGTCAAGCTGCAACGTTCCCGTTGTCTTGCGCGGCGCATCGGGGCGTGCCGGCGGCGGTTCCGTGGCGACGACCTGGCGTGCGCGCGTCGTCACGGCGCTCCACGCGGACGGTCCGTAGGTGATCCCGGCCCATGCCGCGGCTATCAGCGCGACGGCCGCAACAACGCGCGGCGCCCAGACAATGAAGCCTGCGCGCACGGACGAACCCCACCCTGCGGGCACGCGCACGGACTTGACGCGGTCAGCAAGCGCGCTGAGCGCGCCGAGCGTGTGCCGGACGGCCGAGTCGCGCCTGGCCGGCCCGGCTGCGGTTCCGGGCGCGAGCAAGGTTACTCCTGGGGCCCCTACCCCCCGGTCGATGTTGGCGGGAGCCGGGGCTGGCAGCGGGACGTCGGTCCACGTCCCTCGACGTGCACGCGCCCAGCTTGCGGCGGCGTGCGCCGCTGCCATGACCTTGGCGCGCTGACCGGGCGATTCCTCGTGTGCCGTCACAGAGCAAAACTATAATCGCTTCCGCGTCTCCACATGAGCGATCTCGAACCCGTCCGTTCGACGGCCGATCCGCTGCCCGACAGGCTGAGACAGTACCTCTCCGACATCGCGCGCCGCGAGCTCGACTCGCTCCGACTGGCGCTCGAATCGCGCCTGCAAGCGCTCGAGGTGGCGCTGGCGCACCCCGAGGGCCCGGGGGCAGGTGCGTCGATCGAAAGCCTCGTGATCGATCTGGCGAGGGTGACGACGGCGGAGGCCGAGGCGTCGGCGGCGCAGCGCGTCTTCGAGGCGCAGCTCAAGGCGCAGGAGCACGCTGCGGGCGCGGCGTCCGAGACGACGCGCGCGCTCGAGGCCGAGCGCGCGACGGCGGCCTCGCTCGGCGCCGAGCTGGCGCAGGCCCGCGCGGCATTCGACAAGGAGATCGCGCACGAGAGGGCAGCGACGAAGCAGGCGCGCGACAAGCTCTCCGTGGCGCAGCGCGAGCTGACCGAGGCCCGCCGCTCGCTCGAATCGCGCTCCGCGGCGATCGACGCCGCGCGCAGCGCCGCGACCGCGGCGCAGGCCGCTGCGGCAGCGACCATGACGTCGCTCGAGGCTCGCGCCGTCGAGGCGGAGTCGCGGCGGCGGGACGCCGACGCCCGCGCGCGCGATCTCGAGGCGCGCCTCCAGTCCTCGGAGGCCCGCGCGGACGAGGCCGCCCGGGCGCGAGATGAAGCGGTTCGCGCGCGAGACGAGGCGGCACGCGGGCGCGACGAGGCAGTGAAGGCGCGAGATGAGGCGGTACGTGCGCGCGAGCACCTCGATCAACGGCTTGCGGTTGCGAGCGACTACGAGCAGCAGCTCGCGTCGGTCGACCAGCAGATCCGCGCGCTCGAGCTGCAGCTGTTTCAGCGAGAACGGCCGGTCGAGGATCGGGACGAGGACCTGTCGTCGATGCTGGAGCAGCGCGCGAGCCCTCAGCCCGTGCGGGCGGCCAGCCGCTACAGCTTCGCGGCGCGCATCGCCATCGAGTTCGACGGCGAGGCGGGCATCCTGGTCGACTTGTCGACGGGCGGCGCGCAGGTGCTGTCGTCCCGGGCGCTCGAGCAGGATCGCGAAGGCGTGCTCGTCGTCCGGTCCGCTGAAGTGCCCCTCACGTGCGGCGCCCGCATCGTCTGGACGCGCCTGGATCCGAACTCGCACGGGCGGCCGCTGCGGTACCGCGCGGGGGTCCGGTTTGCCCCCGTGGACGCGGCTGCGGTCGAGGCGTTCATCATCCGATACTCGGGTTCGTAGAGAGACAACCAGAGACATCCCTGCGTCAGCGTCGGGTGTTAAAATTCGCGCGGGAGCCGCCGGATGAAGAGTCCCGACTGGGCATCTGTGTGCACCGTGATCCTGTCGCTCGGCCTGGCAGGGACGATCGGTCTGGCCCAACACGCGCCCGCGCCTCAGGCGAAGCCGGCCGTTCCCATCGCCGCCGGTGGCACCCAGGCGCCGCCGCCCGATCACAACGCGGTTGTCCGGCGCTATTGCGTCACCTGCCACAACGACACGCGCAAGAGCGGCGGGCTCTCGCTGGCGGCGTTCGATGCGGCGCGCGCCGCGCAGAATGCCGAGGTCGCCGAGAAGATGATCCGGAAGCTGCAGGCCGGGATGATGCCGCCGCCGGGATCGAGCAGACCGGATGCCGCGACGCAGGCCGCGCTCGTCGCCGCGCTTGAAACAACGATCGACACGGCCGCGGCCGCGCGGCCCAACCCTGGCGGCCGCACGTTTCAGCGCTTGAACCGGCCGGAGTACGCGCGAGCGATTCGCGACCTCCTCGGGCTCGACGTGGACGCCGGCAGCTGGCTGCCGCTCGACACGAAGAGCGCGAACTTCGACAACATCGCGGACGCGCAGGCGCTATCTCCGCTCCTCCTCGAGGCGTACCTGAATGCCGCCGCGGCGATCAGCCGCATGGCCGTCGGCGACCGGAATGCGCCGACCGTAGACGCGACGTTCACGAGCCCGGGCTACGTCTCGCAGCATCCGTGGGATCACGTGGAAGGCGCGCCGTACGGCACGCGCGGCGGGATGGTGGTCGATTACGTGTTTCCGGCAGACGCCGAATATGTCTTCGAAGTCGACCTCGTGTCGGGATCGAATGCCCGGAACGAGGACATCGACATCTCTGTCAACGGCGAGCGCGTGGCCCTCATCGAGTACGAGACCGGGCCGGCTGGCGGAGCGGATGGACGGGGCGCGGTGCCGATGCGGACCGAGCCGATCACGATCAAGGCCGGCGAGCAGCGCGTCGCTGCGGCATTCGTGCGCAAGGTCGAGGGTCCTTACGAGGATCTGATCCGACCCCACGATTGGTCGTTTGCGGGTGGCGGCTCTGGCGGGCCGGGCATTACGACCTTGCCCCACGTGCGCGACTTCATCATCAAGGGCCCGTATCACGCCACGGGAATTTCCGAGACACCCAGTCGGCAGAGAATCTTCACGTGCCGTCCGACACTGGCGACCGAGGAGGGGCCGTGCGCGCGGCAGATCGTCTCGCGCCTGGGGGGCGAAGCGTATCGGCGTCCGCTGACGGCGAGCGAGATCGATCGGCTGATGCCGTTCTACGAGAAGGGCGCAACCCGCCTCCGCCAAGGCTACGGCGAGGGGTTCGAGAGTGGAATCCGCAGCGTGCTGGAGGCGATTCTCGCCAGCCCGTACTTCATCTTTCGCCTGGAGCGCGAGCCCGAGTACGCGAAGCCGGGGTCGAGCTACCGCGTGGCGGATGTGGACCTCGCGTCGCGACTGTCGTTTTTCCTGTGGGGCACGCCCCCCGATCAGGAGTTGCTGGCGCTGGCGACGGCAGGAAAGCTGACCGGGCAGGGTCGACAAGGTGGACAAAGTGGACAGGGTGGACAGGGTGGACAGGGCACGCCGAGCGCCCTCGAGAAACAGGCGCGGCGCATGCTCGCCGATCCGCGCGCCAATGCGCTGGGCACGCGCTTCGCGGCGCAGTGGCTGCGCCTGCAGGACCTGGACAAGGTTCATCCGGAGCCGAACTTCTATCCGAATTTCGACGACAACCTGACGACTGACATGCGTCAGGAGACCGAGCTCTTCTTCAACAACCTGGTCCACGACGATCGCAGCCTGCTCGACTTGTATCGCGCTGACTACACGTTCGTGAACGAGCGCCTCGCGCGTCATTACGGCATCCCGGGCGTGGCAGGCGACGAGTTCCGCCGCGTGCAATACCCGGACGACACGCGGCGCGGCCTGCTCGGGCAGGGCAGCATGCTGGTCCAGACCTCGCTGGCGAATCGCACGTCCCCGGTCCTGCGTGGGAAGTGGGTGATGGAAGTCCTCCTGGGCTCGCCCCCGCCGCCCCCACCGCCCGACGTGCCGCCGCTCGACGACACGGGCGACTCGAAGGACGGGAAGATGCTCACGACGCGCGAGCGCATGGAGATGCATCGCAAGAACCCGACGTGCAACTCATGCCACCGCTTCATGGATCCGATCGGCCTCGCGCTCGACAACTTCGATGTCACGGCGAAATGGCGCGTGCGCGAGAACGGTCAGCCGCTCGATACGCGCGGCGACTTCTACGACGGCACGCCGGTGACGACGCCCGCCGAGCTCACGCGCGCGCTGATGAAGCGACCGGTGCCGCTCGTGCGGACGTTCACGGAGAACCTGTTCGCCTTCGCACTCGGCCGGCGCGCGGAGTACCTCGACCAGCCGGCCATCCGCGCGATCGCCCGCGCGGCCGAGGCCAACGAGTACCGGATGTCGTCCTTCATTGTGGGCGTCATCAAGAGCGGTGCATTTCAGATGAAGCAGGCGGACGCCGCGAACACGACCGACGACGCGAGACAGCCGCGGTAACGCACCTCCGGATCGGTGCGTCCGCAAGGAGACATGAGACGTGCACTTCATCACTGGCAAGCAGATGCCCCGCAGGACCTTCCTCCGCGGGGTTGGCGTGACGATGGCATTGCCGTTTCTGGACGCGATGGTTCCCGCGCGCAACGTCCTTGGCGTCGTTGCCAGGGCGGCCGCGCCGGACCGGACGCGGCTCGTGTGCATCGAGGAGGTCCACGGGCTGGCCGGCTGCAACAACTGGGGCGCCACCAAGCACCTGTTCGCGCCGGCGACGACTGGCAGCGATTTCACGCTCGTGCCGGACAACCCGCTGAGCACCATCGACGCGTTCCGCGACCACATGACGATCGTCAGCAATACCGACGTCCGGAATGCCGAGGCCTTCACGCTGCCGGAGATCGGCGGCGACCATTTCCGGTCGAGCGCGGTGTTTCTCACGCAGTCGCACCCGAAGCAGACACAGGGCTCCGATCTGTGGGCCGGGACGTCTCTCGACCAGCTGTACGCCAAGCGTTACGGACAGTCGACGCCGATGCCGTCGATGCAGTTCTGTATCGAGAACCTGGATCAGGCGGGCGGGTGCACGTACAACTATTCGTGTGCGTATACCGACTCGATCAGCTGGGCATCGCCGAACGAGCCGCTGCCGATGATTCGCGATCCGCGCGTGGCGTTCGACATGTTGTTCGGCGCAGGCCACACGCCGCAGGAGCGGGCGGCGCGGCGCGAGACGCGGAGCAGCATCCTCGATTGGATCTCGGGCGAGGTCGAGCGCGTGCGGCGGCAGGTCGGCAGCGGCGACCGCGCGAGGCTGGACCGCTACATGGACAACGTCCGTGAGCTCGAGCGGCGGATCCAGGCAGTCGAGGCGCACAATCGCAGCGGTGAGACGCGCGAGATGCCCGACGCGCCCGCCGGCGTGCCGGACTCGTTCTCGGAGCACATGCACCTGCTGTTCGATCTTCAGGTGCTGGCGCTCCAGAGCGACATGACCCGCGTCATCTCGTTCAAGACGGGCCGGGACGCCCAGAACCGCGTCTTCCCGGAGAGTGGGTCGAACCAGCCGTTCCATCCCGCGTCCCACCACGGCAACCGTGAGGAGCGGATCATGGAGTTCAACAAGATCTGCAAGTACCGTGTGAGCCAGCTCGCCTACTTCCTCGACAAGATGAAGAACACGATGGACGGCGATGCGAGCCTCCTGGACAAGACGCTCGTCATCTTCGGGTCGCCGATGGCGGACCCCAACATCCACAACCACCGCCGCTGCCCGCTGGTGCTGCTGGGGCACGCGAACGGCCAGCTGAAGGGCAACCTGCACCTGAAGGCGGCGGATGATACCCCGATGGCGAACGTCATGCTCACGCTGCTGCACAACATCGGGCTCGAGGATCTCAAGACCTTCGGCGACAGCACGGGGGAGTTCTCACTGTCGGCGCAGTCATGAGTTTTGAGTCTTGGGTTTTGAGTTTTTGAGTTAAGTCAAGAGACGGGAATCAAGAGTCGAACCGTTATGCTGCGAACAACCTCGATCGTGACCGGCGCGGTGGCAATCTCGATGACGGCCTTGACGGCCTTCCTGGGGGCGGCGCCGTCCAGCTCGCCTGTGGCCGACGCCGCAATGCGCGGCGATCGCGACGCGGTGCGCGGCCTGCTCAAACAGGGCGCGGACGTGAGCGCCGCCCGCGGCGACGGCATGACGCCGCTGCATTGGGCGGCGGAGCACGGTGATACGGCGATGACCGAGATGCTGGTCTACGCGGGCGCAAACGTGGCTGCGGTCACCCGGATCGGCGAGTACACGCCGCTTCATCTGGCCGCCAAGGCGGGCAGCGCCGCCGTGGTGCAGGCGCTGCTGAAGGCCCGCGCGGATGTCAACGCGCGGACGACGACATCGGGCGTGACGGCACTGCACCTCGCCGCGGCGGCGGGCAGCGCCGACGTCGTGAAGACGCTCCTGGCCGCCGGCGCGGATGTGAACGCGAAGGAATCCGAATGGGGACAGACGCCGCTGATCTTCGCGGCCGCGCAGGATCGCGTCGACGCGGTCCGCGCCTTGCTGGCGGGCGGCGCCGATCCCAAGATCACGACCGCGACCGTGGACGTCGCGCACATGCTGGCGCTCGACCGGGCGGCGAGCGATCGACAGAAGAAGGTGCTGGAAGCCTCTGTGCCGAAGGGTCAGCGGCCGACGCCGAGCCAGGTGCAGGCCGCTATTGAGGCGTCCCGGGAGCTGTTCGCGACCGGGACGATCCCGCCGGTGGAGAAGAAGGACGCCGCGGCGAGCGCCGACGGCGGCGCCAATGCCGCCAACAGCTTCAACCCGGAAGAGATCAACCCCCCGGTGGCGAGCAAGGGCGGCCTGACGGCGTTGTTGCACGCCGCTCGCCAGGGACACATGGGCGCGGCTCGCGCGCTCATCGACGGCGGCGCGCCAATCGACCAGGTCGGCGCCGGGGACGCCACCAGCCCGCTGCTCATGGCGGTGATCAACGGCCAGTTCGACATGGCGATGTATCTCATCGGGCGGGGCGCGAATCCGAACCTCGCGGCGGCCGGCAACGGTGCGACCCCGCTATGGGCCGCCGTCAATACGCAATGGCAGCCACGGACGCGCTTTCCGCAGCCGCAGGAGATGGAGCAGCAGAAGGCCACGTATCTGGACGTGATGCGCGCCCTCCTCGATGCGGGCGCCGACGTCGACGCGCGGATGCGGACCCATCCGTGGTACCTCGTCTACAGCGGCTGCGGTAATCGCAACTGCGGCCTCGCGGACACCGCAGGATCGACGGCTTTCTGGCGCGCGGCATACGCCACGGACCTGGAGGCGATGAAGCTGCTCATCGCGCGCGGTGCGGATCCGAATATCCCGACGATCGCGCCGCCGGCGCCCGTACGTCGTGGTCCCCAGGGTGGCGGGCCTGGGCAGGACGGGATGCCGGGCGCGACCGCGCCCGCCAAGCCGACCTGGCCCGCCATTCCGCCGGGCGGACCCGGTGCATTCGCTATTCATGCGGCGGCGGGCCTGGAGTACGGCGAGGGGTTTGCCGGCAACGCGCACCGTCACGCACCCGACGCCTGGCTGCCGGTCGTCAAGTACCTGGTTGAGGAATTGGGCGCCGACGTCAACGCTCGCGACAATGACGGCTACACGCCGTTGCACCACGCCGCCGCTCGCGGCGACAACGACCTGATCCTCTACCTCGTGTCGAAGGGCGCAGACGTGACGGCCGTGGCGCGCAGCGGCCAGACGACCGCGGACATGGCAAACGGCCCTGTCCAGCGCATCTCGCCGATTCCCGCCACAGTCGCGCTGCTCGAGAAGCTCGGTTCGAAAAACAGCCATAAGTGCGTGACCTGCTGACGGCATAAAGTCGACGGTTCGTCGCGCCTCCGGTGTGCCCCATTCTGGTCGTCGTGTGTTCGCTTCTGTCTCATAACAGAACAATCCCGCGCCACATCCCCTCGATTCGCTCCATTTCTGGACTCTCGAGATAGGCACTTCAATTGCTCTAGAGTCATAAGTTGTCCTATAGATGACCCCGCGCTGAACGCGGACCGGCCTGAAGTTGGGCCGGCATTGTTTGCCAGGAGCGAAGTCTTGAACCGGAGTGTCACCAAGGTCGTTCTGATGGGGAGCGTTGCGGCGCTTGCCGCCGGGCTTACGAGCTCGAGCGGCCAGGCGCAGAGCCACGTGTGGCGACGAGGCGGGCCTCGCGACTGGTCGCACAGTCACCTCGTGGCGTCGCGTTTTGGCCCGGACCTCGATCAGAACATCGAGCGCGACTGGCGCACGCATGTGAAGCATGTTCACTTGGAGCAGGCCCGCGCGATGCAAGCGTCGCCGGTCGTCGACTGGTTCGACCAGCTGCAGCGCCGTGTCGGCCTTCCTCGCCAGAGCCGGTCTTCGGGGTCCAAGCTCGATTGGAATCTCAAGACTGGCGGGTTCGGCAACGTCGTCGGCAGCCCGGCAAAGTACAGCTTCGACATTTCTGCCGCCAACTGCAGCGACGTAATCTATTTCACGGTCGACCAGGCCGGCGCGGCGACGACGCCCAACGTGATTGCCATCACGAACGCGTACGCGGGATGCGCTGGCAACGCGGCCGGGACGACGCCGACCGTCAAATGGGCAATCGCCATGACGAGCGGCACGGCGACGTCGACCGTGCCGAGCCTCGACGGCAGCGTGCTGTATGTTCTCGAGTCGAGCGCCGCCGGGGTCGTGCTGCACGCGATCAACGTCAACAACATCACGACCAATCCAGGCTCGTACAGCTTCCTCACGCAGTCGTGGCTCACGACACACACGCTCGCGGCACCGACCGGCACCGCGTCGAGCGAGCAGCTCTTTCAGATCGCGTTCCCGGGGGTCGTCAACGACGTGGCCTCTCCGTATCTCGACTACGCGGGCAACCAGCTGTTCTTCGGCGACTCCGCCGGCCGGATTCAACACGTCGTCAACACGAACCTCGCGACCGCGTCCCGTGACGTCACACACTTCACCAACGCGTGCGGCACCGCCCAGCTCCAGTCGCCGGTCTTCGTGAACGGCCAGGTCATCGTCAGCAGCTACAACGGAAGGCTGTATCGATTGGACACGACGGGGGCTTCGCCGTACACGTGCACCGCCTCACAGCAGGGCGGCAGCGGCGTCGGCCTCGCCGGCGCCCTCTCGCCGCCCGTCGTCGACGTGACGAACAACGAGATCGTCGTCGCCACCAACGACGCCGCGGGCTACGGGATTGCCGGTATCGGCACGTTCAACCTCATGTTTGCGTCCGGCGCAGCACAAGTCACCGGCGTGCAGCTCGGTGCCAAAACCACCACAGCACCGGTTGCTCCGTCGTTCGACGATGCCTTCTGGTCGACGAACAACGGCAACGCCTACGCGGTCGGCTCGCCAACCGCTGGCGGTGACACGTATCTGGTCCGCTTCCCGTACAACGGCGGGCTCGGTTCTGCGGCCGGGTACGCGCAGCTCCACCGCAGCGGGGCCGCCTCGATGGTGGCCGCCAGTCCGGTGACCGAGTTCCTGACGGCGAGCTCGCTCGCGAACAAGGACTTCGTGTTCGTCGGCGGTGGCGGCGGCTCGTACTTATTCATGAACCGGATCGGGGCGGGATTCGCCGGCAGCGACACCACGCCCGTGGGCATGGACAGCTGGTTTGCGGTCACCGGCGGCGCGATCTCCGGCATCGTCATCGACACACGTACATCGAACATCACCGGATCGACGGCAACCGCGAACATCTATTTCGGCACGATGGGCGTCGGGGCGACGACGCAGAGCACCATCGTGCAGTTGGCGCAGCAATTTTGAGCGATCGCTCCGGCGCGGAGATTGCGCCTGCGCCGGTGCGTATCGTATAGTCCAGGCCGATGCCCACAAGCCGTCAGGTCATCGTCGACGTCGGTGGCGTCGCGGTTCTTCTGAAGACGGCTGACGCGCCGCTCGGTGACGTGCTGGAGCGACGGTTCGGGCGGTTTCTCAACCCGTCGGCTCATCCCGATTTTCAGTTCGACGTCACGCTTGCGGCGGCCGGCGACTTCGACGCCGATGCGGATCTGAAGGTCACCGGCGGCCGAGGCCGCTGGCTCGTTCGGCGCGGCGACTTCGAGGCCGAATGGAGCGTTGCCGAGCGCAGAGGATCCATCCGCCAGACGTTGAATCCCTACGCCGCCGACTCGGTTCTGCGAATCGTCCATACGCTGCTGCTCGCGACCGAGGGCGGGTTCCTGCTGCACGCATCGAGCGCCGTTCGCGACGGCCGCGCGTTCCTGTTCACGGGGCCGTCGGGGGCCGGGAAGTCGACGATCGTCGGTCTCGCGCCGGATGGCGTCACCGTGCTGACCGACGAGATCTCATATCTGAGGTGGACCGCGGAGGGGTATGTCGCGTTCGGGACGCCGTTCGCGGGCGAGTTGAGCGACGCTGGCGATCCGTCGAGCGCCCCGGTCGCCGCGCTCTTTTGTCTCGGGCGGGGCGCGGAGAACCGCCACGATCGTCTGGAGGCGCCGGAGGCCGTGAAGGCGCTCATGCGCAACATCCTGTTTTTCGCCGACGATCGGGACCTCGTCGGGAACGTCCTCGACACGGCGTGCGATTTCGCGGCGCGAGTCCCGGCGTTCAGGCTCGCCTTTGCGCCGGATGCGCGCGTGTGGGGGACGATTCAATGAGCCTGTTCGTCGTGCGCGGCGACCGCCTCGCGGCGCGGAAAGTCGGCGGCGAGATGGTCATCCTGTCGGCGGACGACTCGAGCCTGTTCGTGCTGAACGAGATCGGCACGGCCATCTGGGAAGCGGCCGACGGCCGCACGTCGCTGCACGCGATCGCCGAGGGCGTGTGCCAGGCGTACGACGTCGATCGCGAGACCGCGCTGCGCGATGTCGAAGCGTTCGTGTCGGATCTCGCCGCGGCCGGCGTGGTATCCACCTCGGAGCACGCGGTTGAATGACTGGCCTCATGGATCGGGTCCGGGACCGGGCGTTCGCAGATCGCGTCCCCCTCGCCGTCCACTTCGACCTCACCTATCGCTGTAACGAGCGGTGCGTGCACTGCTATCTCGACCACGCGGACTACGGCGAGATGACGACCGCCGAAGTGAAGGACGTCCTCGATCAGCTGGCCGCGGCGGGCACGCTGTTCCTCACGCTCAGCGGCGGCGAGCTCCTGCTGCGGACGGACTTCTTCGAGCTGCTCGAGTACGCGCGCCGGTTGTGCTTCGACGTCAAGATCAAGACCAATGCCATTCTGATCGGCGAGCGCGACGCTGCCCGGATCCGCGCGCTTGGCGTGCGTCAAGTGCAGATCAGCGTCTACTCGCACCGCGCGGAAGTGCACGACGCGATTACGAAAGTGCGGGGGTCGCTCGATCGGACGCTTGCCGCCATCCGGTTTCTGACCGCGCTCGGGCTCAACGTCACCATCGCGAACGTGCTGATGCGCCAGAACGCGTCGGACTACGGCGGGGTCCGCCGGCTCGCAGCCGATTTGGGGGCCGAGTACACGATGGATCCCACCATCACGCCGAAGATGGACGGCGACACGTCGATCCTGGCGCTGCGCATGCCGACGCCGCAGGTGCTGCACGTCTTCAGGGATCGCTCGCTGGTCGGCGATGACTTCTGCAAGCCTGCGGCGGAGCCCGACCCCGAGATGCTCGACTCTCTGCCCTGCAGTGCCGGCCACATCGCGTGCTACATCACGCCGTACGGTGACGTCTACCCCTGCGTGCAGTTTCCGCTGCCGAGCGGCAATCTGCGCACCGATCGGTTCGAGCGCGTCTGGCGTGACTCGCCGCAGCTGAATGAGGTCCGGTCGATCCGGATGCGGGATCTCACCAGCTGTCCGAGCTGCGATTTCATGGCCAGCTGCACGCGGTGCCCAGGGCTTGCCTACATGGAGGGCAACATGCGCGGGCCATCGTCGGCGGACTGCGAGAAGTCGATGCAGCGCGCGGCCGCGGCAGGCGCGGAGGAAGGTTCAAATGAAGCCCACTGAGAAGACGACCGCTGACCCCAGCGGGGCCGTTCCTGGGAACGAGCGCGCCCGGGCGAACGGCAAGAAGCCGTACGAGAAGCCGGCCTTCGTTCGCGAGCAGCTCTTCGAGACGATGGCGCTCGCCTGCGGCAAGACCAACCCGTCCATCGGCCAGTGCAAGGCTGTCCGCAAGAGCTCCTGAGCGCGAGGCCCGGCCTCATCGCCGACGTCCTGCACCAATTCGGCCGGGTCCAGCTGCGGGCGCACGGCGCCAGCATGTTTCCGAGCATCCGTTCCGGCGACGTCCTCAGGGTTGCGCAATGTGCGCCCGAGCAGTTGGGGCGCGGCGATGTGGTCCTGGCGCGCGACGGCGGCCGGCTGTTCGCCCACCGCGTGGTCTCGATCTGGATCTCCGCGGACGGAGCGTGGATCGCGACGCGCGGCGATTCGCACTGGCGGCGGGATCCTCTGCTGCGCGCGGCGGACGTACTCGGCCGCGTGGTGGCGGTGACTCGAGATGGGCGCGTGATCGACGGGCCGTTCCCCTGCTCGGCGGCCGATCGCGCGCGCGGTCTGGCGCTGAGTGAGTGGACGCGCATCACCCGGCGCATCCGAGGCAGGGTGAAGCGGGCTATGAACGGGCTGAAGACTCTGAGGCGGGCGGGCTGAAGACTCTGGCGGGCCGAAGACTCTGAAGTGGCCTGGAGACTCATGGCCGCGTGCAGTTGCCTCGCCCCAAAATCAAGATTCTCAAGGGTTGACAGGGTCGTCATAAAAT
>DASZFS010000430.1:0-4942 GCA_035939575.1 Vicinamibacterales bacterium | reverse complement strand
GGCCGGAGACCGGCGGCATCGCGCACGCGACGTCCGAGCCGGCATCGATCGCCGGGCTTCCGGCCAGCAGCGGCATGGTCGCCGTCGGGCCACCGTGCGGCGCCAGCGGGGCGAGCAGCGGATCGACACGCAGGTCCCCGGCCTGACCGAATCCGCACGTCGTTCCGGGAAACTCGAGATTGTGGCCAAGATCGGTGATCGGGCTCAGGAGCCCGCAATTCTGAGGCATTCCGCCGAGGTTGTTCGCGACAATCGTGTTGCTCACGGTGAGTGATGGTTGAACGGCCCCAGTCGCACGCTCAGCAATCCCGCCACTCGTACCGACCGCGTCATTCTGGGCGATCGTGACGTTGACAAGGGTGACGGCGGTGGTGCTGTGAAGAGGCCCACTCGCGTCAAGCAGGATCCCGCCGCCGAAGCCAGCTGTGTTTTGAGCGATCGTCGAGTTGGCGATGGTCAGGGACGTGGCGGCGCTGTCGTTGCTCGTGACGTAGATGCCGCCGCCGAGCGCCCCCGTGTTGCCGGCGATCGTCGAACGGACGATCGTGGCCGACGTGCCGGGACCGATGGACACGCCTCCGCCGAGCGGCGCGCCGGTGGCCTGGCTCTGCATGATCGTCGTGTCGACGATGGTCAGGGTCAGGCTTCCCTGCGGTGTGGTTTGAATACCCCCTCCCGCTCCCTGGCACGCTTGGACCACCACACGGTTCAGCGTGAGCCCCCCGGAGGTGGCGATGCAATCCGCGGAACCGTTCTGCACTGTGACGCCGATCAGCGTCAACCCGGCAGATGCCACGTCAACGGTGAAGGCGGCACCGATCCCGTTCGCGTCGACGAACGTGGTCGCCGGGCCGGTGCCGGTGATCGTGATCTGGGTGTTGGCCCCGACATTCAGATCGCCAACGCCGGCTCCCCCCGCCCCCGGGATGGTCAGCGTGTAGTAGCCCGCTGGAAGGCTGATCGCTTGCGCACCGGTCAGCGCATTCGACTCCTGAACGGCCGCCCGCAGCGAGCACCGGCCGTCGATCGTCGCGCACACGCCGTCACCCGGCACCGCGTCCACCGCATCGACCGTGGTGTTGACGAGGAACGTTGCCGCCGCCGCGCCGGTCGGCCACGCCATCACCATCGCCGCGATCAGCAAGCGCTTCATCGACCCGCCTCCCCTAGCCGCGCCGCCGAGTATAGGCTCTTTCAGAAGCGAAGCCTGGGATATCATCCGGCTTGTCAACGAGACTCCACGGGAGGTCGCCATGCGCCGCTTGTGCTTGTGCCTGCTGCTCGTCCTGGCGCTTTCACCCGGTTCTTCGGTTTCGGCGCAGGACATCACGATTGATGCGTTGATGGCGTCGCCGTTCCCGACCGAGCTCATCGCTGCGGGTAGAGGCTCTCGCGTCGCGTGGGTGCAGTCGGTCGAAGGCGTGCGGAACATCTGGATCGCGGAGGCGCCTGACTTCAAGGGTCGCCGGATCACCAACTATGCGGTGGACGATGGGCAGGATCTGACCGAGCTGGCGTTCACCGGCGACGCCAGGTTCGTCGTTTTCACTCGCGGCGAAGGGGCGAACCGGCAGGGCGATTCGCCGAACCCGGCTCACATGCCGGACGGCGAGGAGCAGGCCGTGTGGGCGGCGGCGACAGACGCAGCGGGCGCGCCGAGGCGGCTCGGTACGGGGCGTCTACCTTCACCCAATCCGAACGGCGCGCGAGTCACCTGGGTCAATCGGGGACAGGTCTGGACGATCGACCTCGCGGCGCCCGATGGCAAGGGCGCGCAGCTGTTCACGGCCCGCGGCGCGGCGCAGCAGCTGGCGTGGGCACCTGACGGCGCCTCCCTCGCGTTCGTCAGCAACCGCGGCACGCACAGCTTCGTTGGCCTCTTCACGCTCGCGACCCGCGAGGTGCGCTACATCGATCCATCCCTCGACCGGGACAGCCAGATCGCGTGGTCCCCGGACGGCACGCGCCTCGCTTACATCAGACAGTTCGCGGCGGCCCGTGCCGCGATGTTCTCGCCGCACCGTGATGCCGACGAGCCGTGGGCCATTCGTGTCGCGGAGGTCAAGAGCGGCGCCGCGCGGCAGATCTGGAAGGCCGACGCGGGGGCGGGGAGCGCGTTCCAGGGGATCGTCGCCGACAACCAACTGATCTGGGGCGCTGGCGATCGACTGGTCTTTCCGTGGGAAAAAGACGGCTGGATGCACCTGTACTCCATTGCAGCCGCGGGAGGCGCGCCGAAGCTGCTGACGCCGGGCGGATTCGAAATCGAGTACGCGACGCTCTCGCCGGATCGCTCGCGGGTCATCTACAACTCGAATCAGGACGACATCGATCGCCGGCATCTTTGGACGGCGGCGGTCGCGGGCACCGGCCCAGCCACGCCGCTCACAAAGGGCAGCGGCATTGAGTGGCAGCCGGTCGCGGTCGCGACAGCCAATACACCAACTGCGGGGACGGCGATCGCGTTTCTCCGTTCAGATGCGCGCGTGCCGCCGCATGTCGCAGTCATGCAGGCCGGACAGGCCGCGCGCGACGTCGCCGAGACGCTTCCGGCCTCGACATTTCCGGGAGCGCAGCTCGTCGAGCCGCAGCCGGTGGTCATCACGGCGGCGGACGGCATGGCGATCCACGGCCAACTGTTTGTCCCGAGAGATCTGAAGGCCGGCGAGAAACGGCCAGCCATGATCTTCTTCCACGGCGGATCGCGGCGGCAGATGCTGCTCGGCTGGCACTACATGTACTACTACCGGAACTCGTACGCAATGAACCAGTGGCTGGCAAGCCAGGGCTATCTCGTGCTTTCGGTGAATTACCGCAGCGGGATTGGCTACGGAATGGAGTTCCGCGAGGCGCTCAACTACGGCGCGACCGGCGGCAGTGAATTCCGCGACGTGATGGGCGCGGGCCTCTTCATGAAGAGCCGGCCCGACGTCGACCCGTTGCGAATCGGGTTGTGGGGCGGCTCGTACGGAGGCTATCTGACGGCGATGGGGCTCTCACGCGCGTCCGACCTGTTCGCCGCCGGCGTGGACATGCACGGGGTCCATGACTGGAACGAAGGCATCCGCACGTTCGTGCCCGACTACAACCGGCTCGACGACCCCGAGTTCGCCCGCACCGCGTTCGATGCGTCGCCGCTCGCCAGCGTCGACACCTGGCGATCGCCGGTGCTGCTGATCCATGGCGACGACGACCGCAACGTGTCGTTCATCCAGTCGATCAACCTGGTGGCAGCGCTGCGCAAACGGCACGTCGACGTCGAGCAGCTCGTGTTTCCCGATGAAGTTCACGACTTCCTGCGCCATGAGGACTGGGTCCGGGCGTACAAGGCGTCCGCCGACTTCCTGCAGCGCAGGCTGCGGGAACGGAAGGGCAGCAGCACCCAAGAGTGAGGTTGCACATGCGAGTCAATCGGCAGTTGCCTGCGCTTGCTGCGCTCGCCGCCGTCGCGGTCGTCGCGGTCGTCGCGTCGGCACCAATCGGGCCGGCCGGGCCGGCCGGGCCAAAAACCGCCGATCACGGCGGACGCGATCTCGCACCGGCATCCCCTGAATCAGAGGGCATTTCGGCCGAGCGACTCGGCCGGCTGGACGCCGCCATGAAGCGTCTCGTCGACGACAAGCAGGTCGCCGGCCTCGTCACGCTGCTCGAGCGGCATGGCAAGGTCGTTGACTTCAGCGCCGCGGGGCAGCTCGACGTGCGGAAGCCCGATCCGGTCAAGAAGGACTCGATCTTCCGCATCTACTCGATGACCAAGCCGATCACCGGCGTGGCGATGATGATGCTGTACGAGGAAGGCAAGTGGCGCCTTGACGACCCCGTGTCGCGCTACATTCCGGAATTCGCGCGGCTGAAGGTCTATCTCGGCAAGAACGAGGATGGGACGCCGAAGCTGGAAGACGCGCGGCGATCGATGACCATGCGCGAGCTGATGACGCATACAGCGGGCCTCGGCTACGTCCTCAGCGCGAACAATCCGGTCGACAAGATGATCATCGACGCGAACGTGCTCGATTCCCGCGCGCCGCTGGGGAACATGATCAACGGGCTGGCGAAGATCCCACTGCTGGCGCAGCCGGGCACGCGCTGGTCGTACAGCATCGCCGTCGACGTCCAGGGCTATCTCATCGAGAAGTTCTCCGGCCAGACGTTCGCCGACTTCGTGCGCACGCGCATCTTCGAGCCGCTGGGCATGAAAGACACGGCGTTTTACGTGCCGCCGGAGAAGCTCGCTCGCTTCGCACAAGTCCACACGGGCGCCGGCGCGACCCTTGCCGTCGACCCCAACCGACCGGATCCGGCGGTGGTGCCGGTCGGGGCATCGGGCGGCGGGGGGTTGTTTTCCACGGCGTCTGACTACGCGCGGTTCTGCGACATGCTGCTGCAGGGCGGCCGATTCAACGGTGTTCGCCTGCTCGCGCCGCGGACGGTGGAGATGATGCGCACCAACCACGTCAACCCGGAAGCGCTCAAGACCATGCCGCCCGGGACGGGGTGGGGCATGGACTTTCAAATCGTAACCGACGCGGCGGCGGCCGGTGATTCAGTCTCGAACGGGACGTTCAGCTGGTTTGGCATCGCCGGCACGTGGTTCTGGATCGATCCGGTCGAAGATCTCGCGTTCGTTGGAATGGTGCAGCACCAGAGCCTGGCGACCACGCGTGCGATCCACGGGCTGTCGAGGAGCCTCGTGTATCAGGCGATTGTTGACTGATGACTTAGAACGGGCCTGAAGACTCATCGTCGCGTGCAGTTGCCTCGCGAGCCGGGCTGAAGACTCATGATCCGCGTGCAGTTGCCTCGCCCTCAAGGCGAACGGGCTGAAGACTCATCGTCGCGTGCAGTTGCCTCGCGAGCCGGGCTGAAGACTCATGATCCGCGTGCAGTTGCCTCGCCCCAAGAATCAAGGTTCTCAACAGTTGGCAGGGTGGTCAGAAATCGA
>DASZFS010000429.1:0-3772 GCA_035939575.1 Vicinamibacterales bacterium | reverse complement strand
GAGGTCGTGGCGCCGCTTGAGCTCGACGTCGATCTCGGACCACGCTTCCTGCGTTCGGTTCCGGGCCGCGACCAGACCGTTGTACGTGAAGACGAACCACAGAACGAGGAGGACGACGACCGCGATCAGGATCCAGATGCCCATGCGCGGCCTATCCTACGCCGCGGCCGCGAAGCCTAAGCGTGTGCGCGACGCGCCCAACGCGTCTTCTTGAGCATCTTCTTGTGCTTGTGCTTGCGCATCTTCTTGCGCCGCTTCTTGATTACCGAGCCCAATCCAACTCCCAGACACAGGTGATTTACAAAAGTGGGGACACCCGCCCGGCGCGGGGCCCGGGAATCATACCGTAAGCTGCCGGCCGCCCGTTCGAGCCTAAACTCACCCTCGATGTACTTCACGGACGCCCATGAAGAGCTTCGGCTGCACATCCGGCGGTTCCTCGAGAAAGAGGTCCAGCCACACCTCGAGGAGTGGGAGGAGAAGACCTTCCCCGACTCGATCTTCAAGCGGTTCGGCGAGCTCGGTTTCCTCGGCCTGCGCTACCCGCCCGAGTTCGGAGGGCAGGGGGGTGACTACTTCTCGGCGGTGGTCCTTTCTGAGGAGTTGGCCAGGATCGCGGGCGGCGGGCTGGCTATGGCGGTCGCCGTTCAGACCGAGATGGCCACACCGCCGGTTTTCAAGTTCGGCACCGACGACCAGAAGCGCAGGTGGCTCGCGCCGGCGATTCGAGGCGAGATGATCGCGGCGATCGCCATCACCGAGCCCGACGCCGGCTCGGACGTGGCTGGAATCACGACCGTCGCGCGGCGCGAAGGCGACCAGTTCGTCGTGAACGGCCGCAAAATCTTCATCACCAACGGCGCTCGCTGCCACTGGGCGCTTGTGGTCGCCAAGGCGGACCGCGAGCGGGGCCACGGCGGGTTCAACCTGCTCGTCGTCGAGAAGGGGACGCCTGGTTTCCTGGTCACGCGGACGCTGCAAAAGCTCGGCATGCACTCATCCGACACGGCCGAGTTGCTGTTCGAGGACTGCCGGGTGCCGGTCGCCAACCTGATCGGCGCCGAAGGCGAGGGTTTCAAGAACCTGATGTGGGAACTGCAGGGCGAGCGCCTCATCACAGCCGCGGGCGCGATCGCCGGCGCGACTCGCGTTTTCGAGTACACCATGGAGTACGCCCGCAACCGCCAGGCTTTCGGCCAGGCGATCTCTCAATTTCAGGTGATCAAGCACAAGCTCGTGGACATGGGCACGAAGATCGCCGCGATCCAGGCCTTCGTCTACGAGACCGCGAAGCGGTGGGACGAGGGGGAGTACCCGGTGCGCGAGATCTCGCAGGCCAAGCTGCTCGCGACGCAGGTCGCCTGCGAGGTGGCCGACGACGCGATCCAGATCCTCGGCGGCCACGGCTACATGCGCGAGTTTCCCGTCGAGCGCGCGTGGCGCGACGCCCGCCTGGCGCGGATCGGCGCCGGGACGGACGAGATCATGAAGGAGATCATCGCCAAGACTTACGGCCTGTGATTCAGCCGACGTTGTTCGCGGGCTGCGAACCGGAGATCGCGGCGGGCGTCGACGGAAGGATCCTCGCGGTTGGTGGGGGCGCGCGTTCGGCGGCCGGCCGGCGAGCTCGTGTGGTCAGGCTGCGCGGCCGGGCGTGGCCTGGCTTGATCGACGCGCACGTTCACCTCGAGGGGCTCGCCGATCGCAATCTCACGCTCGACCTGACCGGCGTGGCGAGCCTCGGGGAGGCGCTGTCACGAATCAAGACGTGGTCGGAAACGCTGCCACCCGACGGCTGGGTAATCGGGGCCGGCTGGTACAACGACGCGTGGCCGGACAGCGCTTTTCCGACCCGCGCCCAGCTCGACCGGGCGGCGGGCGGGCGTCCGGCGTTTCTGCGCCGCAAGGACGGCCATTCGGCGTGGGTCTCGAGCGCAGCGCTGAAGCTCGCCGGTATCGAACGAGGCACCGAGGATCCGCTCGGCGGCGGCATCGACCGCGACCAGCGTGGAGAGCCGGCCGGCATCCTGCGCGAGACCGCGATGCAGCTCGTGGCCGCGCTGGTGCCGCACCCGGCCGACGCCGAGCTCGACGACGCGATGGCTCGCGCCCTCGCGGACCTGGCCGCCCTCGGCCTGACCGGCGTCCATGCGATGGACACCTCGCGAGGATTCGGCTCGTGGCAGAGACTCCGCGCGCGGGGCGCGCTGCCGCTTCGCATCACCTACAACATTCCGCTCGCGGACCTGCCGCACGCGGAGCGCATCGGTGTGCGGTCGGGCTGGGGCGACGAGTGGCTGCGGATCTGGGGTGTCAAGGCGTTCCTCGACGGGTCGCTGGGCAGCCGCACCGCGGAGATGCTCGACGGTTCCGGCACCGCACGGCTCTTCCAGCCGGACCTGGTCGACATGGTCGGCAGGTGCGCTCGGGCCGAGCTCAACGTGTGCCTACACGCGATCGGCGACGGCGCCGTCCGCCGAGCGCTCGACGCGCTAGCACCGCACCGGGAGGCGTGGTCCGGCTGGCGCCCACGCATCGAGCACGCGCAGTGCGTCAGCCCGAAGGATGTGAAGCGGTTTGCCCGCATCGGCGTGATCGCCTCCATGCAGCCCATCCATGCCGTCGCAGATCGCGAGCTCGTGGAGCAGTACTGGCCGAAGGTGTCCGCGCACTCGTATGCATGGGCCGCGCTGGAACGAGCGGGCGTGCGGCTGGCTTTCGGCTCCGACGCGCCGGTCGAGTCGGCGGACCCGATGGCCGGCATCGAGGCCGCGACTGTTTGGCGGCGCAAGGCCCACTGGCATCCTGAGCTCGCCATCTCGCGCCCGGCCGCGCTGCGCGCCTACACATTGGGCGCGGCCTACGCCGTGGGAATGGAGAAGGACGCCGGCACGTTGAGACCGGGAAAGCTGTGCGACCTGACGGTGGTTGATGAAGCCGGCGTGGTCGCGACCGTGGTCGGCGGGCAGGTCAGCTTCTTGCGAAAGCCTCCCGCAGCTTCGCGGCGGTCTGCGTCAAAGCCTCGTTCACGACCTTGACGTCGTCGATGACCGCCATGAAGTTCGTGTCGCCGTTCCAGCGCGGCACGACGTGAAAGTGCACGTGGTCGGGAATCCCGGCGCCGGCCGCGCGCCCGATGTTCGCTCCAATGTTGAAGCCCTCGGGGTTGAGCGTGCCGCGCAGCACATCGATGGTGCGGCGCAGCGCGCGCATCAGCAGGGTGGTCTGCTCATCGTTCAGCTGCTCGAGCCCGCGCGCGTGCGCCACCGGGACGACCATCGCGTGCCCCGGGTTGTACGGAAACTTGTTCAAGATCACGAGCGCGCCTTCGGGCCGCCATACGACCAGCTCTGCGTCCGGATCGTCGGGGTGCTCGATGACGCGGCAGAACAGGCAGCCCGCCTTCTGCGCGCCGCCGATGTACTCCATGCGCCACGGCGCCCACAGTCGCTTCATTGATCTACGTCCTGTTCTTGCTCTTGGTCACGGCCGTCTGGGGCTGGACCTTCGTCCTGGTCAAAGACGCGCTCACACACTACCCGACCCTGCCTTTTCTCCAGCTCCGCTTCATCGTCGCGTTTCTCGTCATGGCCGTGCTGGTGCGACGGCTGCCCACGCGGCGCGAGGCGTGGGTTGGAGTCGTCGCGGGAGCCGTGCTGGCTGCGGGCTATCTGGCGCAAACCGTCGGGCTGACGATGACCAGCCCTGGCAACTCCGGTCTGATCACCGGGTTGTTCGTCGTTTTCACGCCGCTGATCGATCGCCTCTTCGG
>DASZFS010000428.1:0-1751 GCA_035939575.1 Vicinamibacterales bacterium | reverse complement strand
GCGTCGCGCCGACATGTGGACGGAGCGCGTCGTTCGGCCAAGTCTGTTTTTCGGACTGGCAATTCCGGCTGTCGGTGACTAGGTGGGACGCATGTCAGTAAGCTATGGTCAGTTCTGCCCGATCGCGAAGGCATCAGAGATCTTCGCCACCCGCTGACAATGGCGCGCCGAGCATCTCGCACAGATAGCTTGAGCCGCCTTGACCAACACGCCATCCGCTGGAGAGCGCAAACTGCCGTGGGCGGGGCCGCGATTCCCCCCTCGGCATCGCGTGCTGCCTGGCGGCTCCAAAAACTTGCCCTATCCGAAGGTCATCGACCTAAAGGCGCCGCCTATCCGGACCGAACGTCACGTTCCGGACTCGATCGCGACCATCCGACGACGGCTCACCGTCGCGCTTGCTCTCTCGCGGTGCCCGTGCTGCACCAGACCGAACAAACCACGCCTGACGACCACGACTTTCTGATGCAGTAAGATTAGGCGGGTTCCGCATCGACCGTGTCGAGGAGATGAGCGCCACCGCTTCGTCGGTAGTAGTAGTCCCAGTTGCTCATAGAGGGGCCATATCGTATGGCTCCCGGCCCCTCACGTCGCCGAGCCTCAACCAATCGGGAAGCTGCTTTCCAATCCGGGGGTCACCATCCAGCAGCAGTGCCTTACCAGCCACATCGCGCCATGCCGCATGGCCGAGATAGACGGCCACGTAAACACCGATGTTGCCCCGGATTGTGAGATTAACAGAAAATCCGGGGTCCTTGTCGCACACACCCACGCCTGAACGTTCGAGTAACAGCCACATGACGCGGAACTTCGTTCGGCTCGCCGGTACGCCTGAGAACTCGAAGCGCACGACGATGCGATGATCCGGCAGAGTGTTGACGTCGGCCCGCCTTCGCAAGCCCCACATCAAAAAGCCGGGATCAAGATCGGCGCGCCTGATCCGGTCGCGCGTGTACGTCATTCCCCAACGACCGAGCTCATTCACGATGGAGCGGAACCCGTCGCCGGCCGGTGTGAGCCAATACTCATGACCGGTTCCGTCCGCGCGCCGCCGTCGTTCAATGACCCCTTGGGCTTCGAGTTCCCGTAGCCGCGCCACCAGAACGGCGCGTGATATCAGCGGCACGCCTCGTTGAATGTCATTGAAGCTGTGCGTGCCGGCCATCAGCTCGCGCAATATCAGCGGCGTCCAGCGCGTGGCGAAGATCTCGGCCGCCTTCGCGACCGGGCAAAACTGACCATACCTTGCCGCCATGTGCACCAATAGACCACATCTGGACCGCGGCAGCCAGTACGAAAAACAGACTTGCTGGAGGCAGCGCGGTCAATCACATGCAGTCAGCTGCTTGTACCGACCGGGTTCTCAAGCAGTCCGGTGAGTCGCCGCGAGTCTCAACGTTAGCCTGGAAGGAGATGGCCCGATGCAAACGATCGAGCACCCACCCGAGTTCAGCCATGACCGGCGCCGCTTCTTGGGCGTCGCGGGCTTGATCGCCCGGCGACCCGCGCGACGGATCGCAGGCGCGCACGGTGCGTAGTCACGATAGGTCATCCGACCGGGGGCTGCCGGCGCTCTCCCCGAACATCCACGGCCCGTCTGGCGAACAGATTTCGCGCAACAAGACTCGCACGCAACAGCCCAATCGGGAATCCCCAAACGGATTCAAACGTCAGACTTTATCCACTAGATCATTGCCATCTTAGACGGTTGCCCGCAGCGGAGCCGGCCGTAGAGTTCGAGGCCAGGGGCT
>DASZFS010000427.1:0-2477 GCA_035939575.1 Vicinamibacterales bacterium | reverse complement strand
GACCGCGCTCTGCGCCACAGGGACCTCGCGCCCAAGTCTGCCTGCGTCGTCGCATCGCTCACTGCCGCGCCCGACTATTTGACTCGTCTTCTGCGCCTCCAACCGTCATTCGTTAGGCCTTCGGGGTCAGGGGAAACAGGTGGCTGGGTTGAAATCCTCAATAATATCAAGATGCCTCAACTGCACACACACTTGTGAAGATCGAAGCGAGCCGCCTCTTCGCCAAAGAACCACCAGTCGAGAAAGAATGACCAGTCGCGCCTCGGTTTTACGCAGCAGCGACCGATACACAGGCATTAGTTCCGTGCTCCCTCGCTGGCTGGAGCACATTGCGACTGTTACTTTGACGGTGGAGCAACGTTCGTGAAGAAGAAAATGATCGCCAAGATTTTCAGTCAATCGATCGGGCCGAGTTGCCACGTCATCTCGCTCGTAGGGCTCGCCTTCGCGACCGCATCTGCCTGCACGTTCAACCCAGGTCACCCGGGAGGTGGAAACGGCTTAACCGGCGCCGCGGGCACTGGCAGCGGAGCGGGGGGCAATGGCAGTGCTGGAAATGGAGGAGGTGGCGTTCAAGTTGGTCCATTTCCGCCCCCGGTCAACGGGGTCACGAGCATCTCGGCCCCAGGCCCGAATGGCGCTCCGCCGATTCCAGCCACTCCGGCGACCAAGTTCCGTGGCTCCGCCGACATGACCCGGAATCCGCAGCTCGTCTATCCAAACGACCACGTCCTCTTTCCTCCGAACGTGCTCGGCATCGAGATCCACTGGAGACCCGGCTCGACCGCGAACACCCTGTACGAGATCAGCTTCAAGGGTCAAACCGTCGACTACGTCATTTACACCCGCTGCACGCCGCTCGCGGACGGCTGCCTCTACAGTCCCCCGAACCAAATCTGGTCGCAGATCGCGCAGACGAACAAAGGAGGTAGCAACGTCCAGTTGACGGTGCGGGCAACAGACGACGCCGGGGCCGGCGTGGGGACCAGCGCCACGTTCAACATCGCCTTCGCGAAGGATCCGCTGCGCGGCGGCCTCTACTACTGGACCACGACGATGGGGACGGGGATCATGCGATGGGACTTCGGCGACACGACGAAGACCATAGCCGAGAGGTTCATCGGCACGCAGTTCACGGGGGGGACCTGCGTGGGCTGCCACTCGTTGTCGCGCGATGGCACGAAGATCGTCGCCTCGGCGGGGGGTCAGAACGATGGACGACTGCTGTTGTTCAACGTCGCCCACGCGGCGCCGCTCGTGCCGTTCCCGCTCGTCCAGCACAGCCAGTTCGAATCGTGGAACCCCAAGGGCACGATGTTCGTCGGCGTCTTCACCGACGATCGAAAGATGGGACCGTCGAACCTCCTGCAATTCGACGGCATGACCGGCGCGATGACGGGCGAGATCAACCTCGGTGGGCTGCGCGCCGATCACCCAGACTGGTCTAAGGACGGCAACCGCATCGCGTTCACGTCGGTCGACGTGACGGGCTCGTACACCGACCAGCGGCCCGGTATCGGAGCCATCGCGTACATCGACGCCGCGGGCGCCGCATGGAGCGCACCCAAGTCGCTCGTGGCCGCCGTCAACGGCAAGAACCACTACTACCCGGCCATCGCACCCGACAACCAGACCCTCGTCTACGACGAATCGACCTGCAACACCGGCAATACCTACGGGATGGAATGCGACGGCGACTCGGATCCCACGGCGACGGTCTGGACCATGCCCCTGCCTCCCCTGGCGGGGCAACCGGCCGCGCTGGGACTGGCGAACGCCCCGGGAGTCGCGGATGCCGGCAACACCAGCCTGACCGATTCATTCCCCAAGTGGGCGCCGTTCGTCTTCCAGCTCTCGGAGCAGCAGAGCCTCCTTTGGCTGACCTTCTCGTCGATTCGCCAGTACGGCCTGCACTCGCCGCCTACCGGCACTGGCGACGAGAGCAAGCTGGGAACGTTCATCTGGATGGTCGGCGTCGCACCTGGCTCGCCTCAGGGCTTTTCGGCGTTCGCGCTGCCCTTTCAGGACTTCACGACGTCGAATCACATTGCTCAATGGACCGAGACAGTGGTTCAAGTCATCCCATAGCCGGACAAGCCTGTGTCTAAAGAGCAGCGGTGCCCTGATCCTGGACCGGGATCCGCACCAGCCGTTCGCCCTTGTGGGTAGCCGAAGCCCGCGCAAACGCGCGGTCAGCCTTGGCGGCCTGTTGCGGTTGCGCCTGGCACGGCGCCTGCACGGAGAGACTCGTTCGAAAAGCGTAGAGGGCGCCGTCGCGCCCGTGGAGGGGTGATGAAGTTACGACGTTACCAATCAGTGGCATCGCTGATCATCGGACTCAGCCTCGTGGCGCCCCACGGTGGGATTCGGCAAAGTGTTGCAGCTCCGCGTCAGGCTCAGCCCACGCTGTTCCCAGCGGGGATTCGCGCCTCAGGGTACGAGCTCGGACTCCTCGCCGCAGCGTGCTGGATGGGCCG
>DASZFS010000426.1:0-13443 GCA_035939575.1 Vicinamibacterales bacterium | reverse complement strand
TCCCATCGCGAGCACGCACGCGCTCCATCCCCAGGGTGTCGCGTGGAACGCGATCGCGCGCAATGCGATCACCGCCGATCCGGACTGGCAGGGTGGCCACTACTACGGCACCGGGCGCGCGCCCTCGGCGGGGATGGGCGTGGCGCGCATGGTCGGGCACATCACGTATCTATCGGCCCAGTCGCTCAACGACAAGTTCGGAAGGCGCCTGCAGCACGGCGGCGACATCCGCTACACCCTCACTGAGCCCGAGTTCGAGGTCGAGAGCTACCTCCGCTACCAGGCAGACAGCTTCGTGAAGCGGTTCGATGCCAACACATATCTGTATACGTCGCGGGCGCTCTCCTACTATGACCTCGCCCGGCAGTACGGGGGCGGCCGGCTCGCGCACGCGCTCCGCAACGTATCCGCGAGAACGCTGCTCATCGCGTTCAGCTCAGACTGGCTCTATCCGCCGTCGGGTTCCGAACAGCTGGCGAGCGCGCTTCGCGCAGCCGGTGCGGAGGTCGAGCTGCACGTGATCGACGCGCCCTACGGACACGACTGCTTTCTGTTGGAAGAGGCGCGACAGACGCCTATGATTCAGGAATTCCTCGCGCGCTAGGAGGCCGCGTCCATGGAAGACTCCCGCCCCTTCGGTTTTGATACCCGTCAAGTCCATGCAGGGCAGCGTCCGGACCCGAACACTGGTGCGCGCGCGGTCCCGATTTACCAGACAACGAGCTACGTGTTCGAGGACCCCGAATCGGCGGCGGCGTATTTCAATCTCCAGGAGTACGGGAATACCTACTCGCGCATCATGAACCCGACGGTGGCGGTGTTCGAGGAGCGGGTGGCCAATCTCGAAGGAGGATGCGGCGCCGTCGCCTTTGCGAGCGGGATCGCGGCGCAGGCCGCGGCGTTATTTACCATCCTGTCGCCCGGCGACCACGTCGTGTCGTCATCCGCGCTCTACGGCGGGACGGTCAACCAGTTCAAGCACCTGCTGCGGAAGATGTCCGTGGAGCTGACGTGGGTCGATCCTGATGACCCGGCTGCTTGGAAGGCGGCCGTCCGCGCCAACACCAAGGCGTTCTATGGCGAAACGATCGGGAACCCGGGCGGCAACGTGCTCGACATTTCCGGCGTTGCGGGCATCGCGCACGATCACGAGCTCCCGCTCATTGTGGACAACACGTTCGCCACGCCGTTTCTCTGCCGGCCCATCGATTGGGGCGCGGATATCGTGTTGCACTCGGCGACGAAATTCATCGGGGGGCACGGCACGAGCATCGGGGGAGTGGTCGTCGACTCGGGACAGTTCAACTGGTCGAACGGCCGCTATCCGGTGGTCGCCGACCCCTCGCCCGCCTATCACGGGCTCCAGTTCCACGAAACCTTCGGCACCTACGGGTATCTGATGAAGCTGCGCGCCGAGACCCTGCGCGATCTCGGCGCGGCGATGAGCCCGTTCAACGCCTTTCTGTTCCTGCAGGGGATCGAAACGCTGTCGCTGCGGATGGCGCGTCATGTCGAAAATGCCGGCGCCGTGGCGAAGTATCTCGAGTCGCACGATCTCGCCTCGAACGTGACCTACCCGGGGCTCAGCTCGAGCCGCTATCGCCCGCTCGTGGACAAGTATCTGCCGCGGGGGGCGGGCGCCGTGTTCTCGTTCGACTGCCGCGGTGGCCGCGCCGCCGGACAGGACTTCATTCGCGGCGTGAGCCTGTGGTCGCACCTTGCGAACGTCGGCGACTCGAAGAGCCTGATCATCCACCCCGCCAGCACGACGCACCGGCAGCTCAACGATGACGAGCTCGCCGCGGCCGGAGTCCGTCCCGGGACGATCCGCCTCTCTGTCGGCATCGAATCGGTCGACGATCTGATTTGGGACCTCGAACAAGGGTTCGCACGGGCCGCAGCCTCGGCGACAACCGCGGTGGCGACGCGATGACCCCCGCGTTCGACCCGAAGCGGTACCAGGATCCGTTGACGATTCAGCGGGTGATCCACACCGCCAGGACCATCGCGATCGTGGGGCTGTCGAAGAACGAGCTGCGCGCGAGCTATTTCGTCGGCTATTACCTCCGGCGGCACGGCTACCGCGTGATTCCGGTCAACCCGCGCGAGTCGGACATTCTAGGGGAGAAGAGCTATACGAGCCTCCTCGACGTCCCCGTTTCCATCGACATCGTCAACGTCTTCCGCGCGCCGGACGCGCTGCCCGGGATTGCAGAGGAGGCCGTGGCCATCCGCGCGACGAACCTGTGGTGTCAGTTTACGGTGGTCAATGAAGAAGGCGGACGCATTGCGGAAGCGGGCGGCCTCTCCGTGGTCATGGACCGGTGCCTCAAGGTCGAGCACGCCCGCTATGTGGGGCGGATGCACTGGCTCGGCTTCAACACCAACCGGATCACGTCCGTGCGCGGAGGCCTTCAGTAGGCATCGAGCGCCGATCTATCTATTGAAGCAGTCACTAGCCAAACAAGGAGCATGACCATGGCAGACAACGAAATCACGCGAAGGGACTTTGTCACGATCACAGTGGGCGCGGGAATTGCCGCCTCCAGCGGCGCGACCCCGGCGGCGCAGCAGAAAATGGTGGAAACGGACGTCAATATCAAGACCGCGGACGGCACGTGCGACGCCGCGTTCATCCACCCGCCCAGCGGTTCACATCCGGGCATCGTGATCTGGCCGGATGCGTTCGGCCTGCGCCCCTCGATGCGCGAGATCGGGACGCGTCTCGCGGCAGAAGGGTACTCGGTGCTCGTGCCGAATCCCTTCTATCGGGTTGGCAAGGCGCCGCTCTTCGAGGATGCGTCGAACTTCAGTTTCGGCGATCCCGCGCAGCGGGCGAAATTGACGCCGCTGATGGGGTCGATCAACGCCGCGGGCGCCGCCGAGCGGGACGCGGCGGCTTTCATCGCCTGGCTGGACACGCAGCGTGAGGTGGATCGCGGCAAAAAGATCGGCACTCAGGGTTACTGCATGGGCGGCGCGCTCGTGGTCAGAACGGCGGCGGCGGTGCCGAATAGGGTGGGGGCAGGCGCGTCTTTTCACGGGGGCGGACTCGTGACCCCGAACCCCGACAGCCCGCATCTGCTCGCCCCTAAGATAAAAGGTCGGATGTATTTCGGCATTGCGACGAACGACGACATGCAGCAACCGGACGCGAAGACGAAGCTGAAGGAGTCGTTCGAGGCGGCGAAGGTGCCGGCCGAGATCGAGGTCTATGCCCAGTCACAACACGGATGGTGCGTCCGGGACATGCCAAAGCAGGCAAACGGGCAGCCGATCTTCAACAAGCCCGACGCCGATCGCGCCTGGGGAAAGCTGTCGGCCTTGTACAAGACCGCGCTGGCGTAGTGTTTGGCTGCGAGCGATCAAAACGTGAGCCGCACGCCCAGCTGCGCCCGCCGCATCGGGTTGGCCGTGCGGATCACTCCAAACGTTGCGGAAGTCGAACCGGCCGCGGGGACGACGGCGCCGGGCTGTCCAAGGCTCACCATGTTGAAGACGTTGGTGGCGTCGGCGCGGACGGTCGCCCTCAGGCCTGTCGTCACCTGAAAATCGCGCGAGACGGCCAGGTCGACACTGTGGTACGCGGGGCCATCGAGCAGGTTGCGCGGCGAGTTGCCGTCGGTCGCGACACCCGTGACGGCTTTGTTCTGGGTGAACGCAGCCGTGTTGAACCAGAGGGTCGCCGAAGGGTTGGCGAGCGCAGGGTCTCCGATCAACTGCGCGCGATCGTTCGTGTTGCCGTCGAGGTTGGCGTCGACACTGCCGTTGGTGACGGTGAACGGGAGGCCGCTGCGCAATTTGATGATGGGTGAAATGTTCCAACCGTTGAGCATGTTGCGCGCAAGCGCGTTGACGCCCCGGTAGTAGTCGACGTTCCAGTTCATGCTCAGCGTGAAGACGTGGCGCTGGTCCGTGTCCGCGCGGCCGTACTCCTCGGCCAGATTGCTGTAGTTCTGGGCCAGCCCCTGCGTCGTGTTGTTCTGCAGTTGCGCACTGCTCAAGGTCTTGCTGAGCGTGTAGAAACCGTTGAAGTCGAGATGGTGCCACGGGCGCGAGGCGACCATGATCTGCAGGCCGTTGTACGACGAGGTCTGGTCCGACTCGATGAGCAGCACCGGGCCGAACGCCGGGTTGGGCCGGCGCGCGAGGATGTTGGCGCCGGCGCTCGTGGCGGTGGGGGTGAGCGCCGGATAATTGACGTCACGGGCAAACGGGAGGTCCCGGTTGAACGAGCCCACGTAGGCCGCGCCGACGCTCAGCGAACGAGCGATCTGCCGTTCGATCCCGACATTGGTCTGGTAGGAGCGCGGCCACCTGAAATCCTGCGCCACCCCGAAGGCCCCGCCGCCTGCGGTGAACTTCCCCGTGTAGGGGAAGGGGTCGCCCCCGACCATCGCGTTGTACGGGTTGCTGAGCGAGGCGCCAAGCGGGACCCCGGTGGCGCTCGTCTTGGGGCTGGTATTGGCGAAGGTCAGCCGCGTGGACCACGGCTGAAAGTTGGTCATCGTGTTCCACTCGTTGCCCGAAATGCTGCCGTAGAAAACGCCTGCAGCTGCCCGGACCGACGTCCTGCCGTCGCCCGACGGATCCCAGACCAGTCCGACGCGCGGCGACACATGGCTCCAGGCCGTCTTGATCACGCCACGCTGGACGCCAGGATCACCGTAGAACAGCAGCCCGGCGGGCGCCGCCGGGTTGACGGTCGATTGCTGGCCGGGCACGTAGGTCGTAAACCGGTTCAGCGGATCGGTTCCAGGCGTCTGCACATCCCATCGCAGCCCGAGGTTCAGGGTCACCCGCCCGCTCAGCCGGAAATCATCCTGCACGAAGGCTGATCCGTACCAGCTGTTCCAGAAGGCGGTGACGGGCGCGTCCTGCGAGACGGCGCTCGGGATGCCGATCATGAAGTCCGCGAGCGCGTTCTTCGTGACGCTGTTGTTGAACGTGAAGACGCCGTAGTTGTTGAGGAGCGTGTCCTGGACGGTCTTGTTGAATGACAACTCGCCGCCGAGCTTGAACGCCTGGCGCCCGCGGGTCCAACTGAAGACGTCCCGCGCCGAGTAGAAATCGCCGCCGGCCGTCGGTCCGCCGATCGCGTTGGACAGAGTGAAGTAGCCGCTCACGGTGATCTGCGGCAGCGACGGTGCGCCCTGGGCGGTGAACGCCGACCCGAGGTCTCCCAGCGATGTCTGGGGCAGATTGAGGCGGCCGCCGAAGTTGCGCGCGTAGCTGAACCAGGCCTGATTGATCTGATTGGAGTTGACGACCCACGTGTCGCTGGCGTTGACGTTGTGCTGGCGCCAGTTGAACTGCTGGCTGGCCCACGGCAGGTTGCCCGTGCCGGCCGCGGCGGTGTTCGAACCGCCGGTCACGAAATAGCTGCCGGTGAAGCGATGGGCGGCGTTGATCTGGTGGTCGATCTTCACCAGGAGCTCGTCGGAGTCGTAGGGGCTGGGCACGTAGCCCTGCCAGATATTGCCGGCGTTGGCGGCGGGGATATACGTGTTGATGATCCTCGTGGCGACCGGGTCGATGCGGTTGGGGCAGATGACGCCGACGACGCCGTTGCAGGCAAACGGTTGTCCGGTCGCGGGATCGACCGGCTTGGTCGCCGAGGCGCTGAAGTCGCCGGTCCGCTCGAGCGCGGTCGGCACGACGGCCGTGTTCAGGAACGTGTTGGAGGTCTGGCGCAGCCCCGAGTAGGAGACGAAGAAGAATGTCTTGTCGCGTTGGAGCGGCCCGCCGACGCCGCCGCCGAACTGCTTGCGGTCCAGAGGCGGCGTGTCCAGCTGAGAGCCCCAATCCTTGGCGTTCCACCGCCCGTCGCGCACGAAATCAAAGAGCGCGCCTCGATATTGGTTCGTCCCCGACTTGGTGACGACATTGACGACGCCGCTGGCGAAACGGCCGTACTCGACGCTGTAGCTGTTGGTCTGGACCCTGAATTCCTGAATGGCGTCCGGGTTGGGCAGGATGTTGCCGGTGTTGCGCAGCCCCGTCATGTTGATGCCGCCATCGAGATAGTAGTTCACCGAACCGGTTCCGCCGTCGGCGCCGCCATTGATCAGGGTGCGTTGCTCGGGGTAGCCCAGGACGAGCGAGCTGGTGCCTGTGGAGGCTGCGGCCACGCCGTTGTTGTTGGATTGCACGCCTGGCGTGAGATCCAGCAGCGTGTAGACGTTGCGGTCGACCAGCGGCAGGGCGGCGATGGCTGCGGCTTCGACGGTCCGCCCGATCTCGGCGGAGCTCGTGTTGACCAGCGGGGGAGCCGCGTTCACGGTCACGGTCTCGGCCAGCGCCCCGATCTCCAGGCGGACGTCCACGCGGGCGGTGTCGTCGACGCGCAGGACGATGCCGCCGCGGTGCGCGGTCTTGAACCCGTCGAGGACGACCTCGACGGCGTATGGGCCGATGGGCAGGAATTCCAGTCGAAAGGCTCCGTCGCTGGCCGCCGGAACGCTCCTGGTGAAGCCGGTGTCCGTATCGCGCGCCGTGACGGTCGCGCCGGGCAGCGCGCCGCCGGTCGAGTCGGTGATGGTGCCGACGATGGTCGCGGTGGTGATTTGAGCAAGGGCGACCGGCGCGAGCGGCCATGCGGCGAGCATGACGGGCGCCCCGATGAGCACGATGAACTCGATGGTCTTCTTGGTCACAGCGCACCCTTCATGGAAAACTCTTGGAACCGCTCCCACCGGGGCGTTGGCGTGATGATTTGCCCGCGCCGGAGACAATGAATCGTGTGATTGATATATTGTCCTTACGCGAGACAATATAGCCGTCAGGGGGGTCTGTCAAGTGTGGTTATTCCCCTGGCAGCGTCGGTGTACGCCGCCCGGCGGCACTTGATTGAGGAGCCGTTAGGCTCTATATTGAACCGAGAAAGAACAAATGAGCAAAGTGACCCGTGCGGGCCACGCGCGCCCGGGGAGCCACGCCGGCCCCGGGAGCCAGGCGAGCCCCGGGAGCCCCGGGAGCCCAGGAAGTAAAGTCCCGCCCAGGGATCTCCGCGTCGCCACCCGCGGGACGACGCGAGAGATCAATCGCCGGGTCGTGCTGGATCTCATCCGGATCAACCAGCCGATCTCGCGCGCCGACCTCGCCCGGCTCATGGGCACCCGGCGCGGCGCCGTGAGCGTGCTGGTCAATCAGCTGATCGAGGATGGCGCAGTGTTCGAGGGCGCCACCGGCGAAGCCAAGCGCGGCCGCAAGCCGACGTTCCTCTACATGGACTCCCGCGAACGGTGTGTCGTCGCCGTCGACATCCGCCCGACGCGCACGTTCGTGATGGTGACCGATCTGCTCGGCCGGCAACTCGCCACCGTCACCAGCTACCCGACCGAGCGCGATCCGAAGCGGTTCGTCACCGGCCTCGCGAAACGTATCCAGGGCATCCTGGCCGGGCACCCCGACCTTGGCCGGTGCGAGGGCGTCGGCGTGATCGTGCCAGGCATGGTGGACGCCGACACCGGCCGCGTGCTCTCGGCGCCCAATCTGGGTTGGCGCGACCTGTTGCTGAGGGAGTCAATCGCCGCGGCAGCGGACCTGCCGGTCGCGATCGAGAACTCCGGCAAGGCGTGCGCCTTGGCTCAGCTCTGGTCGACTCGCGACGCCGGGGCATCCGGCAACTTTGTCTATCTCTCGGTGTCCGACGGCCTCGGCGTGGGAGTCGTGCTCGGCGGCCGGCTGGTGCGGGGCCATCACAACATCGCGGGCGAGTTCGGCCACATTCCGCTGAACCTCGACGGCCCGCGCTGCGGGTGCGGGGCGACCGGCTGCTGGGAGGTCTACGTCTCGAATCTCGCCACGCTCTCCCGGTATTTCGGACGCGATCTGCGCGAGCGACCGTTCCCGGCCGACGTCGCCACGCTCACGATCGATGACCTCATTGCCAGAGCCCGCGGCGGCGACGCCAAGGCCCTCGCCGCTCTGCTGTCAACCGGACGGTATCTCGGCCTGGGGTTGGGGGCAGTCGTGAATGTCATCGACCCGTCGCACGTGTACATCAGCGGCGAGGTCACGTCGGCGTGGGATCTGATCGAAGCGACCGTGCGATCCGCGTTGGCCGAGCGCGTGCTGACGCAATCGGCCGGCGCGACGCCCATCGTGATCGTGCCCTCCGAGCAATACCCCCGGCTGCGCGGCGCAGCCGCCCTGATCGCGGCCCAGTCGTTTGCGCAGGACCTGAGCGCCTGACGGAGACTTTGTGAACCCTTCGAACCCCGGCCTGTTTCAGCACAAGGACTGGATCTCTCACCCCGTCGAACAGCTCGCCGACGGCATCGAACGCCAGATGATCAGCGGCGACCGGCTCATGATCTGCCGTCTCTCATTTGCGCCGCGCGTCGTCACGCCGGTGCACTCCCATCCACACGAGCAGATCACGATTGTCGAGCGTGGTCGCGTCCGGTTTACCGTCGCGGGCGCTGACCGGATCGCGTCGCCCGGCGACGTCCTCGTCTTTCCGCCCGGTCTCGAACACGGCGCGACAATGCTCGAGGAGGCGGTGGTCCTTGTTGACATCTTCAGCCCGCCACGCGAGGATTTTCTCGCGGACGCCGCCGCTCGATAGCGCAGAACCATAGCGCAGAACAATGAGCGACACTCTTTTCTCGCTTGCCGGCAGGGTCGCGCTGGTGACCGGCGCGTCACGCGGACTCGGCGCCGGCATGGCGCTGGGGCTGGCGGCCGCCGGCGCGGATGTGGTGCTCCACGCCTCTGCGCCTCCAGGCGAGACGGCTGAAGCGGTCACACGGCTCGGACGCCGCGCCACAACGCTAGCTGCCGATCTCAGCGATCCTGCCGCGCCGGCCCGCCTCGCTGTCGATGCGCTGGCGGCGTATGGTCGAATAGACATCCTGATCAACAACGCCGGGGTGATCCGCCGCCAGCCTGCAGCGGAGCACACCGACGAGCTCTGGGACGAAGTCATCGCGGTGAACCTCTCGAGCGTCTTCCGCCTGTCTCGCGCGATCGGGCGCCACATGCTCGAGCGCGGCAGCGGGAAAATCATCAACGTGGCATCGCTCCTCTCGTTCCAGGGCGGCATTACCGTTCCCGGCTATGCCGCGGCGAAAGGCGGCATCGCCCAGCTCACCAAGGCGCTGGCCAACGAGTGGGCTGGCCGGGGCATCAACGTGAACGCCATTGCGCCTGGCTACATGGTGACGGACAACACGGCGCCGCTGAGAGCCGACGCCGCACGGGCGCGTCAGATCGGCGAGCGCATTCCGGCGGGGCGTTGGGGGACGCCCGCCGACCTCGCCGGCGCGGTGGTGTTTCTCGCATCGGCCGCGTCCGACTACGTCAACGGCCACGTCCTGGCCGTCGATGGCGGCTGGCTGGCCCGCTGAGACGCCCATGCCAGTCGCGACATCTGCCTTCCGCTCGACACTGATGACGGCGATCACTGCGATTATCGCGATCACCGCGATCGCGCTTGTGTCTCCCGGCGCGCCCGTCATCTTCGCGCACCGGCACGAGGCCCTCCGGACTCAAGACTCACAACTCACGACGTCGTCTTCTTCCGACAGGTCGCTCTCGTTCAACGGCGTTGTACAGGACCGGATCCTGCCGCAAGCGGCGGCGTTGCTCCGCGAGCTCGTCAAAGAGAAGCGCAAGCTCACCATTGACGGCATGCCGGTGTTCAATGGCAGCGACAAGTTTCTGCCTGGCAAGATCGCCATCGCGCTCGTCGAATATCTGGTCACGCTCCCGAAGGACGACCCGCGGCTGCCGGATCTCTTGAAGGACTTCCGCGAGGTCGCCAGGCTGACCGTCGACGACGCGAACGATTCGTGGGGGGCGTACTACTACATGCTGGCGATTGACAAGCTGCGCGGTGCCGGCCTGATCGACAAGGCCCTGGACCGCCTGACCTTCGCGAAGCTCAGGGTGCGGCTCGACTGGCGCATGTTCGTCGATCCGGAGACGCACGAGCTCATCGCCGATCCCAACAACTACTACGTTGTCGCGCTCGGCATTGCCCGCTTGCGCCATCGCATGGGCTGGGAGGACGAAACCGGGAGCGATGCGCTCTACGCCAAGGTCGCAGAACACTACCGCAGGTACTCAGGGGACTTCGGATTCGCCGATGAGACCGAGGGTGACGGCCGCTTCGATCGGTACAGCGTGCTGCTCGCCGGTGAGCTGGTCAACCACTTCATCGAAACCGGGGGCCGCGTACCCGATGAAGCATTGACGTGGCTGCGGAAGTCGGCCGACGTGATGCTGGCGCGCCTGCACGCCGATGGCGCAGGCTTCGAATATGGCCGAAGCCTCGGACCGTACAGCGAGACGGCGATCATCGAGGTCTTGACCGCCGCGGCCCGGACCGGACTGTTGACACAGAACGAGCTGGCGTTGGCCTATGGCTACGCGTCCCGGGCGTCGCAGCGGTATGTGGATTTCTGGATTCGCAGCGCGACGGGCTCCGTGAACCTGTGGGACGACGGTCGCCGTACGGACGCTTACCGTGGGAAGTTCCGTATCCTCGGGGAAAACCTGTCCCTGGCGCACCAGTTCGTATACACGAATGAGGCCTGGAACGCGATGGGCTTCAAAGACAAGCGCGCGATGGCCGACTTCGGAGCGGCATTGGACAGATTGCCCGCGCAAACCGTCACCTGGTTTGCGAAGGGCCGCTACGATCGTCTGCTGATCACGCGCCGCGACGCAGGTCACATCATCGGTCTCCCGCTGATCAATGGCGGGGCGGGCCAGCACATGCACCATCCGTACTTCCCCATACCGTTCTCGCGCGGCATGCTCGAAGGCGTTCCAGACGGGGACGCGCCGGCGTTGGTCCCACGGTTCACGCTGAAGGATGGTGCCGTGCTCATGCCGCTGGCCTTCATCCGTGACGCCACAGTGGACGTTCGAGGCAGCACGACGATACTGACCTATCGACAGTCGGAGATGGATCGCATGGGTGGCTCCGTTCCGGTCCGTGACGACCGTCTGGCGCTCACTACCACCTACACGCTGGAGCCGAATCGCCTGACGCGCCAAGATGTGTTCGTGGCAACGGAGCCGCTCGACGTTGCCGGAGTCCGAGTGGAGTTCGCCGGCTTTTCAACCGACCCCAGGACCTCCGGCACCACGACTGTTTTTGGAAGCGGGACGGTGACGTCGTTTCACGTGAGCGGGCTGCAGACGTGCCAGGCCAGAAGTCTCGACCGCGACCCCGCCTACGAGTCCGACACCGGGCCCATGACGTCACTCGTCGTGTGCTCGAGCGGGCCCGCCACACTCAACGGGCCGCTGACCATCAGCTGGTCGATCTCGTATCGCTGAGCGTGCTGGGGTGCGCTGAGACTGCTGCGCCTTCGCCGAACGTGCTTCGGCTGCGCCGAGGGTGCTGGCGGCCCACTGCATGTGCCGCCGCTCTAAATGCGCCCCATCACTGATGTGCCTGCGAACGGCTTCAATCCGTGTGGCCAGCTACTGACGCCCGGCCGGAGGCGGTGCCGCGCCGCGGCCTGCGCCTCCGCGGCCGACACCGGGCGTGGGCACCTCGGGAGGCGTCGTCTTCAACAGAAGCGGATACACCCATCCGGCCGGCAGGACTCGATCCGGATCGGGACGATAGCTCAGGTACTCGATGTGATCGGTCACGCCGCTCCAGCCGTGCGCCACCTTGTTCGGGATGATGATGATGTCGCCTGGAACGACGCGCCGGCTGTAGGCACCCGGTCCGGCGACGCCGCTGCCGCTCGGGCCGTTCATCGTGTTCGGCACGCCCTGGCCAGGCCGCTGATTCAGGATCACGCCGCCGGTCGTCAGCACTCCCGATCCGGACGTGATGTAGTAGATCTCCGGCGTGTAGTCGTGCCACAGCACGGGAACCGGGTCGCCCGGCTTCTCATTGGTGGGGCCGCGGTGGATGATGCCGACACCAAGGTTGTATTTGCCCATGTCCACCACGCGCAGCTGGCGGTCGGGCGGGTTGGCCGGTGCGTTCTTCAGCACGTAGTCGATTTCCGCCTTCGTGATATCGAACGCGTACCCCGGCGCGTCGCCAGGCTGGATCTTGGCCGCAGGCGGGGGCACAGGTGCCTGGGTCGGCGCCTGTGCGCCGGTGATCGCGCCATAAACGACGACGCCTGCGAGCGCTGTCACCGCACTGATCATTCGCTGTTTCACACGGACCTCCTCAGGTGTCAACGATCTACGAACCGGACCGCGGTTTCCCTCACGCCTGATACACCGTCTTTCCGCCGACGACGGTGCGGACGATCTGGATGTCCTTGATCTTCTCCGGGTTCACCGTATGGAGATCATCCGCGAGGATCACGAAGTCGGCGAGTTTGCCAGGCGCAATCGATCCCTTGATCGCTTCTTCATGCGAGGCATATGCGCCGTTCAGCGTGTTGATCCGCAGTGCCTCGTCGACGCTGATCCGCTGGTTGGCGCCCCACGTCTCTCCGTCCCACCCCTTGCGCGTCACCATGCCCTGGATGCCCATCAGGGGCGCGAACGGTCCTGGACTGAAATCCGATCCGGCGGCAGCCGGGATCCCCGCGTCGAGAAACGACCGGAACGCCATCGATCGCTTCATGAGATCCTCGCCGTAGAAATGGAACTTGTCGGTGTTGTAGAACGCGTAGGTCGTGAACACGGCCGGAACGGCGCCGGTGGCCTTCATCCGCCGCAGCAACTCGTCGTTAATCAAAGTACAGTGCGTGATCTTGGGGCGGGTGTCCGGGCGCGGGAACAGCTTCTGCGCGCGTTCGACGGCCGTCAGCACCATGTCGATCGCGACATCCCCGTTGGCGTGGCAGTTCGTCTGGATGCCGGCCCGGTGCACGCGCTCGATCCAGGCGTTGAGATCGTCCTGCGTTTCGGTGACGTTGCCCTTGTACGGCGGATCGATGCCAACATACGGCACGCTCAGCGCCATCGTCCGCTCCGAGAACGATCCGTCGACGGTGTGCTCGGAGGTCGCGCCGAGGCGGATCCACTCGTCGCCGAAGCCGGTCTTCAGCCCGCCGCTGATCATCGAGTCGAGGACCTTGCCGCTCGCTTCGTAGCTGATGCGGTGCAGGAGCTCACCGCGGGCCCGCACGTCCTGAATGGCGGCCAGATCGCCGCCCTCGTGGTGCACGCTCGTCAGGCCGTACCGGACGAACTGCTTCGAGATATACGCCTGGCCATCACGCTCGCGTTGCTCGCGCTGATCCGGGGTCACGCTCGGCCTCTGGCCGACGCGGCTGAATACCCCGCGCGCCCGGTCCGTCACGCGGCCGTTGAGATCGCCGAGATCGTCACGGTCGAACGTTCCACCCGGCGGGTTGGGCGTGTTCCTGCCGATGCCCGCCATTTCGAGCGCCTTGCTGTTGTAGAACGACGTGTGGCCGCCGCGATGCTGCACCGCCACCGGGTGATCCTTGGATACCTGGTCGAGATCGTGAACATTCAACGCGCGTTTGTCCTTCAACTTGG
>DASZFS010000425.1:0-7561 GCA_035939575.1 Vicinamibacterales bacterium | reverse complement strand
TGTTCTTCATGAACAGCGATTTCATGCAGCAGCAGGCGGAGCTCATCGCGAGACGCGTCACGCCGGAGCCGGACAATCGGGCGCGCATTGAAAAGGCCTATCGCCTGATCTTCGGCCGGGCGCCCACGAGCGCCGAGGTCGCGGCGGGCCTGTCGTACCTGACGACGGAGCCGCTCAAGGCGTACGACGAGCGGCGCGCAGCGAAGGCGGCGAAACCGACTGACGCTCTCCAGAAGACCTCGGACGGCGCCACGGACGGGCAGGCAGCGGACGACCCGGGCACCGACGCTGCGCCGGCCGACGGCGCGGTGGCGGAGGACATGATGGCCGGTGTCGTGCCTCGACCCGAGCGGAAGCCGGAAGACGGGAAGAAGCTGGCGCCGGTGACGCCATGGGGACGCTATGTGAAGGTCCTCTTGAGCTCGAGTGAGTTCCTGTTCGTGAACTGAAGGAAGGATCGCACGCATGTCTCATCGATCGAAACGACCCGTCACGCGGCGCGACGCCCTCTGTCGCATGGGCGCCGGCTTTGGGATGCTGGCCTTCGCCAGCCTCGTGAATGAATCGCTCGTGCGGGCAGGCGCGACGGAAACCCAGGACGGCAGCGTCGCCGTCCGCACGCTCGATCACCCCGCGCGCGCCAAGCGCGTCATCTTCCTGTTCATGAACGGCGGTCTCTCGCAGGTCGATAGCTTCGATCCGAAGCCGATGCTCGACAAGTACCACGGCCAGCCGCTGCCCGGAGGAGAGGTGGCGACCGAGCGCAAGACGGGGGCGCTGATGCGGTCTCCGTTCACGTTCAAGAAATACGGACAGTGCGGAATGGAAGTGAGCGAGCTCTTTCCCCACGTCGGCGCGTGCGCCGACGATATCTGCTTCGTCCGGTCGGTCTACACCGACATCCCAAACCACGAACCGTCGATGCTGATGATGAACAGCGGTTTTTCGCAGGTTGGCCGGCCCGCGCTCGGCTCGTGGCTCACCTACGGCCTTGGCACCGACAACAAGAATCTTCCAGGCTTTGTCGTGTTGTGCCCGGATGTGCCGACAACGGTGGGGCCGCCGCTCTGGGGCAATGCCTTCCTGCCGGCCATTCATCAAGGGTCCTACATTTCCGACAAGATCGAGAAGACGGACGAGGGGCAGATCATCGGCAAGGATTTCGATCCGAAGAAGCTGATCTCGTACATCCACAATGACAAGTTCACCGGGCCGGAACAACGCCGCGAGCTGGACCTGCTCGAGCAGCTGAACCGCATTCAGACGGAGCGCCAGGCAGCCCACGATCCCCAGGTCGAAGCGGCCATCCAGTCGATGGAGGTGGCCTACCGGATGCAGACGGAGGCTCCCGACGTCTTCGACATCCGGAAGGAGAGCGACGCCACGCTCAAGCTCTATGGGCCGGGCAGTACCGCGCGCGGGTGCCTGATGGCGGTGCGCCTCGTCGAGCGCGGCGTGCGCATGGTGCAGGTGTACTACGCCAAAGGCGATCCCTGGGATGCCCACGCGGACATCCAGGCGCATCGCAAGAACGCGAAGGATTCCGATCAGCCGTTTGCGGCGGTGATCAAGGACCTCAAGTCTCGCGGCCTCTTCAAGGACACGCTGGTGATCTGCGGGTCGGAGTTCGGGCGGACCCCGGTACAGGAGATCGGTGCCGGGGCCGGCGGCGTGCAGAACGGGCGCGATCACAACCCGTTCGGTTTCACCGTGTGGCTCGCCGGCGGCGGCGTCAAGGGCGGGATGACCTACGGCGCCACGGACGACTTCGGCTTCAAGGCGGTCGAGAAGCCGGTGCACGTGCACGACCTTCACGCGACGATTCTGCACCTGCTGGGCATCGATCATACGAAGTTGACGTACCGGTACAGCGGCCGTGACTTCCGGCTGACGGACGTCTCGGGAACCGTCATTCATGACATTCTGGCGTAACCGCTCGGGTGCAATGGCCCTCGCGACGGCCGCGTTGATCACGACAGCGGCCGCGGCGCAACGGGCGGCCAGCCCTCAGGCGCCAGCGGGTGCGACGAGTTCACAAAGTGCGCCCAGTCCAGCGGGTCCAGCAGGTTCACCGGGGGTTGCGCGACCGCCACGCCCGCCGAGGCCCGGCGTCCGGAACGCCGGCGTCAGGATCCCGATCGGGCGCCTCAAGCCGGACGCCGTGTTCGAGATTCCAGGAGCTCCCGACTGGATGGCGATCGAACAGTCGGTGTGGATCGCGAACGCGCCGAAGGATGCCGTCGTGCGGATCGATCCGAAGACCAACACGATCGCCAGCACGATCGCCGTGGGCCGGAAGCCCTGTTCCGGGCTCGCGTCCGGGTTCGGGAGCCTCTGGGTGCCCAACTGCGGCGATCGCACGATCTCGCGCATCGATCTGAAAACCGGTCAGGTGGTCGCGACGATTGCGACCGACATCGCGGACAGCGAGGGTGGGATTGCGACCGGCGCCAACAGCGTGTGGTTTCTGACCGACACGAAAGGGACGCTTGCGCGGCTGGATCCGGCCACGAACAAGATCGTCGCGGAGATCACCGTCGCGCGGGGCTCTTACGCTCCGGCTTTTGGCGAGGACGCTGTCTGGATCACGAGCACGGAGACCAACGTGGTGACCCGCGTCGACCCGCATACGAATCTCGCGGTCGAGACGATCGCCGTCGGAAAGGCGCCGCGTTTCCTCGCTGTCGGCGGGGGAGCCGTGTGGACCCTGAACCAGGGCGACGGCACGGTGTCGCGGATCGACTCGAAGACGAACAAAGTTGTGGCGACGATCGAGGTCGGCGTGCAGGGACCGGGAGGCGAAATCGCCTATGGCGAAGGCTCGGTGTGGGTGACCACGTTCGAGTACCCGATTTCGCGGATCGATCCTGCCACGAACACGGTTGCGCAACAGTTCTTCGGCCCCGGCGGCGATTCGATCCGCGTGGGACTGGGGTCTGTCTGGTTGACGAACCTGGAGGCGGGCAACGTGTGGCGTCTGGATCCCCGCCGTATCGAGGCGACCCTGCCGGATTGACACTCGCGCGACATTTTCCCCACCCGATCGGGTAGCGCCAGACGCGTCCGGCCGGACTAGGATCCCAGCGTGCACGCACACTCACAAGATCGTTCCCACATCGCCCCCGTCACCACGCGTGAGGAGCTGTTTTTTCTGCTCGAGCGAGCGTCCGAGCTGGAGCACGGGCTCGCGTGCATCTATCTGTTCGCGGCGTACTCGCTCAAGAATGATGTCAGCGAGGGCGGCCTCACCGAGGAGCAGGCACGCATGGTGCGTGGCTGGAAGCGCAGCCTCGCGCAGGTCGCCGTGGAAGAGATGCTGCACCTGGCGCAGGTCGCGAACATGCTCACCGCGATCGGCGCCTCCGCGCGTTTCGAACGGGCGAATTTTCCCATGCCGGCGTCCGCGTTTCCGTTCGGCCTTCGGCTCACCCTGGAGCCGTTTTCCCTCAACACGATCGAGCGGTTTGTCTGCTATGAAATGCCAGAGGCCGGCGTGCTGAGCGCCGAGGAGGAGGGCATTTACGCCTCAATCCGCACCAGGCTTCTCAGCGCGGGAACAGCCAACGGGGCGGGCTCCGCCAGTCGGGCCGCTCCCCTGTGGATCGACGCGATCGAGGGCGGCACCGGCTCGGATCCATTTGAGGTGGACTTCAAGACCGTCGGCGAGTTCTATCACAAGATCAAGACGGGGTTCGACACCATACCCGAAGACGAGCTGTTCATCGGGCCGCCTGAGGCGCAGGCGAACGCCCGCTTCGTGGACCTTCAGGGGGAGCTCGTATCGGTGATCGACCGGGAATCGGCCTGCGCGGCGATTCAGATGATCATCGAGCAGGGCGAGGCGCCGACGACGACGCATCCCGACGCGCACTTTGTCATCTTCAACACGATTCGCAAAGAGTTCGAGCAGGCGGTTGCCGCCGTGGCCGCGACCGGTACGGCCTTTCAGCCCGTTCGCCCGGTGGTCTCAAACCCCATGACGCGTTTGTACGGGGACACCTCCGGCGGGACTCTGATCCTGGACCCTGTGACCCACCAGGTCGCCGATTTGTTCAACGTCGCGTACGAGACGATGCTGCTGATGCTGCTGCGCTTTTTTGCGCACACCGAGGAGAGCGAGGCCGAGCTCGAACGCCTGTCGCGGGCGACGCTGCGGATCATGACCACGGTCATTCGCCCACTCGGAGAGGCGCTCACGAAACTGCCGGTCGGAGACGCGCGCCACCCTGGCATGACGGCGGGACCGGGGTTTGGCTACAACCGCGATGTCTCGCTGCTGCCGCACAAGAAATCGGCGTGGATCTTCTTCGGCGAGCGGCTGCGCGAGCTCGCGGTCACCGCCGCGCGCTTCCGGTCGAGACGCGGCCTTCCCAAAGAGATCGACGAGAGCGCGGCCGCGCTGGAAGGCCTGGCGCAGGAATTTGCGCCGGCCGGGCGCTCGTGGAGCCGCGCAACCGAACTGGCCGAGTTCCAGGCTCTCGAGACCAGCGGGACGCCCGCGATCGAGCCGACGCTCAACGGCCCCTACCTGGTGATGAGTGTGGCCAGCCTGAGCAATTCACGGGGCGAAAGGATTGAGGCCCGCCCCAGGATGGCGCTGTGCCGCTGCGGAGGATCGGCGAACAAGCCGTTCTGCGACGGCACGCACGCCCGGAACGGCTTCGAGAGCAAGAAGCTGGACGGCCGCACGCCGGACCATCGCGACACGTATGTCGGGGCGGCCGTGACCATTCACGACAATCGCGGGATCTGCCAGCACGCGGGTTTCTGCACCGATGACCTGGCGGCCGTCTTCAAATTGCATCAAGACCCCTGGATCGATCCGAACGGCGCCACAGCAGGAGCCATCATCGCGCAGGTGCGCCAATGCCCGTCGGGGGCGCTCAGTTACTCGGTACGGGGGACGGAGCACCGGGATCAGAGCCGCGCGCCGGCGATCACCGTGTCCAAAGACGGCCCCTATCGCGTCACAGGTCGGGTTGATTTGAAGACCGAGCCTTGGGGCGAGGGCGCGTCGAAAGAGCACTACGCGCTGTGCCGCTGCGGCGGGTCGAAGAACAAGCCGTTCTGCGATGGAACTCACTGGTCCATCGGATTCAAAGACGAGCGAAATTGACGTCTGAGCACACCGGACGCGTTGAGGCGTTCAGCGATGGCGTTTTCGCCATCGCCATGACGCTCCTCGTGCTCGACATCAAGGTCCCGCGCGACCTCGCGCCGGGGCGAACGCTCGCGCAGGCCCTCGCCAGCCAGTGGCCAACCTACCTCGCATTTGTGACGAGCTTTGTGACCATTCTCATCATGTGGGTCAATCATCACCGGCTCTTCACGCACATCGGTCGCGGCGACGACCGCCTGCTGTTTGCCAACGGCCTCCTGCTCCTCGGCGTCGTCCTGGTGCCGTTCCCGACGGCGCTGGTCGCGGAGTATCTGGGCAGCGCCGGCGAGACTACGGCGGCCCTTGTCTACAACGGCACCTTCATCATGATCGCGCTCTGCTTCAACGTCGTGTGGAAGAGCGCGTCGAGAGACGGGCGCCTGTTGCGCGCCGATCACGATCCGGCCGCGGTGAGTCACATTACCGACAGCTACCGGTTCGGCCCTCTGTTCTACATCATCGCGCTCATCGTTGGATTCGCCAGCGTCACCGCAAGCCTGCTCGTCAATTGCGCGCTCGCCGTCTACTTCGCGCTGCCCTCGCGGACGGCTGCCGGAATCAGACATGCGCGCCGAGCGCACGATTCTCATCACGGGGCCGAACGCGACAGCGGGTGAGGCGCCGGCGAGGCGAGCAGTGCCTCGGGGCCGTCGATGAGCTCGCACCCGCGCAGCTAGCGTGCCGCGGTCGACGAACGCGCCGGGCCTTTGTTCTCGTACCACCGAATCGCGCCGCCGGCGCCGGTGCACACGATATCCGGACGATGGTCGCCGTTCAGGTCAGCGCTGACGCAGCTGTTCATCGCGAACTTGTCCTCGATCCGCCGATACTGCCACTCCCCGGTCGCGGGATCCGCAGGCGCGAAGAACACGTGAATGCCCGGGGTGCCGTTGGGATTCTGGGGAGTCACCCGGCCGTTATCGTTGACAACCACATCGTCCCGGCCATCGCCGTTCAAGTCCACCACGGCGATCTCGTGTCCGCTGGAGACCTTGTCGAAGATGACGCGGCGGTCCCACGCGCCGCCCTTTTCGGTGTAAATGACGACTTCGTTGCCATGCCACGGCTCGACGGAGGCGAAGAAGCGCTTCCCGTCCTGCTTGCCGACGCCGACGTCGCTCGCGCCCAGGCGCGGCGCCTTTTCAACGTGTCCTGGCGAGAGCAGTTGCTTGTCGAACTTCATGGCGTCGCCGCTGCCCGTGGACCGGTAGAGCGCGATGCCCTCGAAGCTGGCGACGAGCAGCTGTTCGCGCTTGCCACCGTCCCACCGCACGGGGCGCACGCGATGGATGATGCCCGGGATGTCGGTGGTGACGATGTGACGCTTCCAGTCCTTCGGGCTGTACCAGAACACCGAGGCCTTGTCCTGGTCGTAGGTCGGCGCGAGGCTCTTCTCGCCGATGAGCGGCGCGTTGATCAGTTCCTTGTGTCCGTCACCGTCGAGGTCGGCCCAGGCGATGTGATGCGATGTCGGGAACGCGTCGATCTTCTGGACTTTCCACAGTTGCCGCGGGTCACCCTGGTGCCGCGCCAGCCACACGATGCCCTGGCTGTTCGCGGCCTGCATGGCAAAGGAGCTCTCAAAGGCAATTTCAGGGATGCCGTCGCCGTCGATGTCGGCGACCGCTTCATTCACGATCTGCTGCGTGTCCGGCGCGATGACGTGGCGCTCCCAGGTCGGGTTCTCGTACCACGCGAGCTCCTGCACCTGCAGTGAATTCGCGATGACGTCGATCTTGCCGTCGTGGTTGAAGTCCGCCACCGAGACGGCGTAGCCGCCACGGAAGTTGGTGTCGATGTCGTGGGCGGCGAAATCCACCGGGCCGACTGGCGCTGCGCCGCGCATGCCGGTTGCGGCAAGCACCACGGCGGCGCCCAGACTCACAAGGCGATAGCGTCCTGCACTCATGGTGACATCATCCCCGATGGTGGTGTGATGTCAAGCTGTTTCGCCGGCCGGCCGAAGCCCTCTCGTCTGCTTGCTGGTGGATAATGTGGCGGGGGAGACACCATGGACGAACCGTTGCTCACGATCCATTTGCGCAAGGACGGCGACCTTTTCCGCGCCGACCTGGAAGCACCGTCTGGTACCAACAGCGCCGCTGATTTGAGCCTTCACGGCATCAACGCAAACGCTGTCGAGGCGATTGAGGCCTGCCTGGCGGAACTGCAGTCCAAGGCCGCGGACGGCGACGAGATCGCGTTGCGATTCACCTAGCCTGCCTGGCCGATGAAAAGGCTTCTCGCTCTCGTCGCTCTCGTCGCGCTCGTTGCGTCTCTCCTGGCCCCGACGGTCATCGCCCAACCGGCGCAGCCGCTCGAGCGTCACGAGTTCATCGTCCGCGATTTTCACACCGAGAGCGGCGTCGTGCTGCCGGAGGCGCGCCTCGTCTACACCACGCT
>DASZFS010000424.1:0-2557 GCA_035939575.1 Vicinamibacterales bacterium | reverse complement strand
TTGAGTTGTGAGTTCTGAAGTTCTAAAGGGCTTTTGGGAGATTCACATGACCACGGTCCATCGCGTCCACAATTTTTCAGCGGGCCCGGCCGTCCTGCCGATGTCAGTTCTCGAGGAGATCCAGCGCAACCTCGTCGCGCTGCCCGGCGTGGGCATGTCGATCCTCGAGATCAGCCATCGGTCCGCGCCGTTCGAGAAGATTCTTGCAGACGCCGCGGCCGACCTCCGAACGCTGGCCGGCGTTCCGCCGAACTACACCATCTTGTTTCTGCAGGGCGGCGCGAGCCTGCAGTTCAGCATGGTGCCGATGAACCTGCTCACGCCGGGTACGACGGCCGACTACATCGACAGCGGGTCGTGGGCCGAGAAAGCGATCAAGGAAGCGCAGAAAGTCGGCACGGTCAACGTGGCGGCCACCACGAGCGGGGAAGGCTACTCGAGGATTCCTCGCCAGGACGAGCTCGCCTTGACGCCAAACGCCGCGTACGTGCACATGACGTCGAACAACACGATCGAAGGGACGGAATACAAGCAGCTGCCGAATGTCGGCACCGTCCCGCTCGTCAGCGACACGTCCTCGGACATGTTCAGCCGCCCGATCGACATCGGGCGCCACGCGCTGATCTACGCCGGCGCGCAGAAGAACATGGGTCCGGCCGGCGTCACCGTGGTCATCGTCCGCGACGATCTCCTGGCGCGATCGTCCAAATCACTGCCGTCAATGCTGAGCTACGCCGTCCATGCAAAGAATGGATCGCTGTACAACACGCCGCCGGCGTTCGCTGTCTACACCATGGGGCTGGTGATGAAGTGGCTGCTCGCCCAGGGTGGGCTCGCCGCGATCGAGCGCGTCAATCTGCGCAAGGCCGAGAAACTGTACGCGGAGATCGATCGCTCGGGTTTCTACCGGGGCACGGCGCACAAGGAGTGCCGGTCGCTCATGAACGTCACATTTCGCCTGAGCTCGGAGGATCTCGAGGCGCTCTTTGTGAAAGAGTCGACCGCTGCCGGGCTGGACGGCCTCAAAGGTCACCGATCGGTCGGTGGCATGCGTGCCTCGATCTACAACGCCTTCCCCGAAGAGGGGGTCGACGCGCTCGTCGCGTTCATGCGCGAGTTCGAGCGACGACACGGCTAATGTGTTACAATTGAACGTTTTCCGGGTCTTTTTCGGAGGTGTTAGTGCTGGTGTCGCTCCTCGTCACGCTTGTCGTGTCCGCCATCGTCACTCAAGTCGCGGTGTTCTCGACCACGATCTTCCTGCACCGGACGGCGACCCACAAGGCGCTCACGGTGCATCCCGCGCTCGAGTGGATGTTCAAGTTCACGTTGTGGATGACTACGGGCATCCTGACGAGGGAATGGGTGGCCGTGCACCGGAAGCACCATGCCTTCACCGACGAAGAAGGGGATCCGCACAGCCCTGCGCTCGAAGGCTTCTGGAAGGTCCAACTCGGCAACGTCTTCTATTACATCCGCGAAGTGAAGCACACCGATGTCGTCGAGCGCTATGCGCGTGACATCAAGATCGGCTGGTGGGATCGTCACGTGTTCAAGCACGGAGTGCTCGGGCTTGCGATCGGCACGGCCATGCTCTGCGTGGTGCTCGGGCTCGGGTGGGGTCTGCTGGCGGCGGGTATTCACGCGGTGATGTACGTGTTCGTGTTGTCCTCGTCCATTAACGGGTTGTGCCATCACGTTGGCTACCGGAATTTCGACAACACCGCGACGAACATCCGCTTCATTGCGCTCCTGACCGGCGGGGAAGGACTGCACAACAACCATCACGGGTACCCGCGCAGTCCGAAATTCAGCTTCCGCGCGAGCGAGATCGATCCCGCGTGGCCGATCATCAAGCTGCTGGTGGCCCTGCGCCTCGCCAGGCCGTACAAGACAATCAAAGAAGTAGCAGCGTAGGGCGGCTCACGGCTCTCAACCGGTGACAGTTGCCGGGCGAAGGCAACTACACGCGACCATGAGTCTCCAGCCCTACCCAGCCGTTTAATGTTCCGGCGTTGGACTGACCCGTCTCCTGCGCCGGCGTCTGCGGCGTCGGCGTCCGAACGTCTGGGTCTCGCCCTCGCCTTCTCCCGCCGGCCGACCGGCGTGGGCCGCGCCGGGCTCGGGAAGCAACGCTTTCCAGTGTTCCACCAGCTCCGGCGCGTGGCCGTGCACGTCCAGCCACGTCAGCGCGTCCCTGAAGACGTGCCGGTGCACCAGCGCGCGCTGGGCGCGGGAGCTGACCGAGGTGTCTCGCAGCCGTCGCTGAAGGCTGATGATCTGTTGCAGCCGCTCGATGTCTCGCCTCGCGAGCGGCAAACTCCCCAGTCGCGGTCCACGGGGCCGTTCGTGGGTGGGACCCGCGTCTGACCCGGCAGTCTGACCCCGGTGCCTGCCACCGCTCTCAGGCAGCTGCGTCAGCAGGCCAAGAGGCGCGAGGAGCGTGCCGAGCAGAATGGCATTGGTCAGCGTCTCGGGCGTTGAATCAAAGCGCCGCCGATAGGCGTCGAGCGCCGCCAGCGAGCGCCACAACGGCTCCGCGGCCGCGCGATGCAGC
>DASZFS010000423.1:0-21587 GCA_035939575.1 Vicinamibacterales bacterium | reverse complement strand
CCGATGCCGCGCGTCAGCTCCAGACCAAGGAACGGCGGCCGGAGTTGCCAACCCGTGATCGACCATGGAACGAGCCCCGCCAACGTAAATGGGGCGACCACGAAGAAAACCGCCGAGCCCAGGACGGCAATGGTTCGTTGCCCGGCGGTTCCCGACACTCGCTGCGAGCTCATTCAAAGCTCCCCTTCATGGTTTCCCGTCGTCATCCGGGTGCCGACACGCTCACCATGTTTATCCAAAAGCGGAAAACCGCGCACGACTAAAGCCAGAATGCCACGGCGGCAACGAGGCACAGGGCTGAGAAGTAATTCCGAGCGAGTTTGTCGTAGCGCGTTGCGATGCGCCTGAAGTCCTTGAGCCTGCAGTAGCAGCGCTCGATGACGTTGCGATCCTTATAGGCTTCCTTGTCGTGACGTATGCGTTTCTTCCGATTTGACCGGGCCGGTCGCCACGACCGACTCGACGACTCGAAGGAGGGCAGATCATTGACCAAGCTTTTGCCCCCCGCCCGGCTGGCCGACATGACCCGACGACGTCGGGTGACTGGATAGAGACGGGCGTATAGAAACTCTCTCTACGGCGGCGCTACCGCTGCAGCTTACATGAAGCAAATGCCGGCGTCGCCGGACGTCGGCGTTGACCTCCAGCCGGCAAGCACGGCCCAGCACTTCGTTCCCGAAGTCTTCGCTGATTCTCTAATATCCATCGATATACTCTCAGGCTTCGGTTCACCCACCTGAGAGGCCCCTGACTTCGTGTGCCGAAAAGTCAACAATACACGCCATGCCTCGCAACGCCGGGCGAGCATCGTTCGTACGGGAGCAGCCAAGCGATCTGTACGGATATGGAATCGGCGCCTCCGGTGTGATGCACGCTCTGGTACTCCCCCGCGAAGGGGAGAGATGGTTCCCCCGGCGCCATCACCCCCTCCATCACCGCCTCCATCACCCCCTCATCGTTGTGTCAGGGCGCTTTGCTGAAGCCGCGGATCGACGGTTCGCCGTCCAGGGTCGACACGGACCTTGGCGGGCGCACAGGCTGCTAAAATCAGACGATGAAACGCGAAGCCGCAGTGATTCTGAAGGACGCACTGGTGCTCCCGACTGAGGCCCGCGCAGCAGTCGCCGGATCGTTGCTGGAGAGTCTCGACCCGAGGTAGACGAACGCGTCCATCAGACGCTCCGCGTGACGCCAGCGATGGAAGCGAGCATCGCGGATCACATCTGGTCGATCGAGGAAATCGTCGGCCTCATTGGATAAACCACTATGGCCGGACAGTGCCAGAAGACAACGATTTCACAACAGGTCTGCTACGTTCGTTTTGTAGAAGGGACACCAGATCATAGTGATGAGCTGCCGTATGTGACCGCTCGTGGCGAGAGGTTGATCGCAGACTTCGACGCGGACGGCAAAGATCATCGGTATCGAGCTTGTCGGCCCCAGTGGCCAAAAACCCTGTCAGAGCTGAAACTGAGCGACTACCCGAATTAGGACTCGCTTGCCCGAATATCCCCAAACAGGGATAATGACCAAGTGCGTCGTGTTCCGGCCGCCGACGAGAAGCCGTTGCATTGGGTCGGCTCGGCCAAGCGCGACTTTTTGAGCTTTCCGGCGTCTGTGAAGGACGACATGGGGAACGCTCTTGCCCATAGCGCAGTTCGGCGGAACCGCGCCGACGGCGAAGCCGTGGAAGGGCCTCGGTCCCGGTGTGCTGGAGATTGTTGAGTCGCACGACGGCAACGCGTATCGAGCGATCTATACGGTTCGATTTGAGAGGGCGGTGTACGTGCTCCACGCGTTTCAGAAAAAGTCGCCGTCCGGCATCCGGACGGCCAGCCGAGACGTGGGCCTGGTCGAGGAAAGACTGAAGCGAGCGCACAGAGACTACGAGGAATTCTATGGCAAAACGACGCGGTGAATCGGCCACGATCACTCGAGGATCCACGAATGTATTCGAGGATCTCGGATATCCGGATGCCGCCGAACGCCAGGCGAAGGTGCGGCTAGCGTACGCGCTGAACCAGGTGCTCGAGCACCGGGGCCTCACCCAAACGGCCGCGGCCACGCTTCTCGGTTTGAGCCAGCCAAAGGTGTCGGCTCTTAAGAACTACAAGCTCACAGGATTCTCGGTTGAGCGTCTCATGACGTTCCTTAATGCCTTGGGCAAGGATGTGGAGATCGTAATCAAGAACAAGGCCAGGTCACGACAATCGGCGCGAATCACGGTCGTTGCGGCCTGAGCGGGAAGCGCGACCGAGACCGGAATCGCATTCCAGAACAACGTCGCGGCGTTTCTCAGCGTTCACATCCTGGCGGATGCCGCGATGCCCACTCTGACGCGTCCAGCGGTTAGCGCATAAAGTCAGCGCCAAGGGCGCATGCCGCGGTTTCAGGTCGTGAGGGCGTCCGCGGCGACGCTGGCACGGCGCGAGTCACTGAGATACGGATGGCGTAAGCTAAGGCAGCATGCCGCCAACGACGCGCCGACAGTTTGTACAACGAACCGCAACCGCTGCGATGGCGCTCTGCGCCAGCCGGCTCGGGTCTGCCCGCCACCTGCCGGGCGCGGCGATCGTCCAGAATGGCGCCGCTCCCATTGACGCTGCGGCGATCCGGCGGCTCTCCGCAGAAATCGCCGGGCAGGTCATCACGCCCGCGACACCCGTCTACGACACGGCACGCCAGGTCTTCAACCGTGCGTTCGACAGACATCCGGCGCTGATCGTGCGCTGCGCCGGCGCGTCTGACGTCGCGCGGGCCCTCGCCTTCGTCCAGCGACTGCACCTGCCAGTGGCCGTGCGCGGCGGTGGCCACAGTCGGGCGGGGTTTGGCGTCTGCAACGGCGGGGTGGTGATCGATCTCGCCGGTATGCATACCGTGGACGTCGACGCCAAGAGGCGCGTCGCGCGTGCCGCGGCCGGGGCGCTCGCTCGGGACGTGGACACGGCGACCCAGCGCGTTGGCCTGGCGACAGTCATGGGCGGGTGCCCGACGGTCGGTGTGGCCGGCTTGACGATGGGCGGCGGTGAAGGGCTCCTGATGTCGAAGTACGGCGCCACCTGCGACAACCTGCTGTCAGCTCAGGTCGTCACTGTCGACGGACGTCGCATTGAGGCCAGTCACGACGCTACCCCGGACTTGTTTTGGGCGATTCGCGGCGGCGGGGGGAATTTCGGCGTGGTGACGGCACTCTCGTACCGTCTTCATTCGCTGACCACGGTGCTGGCCGGCACGTTGACCTACCCACCCGGGCGCATTCCGGAGCTGCTCCAGGCGTTCGTCCAGTTCGTCAGCACCGCGCCCGACGAGATGAACGTCGTCGGCGAGGTGCTGCCCTCTGTCGATGGACCCCGCTTTCACATGCTGGTGTGCCACTGTGGCGACGCGCGGCACGGGACCGACCTGCTGGCGCCGCTTCGCGCCCTCGCGCCATCGGACGACCGCATCGGTGTCGCGTCGTATCTCGCGACGCAGGCGACTATCAACCCGTACACAGCAGGCGCGCACTTCCAGACGAACCTCTTCCTGCCCACGTTGACGAGTGATGCCATCACCACGATCAATGCCGCGGCGACGGCGGCACCGCCGGGCACCCGCGTATTCATCGTGCCACTCTACGGTGCGATCTCGCGCGTCCCTGCGGGTGACACGGCATTTCCGCTGCGGAGCCCTGGCTACGAGCTGGACATCATGGGGCGCTGGAGTAGTGCGCAAGAAGAGGCGGCGACGGTGCGCTGGGTCAAGAACCTGCGCGACACCCTGCAGCCCCTCTCGAAGGGGGTGTACTCGAACCAGTTGGGCGAAACGAGTGACGCACTGGTCAGGGCGGCCTACGGACCGAACTACGCACGCCTGGCGATGATCAAGCGCAAGTTCGATCCCGCCAACGTCCTGCGCCTCAACCAGAACATCGATCCGAACTCGAGTTCCTGAGCGTAGAGCCGAGCCCTCCCCGGGACAGCGGAGCGGATGCGGGTTGCGTGCTGGCTTGAGGCACCCGCGGCTGCGTTCGTCGAGCAGTTGCCGGAAGCGGCGCGGGCAGAGACTGCGGCGTTGCTCGTCGCGCTGCGAGAGCGAGGCAACCTGCTCCGGCCGCCGCACTCGAAGGCGCTCGGCGAGGGGTTGTTCGAGCTGCGGAGTGTGAAACACGCCGTTCGCGTGTCTTACATGTTCCTTCCCGGCCAGCGGATTGTATTGCTGGACGGAATCGTCAAGAAGCGCGACGACATTCCAGCGGCGGTTCTTCGGCGCATTCGACTCTTACAGGCTGAAGTCTTAGCGGCGAGTCGCAAGGGTGATCGATGAGAAAGCATGCGACGGTTGTGGCGGCGGACAAGTGGCTGGATGGGCTCATTCAGGGGTCAGCAGCGTTTCAGACGCAGGTTGAGGAAGAACTTGCGGCGATCAATGTCGCGCAGGATCTCGTGGCGCTCCGTGAGTCGCGGGGACTTTCCCAGGCGCAATTGGCCGATCGGCTCGGTATCACCCAATCGGCGATCGCGCAGCTGGAGTCTGCGCAGCCCAAGAACGTTGAGCTGAGGACGCTCGTCCGCGTCGCGACCGCGCTCGGGGGACATGTGGACGTGTCGATTCGCCCGCGCCAACAGATCGAGCGAAGGTCGCGTCGGCGAGCGGGCGTCAAGGCGACGAAGCCGGCTGCTGTGGGGTCACGGACATAGTAAGCCGCGACTATTCGTGTTTGGTCCGTCTCGACAGCGCCCATCGGGGCCACAGACGGCAAAGACGACGAACTGAATCAGCAGAACCGTCGCTCAATCATAATCGCGCTCATCGCTACGGATGGGCTCCGCCGCGTGCACGTGCGTGGGCACGAAAACGTGATTGAAAGCGCCACATGTACCACGGGCTTCTAGCGCGCTCATCACCGCCGATTCGGCAGCCCTGAATAGGTAGAATGGCAGAACCGTGCAGGGATGCGCCCGACTGTTGGTTGTCACCGGATCGATGGGCGTCGGCAAGACGACCGTTGTGGCGGAGGCGTCCGACCTGCTCGGGCAGTGCGGAATCGTCCACGCCACCGTCGATTTCGACGGTATGTGCGCGTTAGAGAACCAGGAATGTCGCAGGGGCAGTACGTCCGACGAGTTGCCGAGTTGGATGCTGCGCTCAGCGCCGCTGCGGTCGAGGACTTTTCATTACTGAATGATGAGCGTTCGGTGACGGAGGTTGCCAAGGAAATGCTCGTTCGCGCTGGCTGGCTGCATCACGATTGATCCCGCCCTGACATGTACGAACCATGTTCTTCGTGAGAGTCTTTCTCGTCGCGACGACGATCTTCGGCCTCCTCGCGCATTTCCTCGCGCGAACTTCGCTGCCCTGGTGGCCCGATACTGCGATGATCGGCGCGACTTTCGGCACGTTCGCAACGTTGAGCGCGATTCAACACCGACGCGACAATCAGCGATTCTGGAAGGCGATCAAGGTCGGATGGACCGCCTTGCGGCACCGTATCCGGGTGCACCGCGCCCAGTGAGGTGCAAGGTGCGAAGGCTGCGTGTGCGAGAGCCCACGCGCATCTCGTAGGTAAGCATCGGGCTATACTGCGCGCCACCATGGCCTTCGTCCTGGCCACGATGCTCGCAGCGTGCGTCTGTGGCATTGTCGCTTCCGCGGTGATCTCGAAGGCAAGCAGTAGGTCCGCGCTTTGGAACATCGGGTTCGCGGTCTCGCTAGTGGTCGCGAGCGCCGCTGCCTTGGCGCTCTTGGTTTCCTGGATCATTCGGCGGATTCTGAGCTAAATAGTGATGACCGGTCCACACTGCGACGGCGAGCGTCGCGTGCCGAGAGTCGCGAACCCCCTGGTCGCGCTCACGAAAGGCAGTAGGTGATGGCATCGAAGCTGCGTGAGGTTCCGGTGGTAGTGAATGGCGTCTCGCGCGGACTGGCGAGGATCAACCTGAACTATGCCACTTGGCTCTGTCGATGCGGTGGTCAAGTCCCAGTCGTCGCGAAGTTGGGTCCCGAAGACTCAGCCCGACCAAACCTAGACTCACCGAGCCACGCCACGTGAGGGCCTTGCCGCGAGTCATCGCGGCGATCCTCAAAATCACCGCGGCGCGATTGGCTGACCGCACCGTCCGAGAGCTGAGCAGGCGTCCACCGGAGGCGTTGTTTTTGGGCGCGAGGGTCAGCCACGAGGTGAAGTGCTTTTCGGTTGGCCAGCGGCGCATGTCGGTACCAATCTCGGCGATGAGCTTCAGCGCGGTGTACGGAGCAATGCCGCCAATTTGTGTGAGATCGACGCCGCCAGTGAGGTGATGGAGAGGCGTGCGGATCTCGAAGGGTGGTTCGTTGTCCGCTCGCTTGCGGTTGACGCGTGGCGCGGGCAGCGGCGTCGGCGGCGCCTCCAGGGCGGCCGTCAGCACCTGGACATGTGCCTCAATGGCGCGATCACAGGCCGCCAGTTGGGTCTGACACGCGTCGACCAGCGTCGGCAGCCTCGTACGCCGCCCCGAACTGCCGCGAGCCGAACGTTGATCGTGGCCGGAGCATAGTGCACGGCGCGGAACGAGTCATTGGCTGCGTTGATGAAACATTTCGTCGGCGTTCTCGAAGGCGAGACGCTGCGCCGTATCGGCCGTGAGGCCGGAGAGCAGTTCTCGAAACCTCTCGATCCGCCGAGCGTATTGCCTGAGCGATGGAGTCAAGGCCGGATCGGTTCCAAGAAAGAACCGGCTGGGGAAGGCCTCATACAGCGCCTTCATCTCCGGCAGCAGCCGGCCAGTGCCATCCTCGATCAGAAACATCCAGGGCGTTTGCTTCGGCCAATACCGGCCGTACGGTGCGAACGCCGCATTGAGCATGCCGCCGAGATCGCACCAGAGATTGGGGTGTGCGGTCAGCTCACGGCGGATGATCTCGGCGGAGCTCCGCCCGCAACTGTGCGCCCAGATGATACGCGTCTTGGGATTCCGCGCCAGGAGTTCTTGCATGCCGGCGACGACGTCTGGTTCGCCTTCAGCATGGATGAGCAGCGGGACGTCGTAACGCTGCGCCAGTTGTGCCAGCCGCTGCATGAGCGGTGTGTTGACCGGGATGTTCCGCTCCTGACCGCTGTGCTCTCCTTGAAAGGGGTAATGACGAATGATCAGCTCGCCAATGCCGTAGAACTGCCGGCTCTGGAGCTCTGCCTCCATCTCGCGCAGAAGCGCGTCAGCCTGGCGGTCCGGCTTTAGCCAGCGCCGCGCGTCATTCAGGAGATCGCGTTGACCTGCGACGAACGGGATGAAACGCCCGGGATAGGCTCTCGCCAATGCCACGGCCTGCTCGTCACTGCCAAATCCTCCGCTATTCGGTCTGCTGAACGTTCGCGGCATCAGGATCATCCGCGGCACCGCGCTCTGATTCATCAGGTCGACGAGATGCGCCGCCGACATGTCCCCGTTCAGGTGGCCGTGAACATCCACGATGGGAAGCGCGTCGCTCCGCGCCAATGACGCGATCGAACCGGAACGCGTCGCAGCAATGGTGCTGCCCACCGCCATGGCAAGCGTTAGCGCGAGGGCTGCGACGCACGCTTCGAGCGACCGCCTCGAAACCATCTTCCACCTCCGCCGTACCATTGGAACCCGCCTCTGGTCCGCAAATATTACAACCGCCTATGGATGCTGTGGCGAATCCCGCGCACGTCCTGAAAGCTCGTCGAAGCCGGCCCGCCCTCAGGGTGTTGTTCATTTCCGGCTATACGGATCGCGCGATCACGGAAGCCCTTCATCCATCCCCATCGGGCTGATGGATGGGTCATCGGGACATCCAGCTCAATGGGGATGGCGGGGGCGCTGACATGTAAGCGTGCCTTTCTGAAGCTGGTTGACCGCCAGGACGCTCTTCCCGAACCGGCGGTGACAGACCGCCACGATGAAGCGGTGCCCGTCGAGAGCGCGATGTAGCACACGCTGCAGCGGACGCGGGCGGTAGGGACCCGATGCCGTCGGCCTGGGACGGGCGAAGCGTTCCCAGCGACGCGCACAACGCATGGCTCGGCCAGATCCTGAACAGCTACGGGGACATCAAGCCCTCGATGCTCCAGGACTTCGAGCGGGGGCGCACGACCGAGATCGATTTCATCAACGGATACGTGTTGAACGTCGGCCGGCGATGCGGCGTCCCGACGCCCGTGAACGCGGCGATCGTGCGGACCGTTCACGCGATCAGCGGCGGGCATGCCGCGCCAAATCGAACGCTGCTCGGATTAGTTCTGGAAGCGAGTCGCTGAGGATCGCTCTGCATCGCCTGCGCGGCGGGACGGCCCTGGGTTAACCGACGCACCGCCAGATGCGTGAAAAGACAGTTTCGTCCCACACGACCCTCCCTTCGTCAGGAATCCACGCCTTTCATCGGAAGACCACGTGCACGGGGCTGCGCGCACTGTATCGTGCAGATGGATGGTCGCATGAAATGGCTTCCTGAGATCGTCCCCCTCGGCGCAGCAACCGCCGTCGGGTCCGCCGCCAGCGCGGCCGGCCAAGGACTCGCGGGAACGCAGCCGACGAATCGAGGCCGATCGCAGTCGACGCACTTTGAACTGAAAGCGCGCCTATCCCCTGGAGGACTTTCATGAAACGACTGATGCAGACGCTCGTGACGTGCCTGGTTCTCGCCGTTGGCTCCGCAGGAACGCCGGTCGCCGCACAATCGGTCGGCCCCGTCCAGACCGAGGTATTACGCGACTGGGTCGCGATGAAAGATCGCATGATGAAGATCGCAGATGCCATGCCAGAGGCCAAGTTTGACTACAAGTCGACGCCGGCCCAGCGCAACTATGGCGAGCAGATTCTGCACGTCGCGACGGTCAACGTGCGCGTTCTGCAGTTGCTCCAGCCCAAGACTCCGCCGCCAGCCATGAACGCCAAGGCGACGTCGAAGAGCGAGATCTTGAAGGCGCTGGCCGACGCCTTCGACTGGGGGACGACCATCATCAAGGAACGCACCAGTGAGACGATGCTACAGGTCGTTCAAGTCCCTGATGTGCTGCGATTTCTCGGCGACTCCACTCAAGCGCGCCTCATGTACTTCCTGATTGGCCACACATGGGACATCTACGGGCAAATGGCGGTGTACCTGCGCCTGAATGGCATCGTGCCGCCGGCGAGCGTGACGCCTAGTGTCCTGCGTCTAACGGTTCGATACACGGGCGATTTTCCCGAGGATCGTATCGGCGTCATTGGTCCAGACGAACGGTTTCGGTGAGCGGTTGTAATGGTCGAGATACTCGCGAATCGCGCGCTGCAGGACCGGCAAGCTCTCGAAGGTGCCGTGGCGCAACCGGGTCCGCGTGATTTCGGCGAACCATCGCTCGACGAGACTGAGCCACGAGCTGCTCGTCGGCGTGAAGTGCAAGTGCACGCGCGGATGACGCGCGAGCCATCGCCGCACCGGTGGACTCTTGTGCGTGCTCGAGTTGTCGACGATCAGATGCAGATCCAAACTGGCCGCGGTTTCGCGATCGAGCCGCTTGAGAAACGTGATGAACTCTTTCGCTCGATGCCGCGCGTGACACTCGCCGACAACCACGCCGTCCAGCAAGCGCACGGCGGCAAACAGCGTCTTCGTCCCATGTCGAATGTAATGGTGCGTCTGCCGCTCGGGAACGTGGGGTCGCAGCGCCAAGACGGGGCGGGTGCGGTCGAGCGCTTGGATATTGCTCTTTTCGTCGACCTGCGATCGGCGCATCCTTGTCCAAGAAGAGATGGGGCCGCCACTCGTGATAATAGGCCAGGAAGAGCTTGAGGGTGCGTCGGAGGGATCGCTCATTCCACACGATCACGTAATCGAGACACCCTCGCCGCAGGGTCCCGATCAGACGCGCGACGAACGGATTCTGCCAAGCGCTGCGGGGCGCAGTCACCAATCGACCGCTCAGGCGCCCGACTTCTGGTTAACGGCATTTCGTCAATCTGATCGAGTTCTTTTGATATCCTTGGCGCCCACCGCGAACGATTCGAAGACATCGCAGGGCGGCAGTTTCCTTGCGCCGATGATCACAGAGACGCCTGTCAGAACCGCGCACCGTCTAGTACCTCAGCGACGGATGATTCATACGGCGTCACAATCGCCCAAAGCGGCCAAGCGCTTCTAGTCAACAGGAGTCGTCATGAAGCCTTCGAAATGGACGCGTCGGACGCTGTTGCGGCAGACTGCCGCGCTCGCTGCGGGAGGTGCTTGGCTTCGCGTACGTCGCGTCAAGGCTCAGGCCGGACCACAGGTCGTGTCGCCGCCCGCGGGTCCAGCGATGCGCGCGCTCAGCGACTACATGAGCGCGGCGCTGGCGCGGCCGCTGCCGGCGGACGTGCTCGAAAAGGCGAAGCAGCACGTTCTCGACACGTGTGCGGCGATGATCTCCGGTGCGGAATTGGCACCGGGGCGTGCGGCGCTTGGTTTCGCGAAGGCGTACGGTGGACCAGCCACGGCGACAGTCGTTGCCTCGCCCCTCCGCATCGGCGCCATCGAGGCGGCACTGGTCAACGGCGTGCTCGCCCATGCGGACGAGACCGACGACTCGCACGCGCCTTCGGTGTGGCATCCGGGCTGCGCGGTCGTGCCGGCGGCGCTCGCGGCCGGCGAGCATTTCGGCATCGAAGGCGCGCATTTTCTCCGCGCTGTCGTCCTTGGCTACGACGTTGGCTCGCGGGTCATGGCAACGTTGCGTGCCGCTGGACCCCAGACCTACAAGAGCAGTCACAGCATCGCCGGCGTGTTCGGCGCGGCGGCTGCCGCCGGCTGCGCTGCCCGCCTGACGCCGCAGCAGATGCACTGGCTGCTCGACTACACCGCGCAGCAGTCATCCGGCATCGCCGCGTGGTCGCGCGATACCGATCACATCGAGAAAGCGTTCGCGTTCGGCGGAATGCCAGCACGGAGCGGCGTGACTTCGGCGTTGCTTGTGCAGGCGGGCTGGAGCGGCATCGACGATATTTTTTCGGGCGAGAACAACTTCATCGTCGCCAATGCTCCCGGGGCGGATCCGGCGCGCGTGTCGCTGGACCTGCTCGTCGATCGCCTCGGCGCTCGCTATGAAGTGATGCGGACGAACATCAAGAAGTGGACAGTCGGATCGCCGATCCAGGCGCCGCTCGACGCGCTCGAAAACCTGCGAGCGCGGCGGCCGTTTTCAGCCGATGACGTACGGACGATGGTCGTGCGTGTGAGCGGCGGCGACGTGGTGGACAACCGCGACATGCCGGATATCAGCCTGCAGCACATGATGGCGGTCATGCTTCTCGACGGTACGGCGTCGTTTCGCTCGGCGCACGACAAGCCGCGCATGAACGATCCGGTGATCGTCCGGCATCGTGCCAAGGTTCGTCTGATCGCCAACGACCCGGCGATTACCGGCCGCCAGGCGATCGTCGAGGTTACGCTGAGGGATGGAACGCTCTTGACCGAACACGTGAGCGCGGTCCGTGGCACGGCTGAGAACCCGATGACTCGCGACGAGGTGACGGCCAAATGCCGCGACCTCATCGTACCCGTGGTCGGGACTGCCCAGTGGATGCGGCTGAGCGAGCAAATCTTTGCGCTGGATCGCCTGAAAAGCCTGACCGAGCTTCGTCCGTTGCTGCAGCGAGAGTAGCAACAGGGCTGTCCATCGCCACAACCTCGCGACAGGCGATTTTCCAGCGCCATCAGTTCACCAGGAAGGCGACGTTCGACCACCCCACGACGGTACCATCGGCTGGCGGCGTGACGGGACGAGGCATCGGCGTGTCTTTGTCCAGCGCCAAGTGCGTGCGGGACCGTTCGTGGTACGAACAATAGTGGGCCATCAGCCGTTTAGACCCGCTTCGTTGAAGACGATCACGTGATCGAAACACTCGCGACGCAGCGTCACACGAATCCTTGAACCCTCCTATGGGGCTTCCAGACTGGTCAGCACTTCAATCAACTTTCCGATCGAAATCACATCGGGGAACGTGCCCCGCACGTTATGCGCGTCGATCCGCGTCAGTCCCGGCACGTACGCGGCGCGCTCCGCGTCGATCGTAAGTTTGAAACCCAGATCCAGCTGCACAGGCGTTGCGATCTTGTACAGCTTGGCGTTGGACACGTTGCGTACGGCCTTGGCGACGCCGTCGCGAATCATCGCGCGGCCCCGCGCGGGCGTGACCGTGATCGCCGAGTGATATCCCAGGCCTTCCTTGACGATCGCGCCTTCAATCCACGGCGCGACCGCCCGGAGTTGATCGACCGCCACACGGTCGCCCGATACAAAGACAACGGGCACGCCGAACTGGGCGGCGATGCCGGCGTTCATGATGCCCTCGGTGACTTCCATACCATTCAGTCTGACACCGAGCAGCTTGGCGCTCGAAATGGTGTGGCCGCGAACGGCGTCGACGGCGAATTCGCTCCCGTGATAGCCGACGAACACCACCGCGCCAAAGGTCGAGTCGATCCCTTGCATCATCGACAGCGGACGCGGCATGCCACGCACGATGCGCACGTTATCCGGGAGCTGATCGATCAGGATGTTCTGGGCATTCCCGTGCGAGTCACACACAATAAACTCGGTTGCGCCGGCGGACGTGGCGCCCTCGATGGCCGCCTTCACTTCGTCCGTCATGATCTGGCGGAAGTGTTCGTACTCGAATCCCTGCTGCAACAGCTGCGCGGGCTGGACGACGCCGGTCACACCTTCCATGTCGACGGAGATGAACACTTTGAGCGGCTTGGGCGTCTGCGCGTGGAGGAGTCCGACACCAAGGACCAGTCCACAGAGCGTGACGCCCCACCACCGTCGAGCGACGCGTCGTCGATTGGGGATCATTGAGCAGTGCCTTTCGCTGTCGAGGGGATCTCTCGTGCCGCCGGACCGTATTCCGGCCGCGTCGTAGGCCGCAGCGTAGTGTATCAGCCGTGCCTCGACTCGCGCCTTCGGTGAACACGGGAGAGGTGTTCGGCGTGAGGATGCCGCCGTTCACAGGTTGCCACCATCAAAAATGTCGTCAGCACCGGCACGGATGCTGATATTGTGCCTTCGATACGGACCAGATGATCGAGGGCGCCGGCATGCGCACGGAGTCGGAGGTAGTCAATGGTCTCGAGACGACATCTGCTGAAGACGTCAGCGGCGCTCATTGCCGGTGGCGCCGCGACTTTTGCTGACACACGCAATCGCTTTGCCGAAGTCGAAGGGCGGATCGCGCGTCACGATTGGAAGGACCTCTACAAAGAGGATTTGCCGACGCCCTGCATGCTCGTCGATCAGGAGATGTTCGAGGCCAACCTGCGCAAGATGGCGACTCATTGTCGCACGACCGGCATTCATCTGCGCGGCCACGTGAAGGTGCACAAGAGCACGGACATCGCCAGACGCCAAATCGCTCTTGGAGGGATCGGCGTGACCTGCGCCACGGTGGCCGAGTGCGAACTGATGTCGGGCGCCGGGATCAGCAACATCCTGCTGACGCGCCAGCCGACCAGCAAGAACAACATCGGCCGCGTCATCGCGTTGGCCAAGCACGATCCGACGTTTGGCACCGTGGTCGACGATCCGCTCGCCGCGGAATGGCTGCAAGCCGCCGCGGCTGCCGACGGGCTGAAGCTCAGAACGATCGTCGATGTCTACGCCGGGCTGACGCGCCACGGAATTGAGATCGGAGCACCTGCGCTCGATCTCGCCAAGAAGGTCGATCGTTCGAAAAATCTGACACTGGTCGGCATGATGGGATACGCAGGTGCGGCCGCACACACGCACGGCTGGGATGATCGCAAGAAGAAGTCGCGCGAAGATACCGCAGGCCTGCTTGAAAGTGTGGCCGCTGCCCGATCCGCCGGTCTGCCGATAGACATCGTCACCGGAGGCAGCACTGGAACCTACAACATCGATTCAGAGAGCCAGGGGCTGACAGAGTTGCAGGCGGGCTCCTTCGTGTTCATGGATACGCTCTACCGCGAGATCGGCGGCAAGAACGACTCCCACGTCTTCGACGATTTCGGCATGGCCCTGACCGTCATGACAACGGTAATCAGTCGGAGGCATCCGCACCGCTGCACCATAGATGCCGGGAACAAGGCGCTGTTGACGCCGACCGACCGGGTGAAAGGCCGCCCCGAGGTCAAGGTTGAAACCCAGGGAGCCGAGTACGGCATCCTCGTGTGGGACGCTGGCGACCGCGGCTTCAAGCTCGGGGAGCGTGTGGAAGTGTATCCTTCCAATCTGGACATGAGCACGAACGTGTACGATCGCTACTACGTGACGCGTGGCGAACAAATCGTAGACGTATGGCCGATCATGGGACGCGCGGGCGCTCCGCAGCGCTGATCCTCGACGTCGCCCGCCATAGCAGACCGAGAAGCTGCGCATGACGAGGCGCGCCGTCGCCAAAATGATGTCATAACGACGTCGGCCTCACGACGGCCCGCGTAGACTGTGCGGTGTCCACCCTCACAGCGCTCGGGTCGAAGGAGGCCAAGATGCGCATTATCGGCTGCGACTTACACGCGGCGCAACAGACCATCGCGATGTTGGATCGCGAGACCGGGGAAATCGTCGAGCGCACGTTGAAACACGACGTGACGACGGTGCGTGACTTCTACGCGGGCTTGCCGGCACAGTCGTGGTCGGCATTGACGCCACGGGATCGATGGGATCTAATCACCCAACGCGACGCGGCCTGACCCACACTGCCGATCATCACACACACCACTCGATCGCCGCTCGCCGAAACCGCCGACGACCGCGTCGGACCGTCGACGACCGTGGCCATTCTGAACACGGGACCAGAGCCTTTCCATTCGACCGAACCACACGCGTTGTTCGAGGCCTGTCGCGAACTCGGAATTGGAGGAGAACGCGTTTTGGGTCGGCACCGCCGTGACCTGCTCCGGAATCGCTCGCCATTCGGCGACGTCGAGACTTATTTGTAGGTGTTAGCCATCGATCAGACAAACTTGTGAGTCGATCGGATCCGCCGTCACGGATCTGCGTCATCACGCCCGACCCATACGCCGTCACTCGCCCGCCATCTGCGACATCGCCCACGGTGCTGGGAGCGCGCCAAGAAACACAAATGTCAGACCAGCGTTGGTCGGCGCCAGGATTGTCGGATTGGAGTGCTGCCTCGGCCGTCCACCGTTTGATGAAATCGTCAAAATGCGGCCACATTCGCCGGCATCGCATTCGTGCACGTTCCTGCGCTCGTGGAATACCTCTTGCCTAAGACAACGCATCGCGCCGACGTCACCGACGTTCCAGGTGTCGAATCACAATGCGGTCAGATGGGGAAGCGAGTATGCATTCGCGCAGGTGGTTCCTTCCCGGTGTGCTGGCGATCCTTCTCATAGGCGCGGCCTCCGCGTCCGCTCAAGAGGCCAGCCTCACGGGAACGGCGACAGACGAGACGAAGGGCGTTCTCCCGGGCGTGACCGTGACGGCCACCAGTCTCGAAACGGGTAGCGTGATCGTGGTGGTCACGGACGAGCGCGGTGCGTACCGGCTGCCCAAGCTCCCGCCAGGTAAATACAAGATGCAGGCCGAGCTCGCCGGTTTCGGCACGGTCGTCGTGCCATCGGTGGAGCTGCTGGTCGGTCAAAGCGGCGCCGTGCCGTTCCTCTTGCGGGTGGCATCGGTCGGGGAGCAGGTGACCGTGACCGGCGAGGCGCCGCTCATTGACGTGACGACCTCGGTCGTCGGCGGTAACGTCGATCGCCGGCAGATGGACGGTCTCCCGATACAAGGGCGCAACTGGATGGAGCTGTCCATGATGGTCAAGGGCATCACGGCCAACAGCGTGACGGTTCAGCCTGGCGTCAGTAATGACGACTTCTTCCAGCTCAACCTCGACGGCCAGCAGATCTCGCAGAAGCTCGCCAGCTCGAGCTTCGGTCAACCGGCCTTCAGCCGCGACGCGATCGCAGAGTTTCAGATCGCCACCAATAATTTCGACATCACGCAGGGCCGTTCGGCAGGCATCCAGGTGAACGCCATCTCGAAGACTGGAACCAATACCCCGACGGGCAGCTTCTATAGCTTCTTTCGCAGCGATGCATTCAACGCCGCGGACCCGGTGTCGCATACCGTGCTGCCGTTCTCCGATCAGCAGATTGGTGGGACGCTCGGTGGTCCCATCATCAAGGACAAGCTGCACTACTTCGCATCGTACGAGTACGAGCGCAACCCCAGCACGATCTTCACGACGCCGCCGGGCCTCGGCGGTCAAACGTTCACATTCCCATCGAACACTACCCAGCGAAGCTTTCTCGGCAACGTCGACGCCGTCCTGTCGCCCAAGGACCGGCTGTCGGTACGCGGCTCGCGCTGGGACTCGCACAACCCGTTCAGTCTCGGCGGTGGAGGTTACCCGTCGACGGCAAACGCGCTGAGCAAGTACGCGACAAACATCCTCGGCAACTGGTCAAGAGTCATCAACAACAACACCCTGCAGCAGGTGAAATTCGGATACGACGACTTCTTTTTCGGTCAGACGGCGCTGGGCAGCGTGGCCGGCACACCGGAATTCGATTTTCCCGGGCTCACCATCGGCGCGCCCTACAATCTGCCGAGCATCGAGTGGCAGCGCGAGTGGGAAGCGCGCTACGATCTGACCTGGCACAAGAATACGCATGACGTGAAGGTCGGCGGCGAATACCTCCACGTCGCTCACACGGGCTACTGGGGCATCCTGGAGGCCGGCCGGTTCACCATGTCGTCGATCCCGTCGAATCTGTCGGCGCTGCTTCCGGCCAGCAGTGCCCTCGCGCCATCGACCTGGAATCTGTCGGCGCTCAATCCGTACGTGAACTTCTACAGTCAGAACTTCAACCAGTCCGGATGGCAAATCAACGTGCCGCGGCCGGAGGCGGCGTTGTGGTTCAGCGACACCTGGCACCTCAACAAGCTGAGCGTCAACTACGGCGTCCGCTGGGACGATGATTTCGGAGTGTTCTCGCCGCCCGGCGTGCCGGTGACCACGATCGCGATCAGCAATGGCGTCACGTCGGGGGATTTCGGATACAAGACTGGAATTTACGACAATCTCGACGTCGCGCCACGGGGCGGTTTCGCGTACCAGATGAGCCCCTCATTCGTCCTCCGCGGTGGAAGCGGTCTCTACTACAGCACGCCGTACTCCAACCTTTCCTACAGCCAGCAGGTGTTCAGCGAAACCGTGACCGGCACGTTTACACCGCCGACCAGCGGTCAGTGTCCGAGCGGATCCGTGTTCATCACGACTCCAACGTGCGGCGTGACCGGATCGGCGATCTTCGCGGGGACGGTGCCGCTGCCCGCGCAGTCACCGCGCATCATCGACCCGAGCTTTCGGAATCCCTACACGTGGCAAAGCAGCGTGGGCTTCCAGAAGCAACTGGGCGACGCGACTTCCGTCGATGTCGACCTCACTCACTACAACGAGTATCGGGCGCCCCGCAGCTACGATCCGAATCTTTTCTATAATCCCGCGACGGGTTACAGCGCCAATCCATCGCTGGGCAGGCCGAATCCGGCATACGGTCAGATCATCTACTACACCAGCAATGGCCACGCCGATCAGACGGAAATCTCGACCAGCGCGACGCGCCGCTTCAAGAACTCCTTTCAAGCAGGCGTGACCTACACGCTGATGTTGGCCATGCACGACGATGGATCGCTCGGGATTTCATCGCCGGGCGCGAACAATCAGTTCAACTACCTCGCCGGGGAGTATGCCACCTCGTCGGATTTTCAACGGAATACGCTCCGCGCATGGTTGATCTACCAGTTGCCGTGGGGCGTCAACGTGAGCGTCTCGGACTTCTACGGTTCGGGTGGGCTCTACGCCGCCACCATCGGGACGACGCCGTACGGGAAGCCCGGGAGCAACCGGCTGAACCTGTTGCCGACCGGGGCGCCGGCGCCCGCCATTACCATACCCGCCGATGTCGCCGGTCAGTGGAACGGGCCGTTGGTCATCGCCTCGGGAGCCGTCATCCCGCGCAATGCGCTCCACGGTCTGCCGTTATACAAGACGGATCTGCGGCTGACCAAGGACGTGCGCATCGGGAAGGTGAAGGCCTCGCTGATTGGCGAGGTGTACAACATCTTCAACCACGCCAACTACGGGAGCTACAACACGACGCTCAGCCCGACCAACGCCGCCGTGACGGCGATCTTTGGACAGCCCGTGCAGAACACGGCGAACGCCTACATTCCGCGGGAAGGGCAGCTCGCTTTCCGGATCTCGTACTGAACCGTGGCCATGCCACAAACTCTCAGAAGCACCCAGCGCGCCGGTGTCCTGCTCGTCGCCACGGTGACCACGGCCGTCTCGGTCGTCGCATGGTCCGGCGCCGAGCTTGTTACGCAGACCCCTGCGACGGCGACACCGATCGTGCATGTTCGCTCGACGCCGAAGACCGTCGTCTTCGGATCGTTCCCGATCGATCGCGAGCCGGTTGCCAGAGTGCGATCGGGGGCCGCCGTGCGAATCGACACGTTGTCGCATCGCGGCACCCTCCAGCAGGAGGACCCGGTCACCTTCCTGGGCGGCCTTGGCGTCAAGGCCGACGAGGTCCTGCAGGACGTGCGGGATGTGTGGGCCGCCCGGGCGGCCCGTTCGCCAGGAGAGTTCGGTGGAGGTGGACATATCCTGACGGGTCCCATTTACGTGGAAGGCGCGGAGCCGGGAGACACGCTCGCGGTCGCGATGCTGGAGCTGACGACGCGAGTGCCGTATGGGATCAACGCCACGAGCTCGACCAGCGGCGCGTTCGCGCCGAGCTACGGCGCAGCACCGGGCGATCCAATACCGGCACCGGCCATCCCTCCGGGCACGATCCACCTGATTCGAACCGGGATGGCGAATGGACGCCCGGTCGCGTTTTTCTCCGACACGATCCAGGTTCCCATGAGTCCGTTCATGGGAACGATGGCCGTCGCTCCAGATCATCCCACGGTCGGGCAGCCCGGCGTCCGCGTCGAGGGTATGCAGACCTCTGGACCGCCGGGACCGTACGGCGGAAACATGGATTTTCGCGAGCTGAAGGTCGGCAGCACCTTGTACCTCCCGGTGTTCCATCCAGGAGGGCTTTTTTACGTGGGCGATCCCCACGGCGTCCAAGGTGACGGCGAAGTGAGCGGCAACGCGCTCGAGCAGTCGCTGACAGGTGTCTTTCGTTTCACGGTGCTGAAGGGCAAGACCATCACCGGACCTCGTGCCGAGAACGGTACGCGTTATTTCCTGATGGGCATCGACACCGACTTGAATCGGGCGACACGGAAGGCCGTCGTGGAAACCGTCGACTTTCTCGTGAAAGAGAAGGGACTCAGCCCCGCCAAGGCCCTGTCGCTCTGCAGCATCGGGATCGATTTCCGGATTGCGGAAGTCGTCGACGGTACGCAAGTGGTGGTGGGAAGCATTCCGAAGGCGCTGTTTCGCAAGCCCTGAATCCGTACGTTCACTTAGGCAGAGCGCGCTCAACACGTGAACCGCTGCCACGTTGCCGTCGCAGACGACGACCGCCCACTCAATGACGTTGGCGACCTCGCAGACGGATCCTCGCGGGACGTACCCGCGGCAATCGCCAGGTCGAGGTCCTTGTTGGTGGCGGCGATCAGGCGAAGATTCGCCCGGATCGTCCCGGTCCCCCCCGCAGCCACTGAACGCGTCTTTGCCTGTAGCATCCAGAGCAACTATAATACTTGATGGAGTTGTTGGATGGCCGACAAGGTTTCGACGATGGATGTCCGGCAGCGAATTGGAGACATGCTGAACCGGGTTGCCCTCCGGCACGACGAATTCATCATCGAGCGAAAGGGCAAGCCGCTGGCCGCCCTTGTGCCTGTCGAGCGGCTTGAGCAGATGCGGCGGTTTGCGCGCCGACATGCCCTTGAGTTCATGGATCAACAACGGCGTAGCGCTCTGACCGACGCTCAGGCTTCGGAACTCGCGGCCGGCGCGAAGCGGTGGGCTCGTAGCTCCTCAACGTCCCGACGCAAGAAGACGAAGTAACTGTGATTCGCGCCGTTCTTGACGCGAATGTCTACGTCAGCGCAGCGGTGCGCCCGGAAGGGCCGCCGGGACACATCATCGATCGATTTCTGCGCGGCGGAGCCTTCGAAATTGTTACATCGCAGGCCATCGTAGACGAAGTCCTGCGAGCGCTCAGCTATCCAAAGGTCCGCAAGTACATTCGTCCGGGGCTTGACCCGAACCTCTGGTTCGAAGACATCGTCGTCCTATCCCACCTCGTCGCTGGGGAACGTGAATTCGAGGGCGCGAGCAAAGACCCTGACGATGATAAGTACATCGCGGCAGCGATTGAAGGCCGCGCAGGGTTCGTGGTTGCCGGAGATTCAGATCTCCTCGATCTGAAAGAGTACGACGACATCCGCATCGTGAGCCCGCGGGTGTTCGTGGATCGTCTCGACGCCTAAATATCGCAGATGGCTATATGAGCAAGGAGAAGCTGTACCTACTGAAGAGTCCGTGTGGACAGGGTTCAAATCCCACCCGCAACCAATCTCCTCGAAAATTCCTCGAATTCCATTCGCTCGTGCTCGGTCAAAACGGGGCATGAACGGGCATTTTCGGACGCAAAACACTACGCAGTGGCTACGCACCGGATCGTGAGGCGGCGATGTCGGTCGTAGCCTCAATGATCAGGCTCAGCTCAGCGGTCGGCCGACGCTCACCGTCTGTCGCTCCCTGTTGACCACTGGCGCTCGGACGAACATCGCGAGCGAGTTCGAGATCCACGTCACAGAAGCACGGATCGGTCATCGCAGGACAAAGACACGTTAGATGTCAAGCCATGCCGGAAGCGGTCCGTGCCGCAACATGTGCGTCGGCGCTTATAGCGGCGACGGCGGGGCGCGCGATCCCGGCAGCTGCGTAGACGTCCGACTCATCTAACGTCTCGTGAAGGAGGAGCTGCTTGACGATGGCGTCGAGTTTGTCTCGGTTGTCTTTCAATACCCGGCGCGCCTCAGCGTAGCACTCGTCGGTGATCCGGTGGACCTCTTCATCGACGGCGTTGAGCATGCCATCCGAGATCCCGGCCATGCGCGGGTCGCCGTCGGCCGGCAGGACCGAAAGCCTTCCAACACGATCGGACATGCCCCACCGGCCGACCATGGAGCGAGCGATGCGCGTGACCACCTCGAGATCGCTCTCGGACCCGGACGTGACCACGTCGAATACTTCGTGTTCGGCAGCCATTCCGGCCAATGCTCCAATGATGCGACCCCGCAGATAGTTTGCGTCGTATCCGTAACGGTCCGCATCCGGCGTGGACAAGGTGACGCCGAGCGCACGACCGCGCGGGATGATAGACACCTTGCGCACCGGATCCGCCCCGGGCAGAAGCATGCCGAGCAGCGCGTGACCTGCTTCGTGGTACGCGGTGCGGCGTCGTTCGTCCTCAGGAATAACGACGTTGCGAGCCGTCCCGAGTTGGACTTTCTCCAACGCGTCAGTGAGGTCACGCTGGGAGACTTCGTTCTCTCCGCGCCGCGCGGCGAGCAAGGCCGCTTCGTTCACTAAATTCGCAAGGTCGGCGCCTGTCGTGCCGGGCGTCGATGCGGCCAGTTCGTCCAGGTTCACATCATTGCCGAGAGGAACCTTGCGGGTGTGGACGCGCAGGATATC
>DASZFS010000422.1:0-10791 GCA_035939575.1 Vicinamibacterales bacterium | reverse complement strand
AGACCCACCGTCGGCCGGTATCCGAGGAGCTCCTGGGCCTTCGTGATGTCTGCCTGGGAGTCCCTGACGTCTCCCGCCCGGGCCTCGTGGTAAACGGCCTTCACGTTCGTCCCGAGGATTCGGTTCATCGTTCGCAGCAGGTCGTTGAGCGAGATGCGGCCGCCTGTGGCGAGGTTCATCATCTCCCCGCCGGCCTTCGGCGACTCGCACGCCCGCAGCACGCCGTCGACGACGTTGGCGACGTAGGTGAAATCGCGCGTCTGCTCGCCGTCCCCGTAGATGACCGGTTGCCGGCCGCCGAGCAGCGCCGCCGAGAACAACGAGATGACCCCTGAATAGGGCGACCCGGGATCCTGCCGCGGCCCGAACACATTGAAATAGCGTGTCGTGACGGTCTCGACCTGGTACAAGGCCGTGAACAGGCGGCAATACTGCTCGCCGACCAGCTTCTGCAGCGCGTAAGGCGACAGCGGATTGGTCGGCATGTCCTCGCGCTTGGGAAGCGTGGGGGTATTCCCGTACGCGGACGAGGAGCCGGCGTACACCAACCGCTTGACCCGTGCGTCCCGCGCGGCGACGAGGAGGTTCAGCGTGGACGTGACGTTGGCGCGGTTGGACGTCACCGGATCCTTGACCGACCGCGGCACCGACGGAATCGCGGCCTGGTGCAGGACGTAATCAACCCCGTCCACCGCCCGCTCGGCGACGCCCGGCTCCGCCAGATCGCCCTCTTGGAACTCGATGCTCCCGACCTGGTCCAGGTTACTGCGCTTCCCGGTGATCAGGCTGTCGACGACCCGGACACGGTGTCCGCGACGGACCAATTCATGGGCGAGATGCGAGCCGATGAAGCCCGCGCCTCCTGTGACGAGGTAGAGCGCCACGTCAGTTGGTCCAACCGGCCCGAGGCAGCCCCGGGGTCACCTTCAGCGCGTTCTGGTAATACAGCTTGCGCAGAACGGGATCCGGCAGCCCCATTCCGTACAGCTTCCAGAATGCGTGGTAGTCGCGGTAGTAGTCGAAGTACTCATCGTTGGTCTCGAAGACGCGCCAGTAGTAGGGGTACTCGTCGGGCTGGTAGCTGTCCTTGCCGAACAGGATGCGGTCCTGGTATTTGACAAAGAAATCGTGCGCGGCGCGCGGCTGCCGGCCGAAATCGTAGAGGACGGCGGCGACGTCGTAGTAGACGTTGGGGTGTTCATCCAGCAGCTTGCCGGCGCGCGCCAGGTCGTTCGCGTGCCACCCGAAATGCGCCAGGATGTAGCGCGTCTGCGGATGCTTCGCGATCATATTGTTCCGCTCGGTCATCAACTGCTCGAACCGCACGCCCTGCTGGTGCCGGCGGTCGGGATACAGGGCGAGCTCGAGCCAGCGCTCGTTCGTGTAATCCAGCGGATCGAAGAACGCCTGCGGTTCGGCGATATGAATGAGGACGGGCACGTTGAGTCGCGCGCACGTCTCCCAGACGGGGTCGAGCTCCGGGTCGTCCACACGCAGCCGGCTGCCGTCGGCCTTCGTGTCGAACATCCCGAGATCCTTGAAGACTTTCAGACCGACTGCGCCGGCTCGAAGGTCAGCCTCCAGCTGCCTGGCCGCCTTGACGCCGAATCCCGGCCCCACGCTGTGAAAGTCGACGTTAGCGAACAGCACCATGCGATCCCTGTACTTGCTGGCCTTGATCGCCTCGACACCCTGGTGCAGGCGGTCGCCCCAGCCGCCGCTCAAGTTCACGAGAATCTGAAGGTTGTTCTCCTGCATCCCCTTGATGACGCGGTCGAATTCCCCGGACCCGATCGGCGTCGGCTGGTGACTGTGGATATCGATGACCGGAAACTTGGCGCGCGGTACGGGATGCTGCGGCGCCACCAGCGTCGACTTCGGTTTGTACTCCCGGATCGTCGGCGGCGCGAGCTCGGGTTCACGGCCCTGCGCCGGCCGGGGGCGTATCTGCCCGGGCGGCTGTTGCGCGATGAGCATCGGCGACCACAGCGCCAGCGCGACCAATCCGAGCAGCATTCGCTTCATATGACCCTTGAAAACGCGGATCGCAAACGTCGCAGCGAGCCGTAAGCCGAATTCTGTTCTCCCTTGCGGGAGCGGCGATCATTCCTCTGGCCCTGCCATCGCTGGCAGGATCAAGCGACCGACCCGGGAGCCTCGGACGGGCCGTCTTTTACCCCGCCGTGGCATTGAGCCCGGCGAAGCGCGCTCCCCTATTTGGTCTTGCTCCGTGCGGGGTTTTGCCTGCCACCACTGTTACCAGCGGCGCGGTGCGCTCTTACCGCACCTTTTCACCCTTACCCTCCTACGCCCGCCTGGGCCTTTCGGTCCAGGCGAGCTACGGAGGGCAAGCTCCTTGCGGGGCCTGCCCACCGTAGCGCGAAGCGCGAAGGTGGGCGGTATATTTTCTGTGCCACTGTCCTTCAGGTTGCCCTGACCGGGCGTTACCCGGCGCACTGCCCTGCGGAGTTCGGACTTTCCTCTCACCCACCGCCGCGCCTTGCGACTCGACGGCCTGGCAAGCGATCGTCTGGCTCGCTGCGACAAGCGATCTTACTACGCTCGGCGACACGCCTCGCGCTACCCGTCGGTCTCCTGAGTGATCTGATACTGCTCCAGCTTCTTGTAGAGATTGCTCCGCGGCGTGTCGATTGCCTCGGCCGTCTTGGAGATGTTCCAGCCGTTTTCCCGGAGCTTCAGGACAAGATAGGTGCGCTCCGCGCTGTCCTTGAACTCGCGCAGCGTCCCACCCTTCGCCGCGTCGCCGTCGCCTCCGAGCCGCGACGCTCCGGGATTCCCGGAGCCGGCGCCACTGGAGGACGGCGCCCGCACCGCACTCGGCAGATCCACGACGTCAATCGACTCGCCTCCGGTCATGATGTGCAGCCGCTCGACCGTATTCCGCAGCTCGCGGATGTTCCCCTTCCACCGGTACCGCTGGAGGGCTTCCATCGCCGCCTGCGTGATTCGCTTCGGCCGCGCGTTGTTCTCGCGGCTGAAAGCGTCCATATAGTGCCGGACCAGAAGCGGGATATCGTCCGGCCGCTCGCGCAGGGGCGGGACATGAATGGGGATGACAGCAAGGCGGAAGTACAGGTCCTCCCGAAAGTGCCCCTTCTCGATCTCTTCCTCGAGGTTCTTGTTCGTGGCGGCGATCACGCGGACGTCGACCTTGATCGTCCGTGCCGACCCGAGCCGCTCGACTTCGCCCTCCTGCAGGACGCGCAGCACCTTGGCCTGCGTTTTCGCGCTCATATCTCCGACTTCGTCGAGAAAGATCGTTCCGCGGTCAGCCTGCTCGAACTTCCCGACCTGCTTCTCGGTGGCCCCGGTGAACGATCCTTTCTCGTGTCCGAACAGCTCGCTCTCGATCAATTCCTCGGGAATGGCTGCGCAGTTGACCTGCACGAAGCGCTCGCGGCTCCGCAGGCTGTTGCGGTGGATCGTCCGGGCCACCAGCTCCTTGCCGACGCCGCTCTCCCCCGTGATCAACACCGTCGCGTTGGTCGGCGCCGCGCGCGAGATCGCCGCCATGATCTGCTTGAGCACCGCGCTCTCGCCGATCATCTGGTGACGCACCTCCACGGCCTTCTTCAGCGTCCGGTTCTCGTCGCGTAACTGGCGCTGATCGAGCGCGTTGCGCAGGCTGACGAGGACCCGCTCGCTTGCGAACGGCTTCTCGATGAAGTCCCAGGCGCCCTTCTTCGTGGCCTCCACTGCGGTGCTGATAGTCCCGTGGCCCGAGATGACCACAATCGGCAGATGGTCGTTCATGTTGCGCAGGCGCTCGAGCACCTCGATGCCATCCATGCCCGGCATCTTGACATCAAGCATCACCAGGTCCGGCGCTTCGCGTTCCGCGAGAGCGAGCCCCTCCTGGCCGGTGGCTGCGCCGACGAACTCGTATCCTTCGTATTCGAGCGTCATCCGGAGCGAATCCCGGATGGCCGCCTCATCGTCAATGACGAGAATGCGTGATTTGGGCATGGTGGTCGTGGGCGTTCGACGCCCCGCGCTAGCGCTCTTCCACGCGGATGGTCTTCAGCTGGCGCTGAACGAGATCCGGAGAGTACACCCAGAGCGTCAGGATGTCGCCCGGGCGCGCCGCGCGCGCGATGCGGCGGTATTCGGCCACTGTCTCGACTCGCTGGCGGTTGATCTCGAGGAGGACGGTCCCGCGCTCGATGCCGTTATCGAACGACGAGCTCATCGGCTCGACCCTCGTCACGAGCACCCCGCGGGTCTGCTTGGGCAGCTCCAGGCGCTCGGCGGTCTGCCGATCGAGGTCCCGAACCGTCAACCCGAGGGGGAGCGGGTCCTGATCGTTTCTGGCGCGTTCGGGCGGCGGTGGTTCCTGACGGACATCGGGCCCGTCCCGCGGCGGGCGCTCGGCCAGCTTGACGACGATGGCCTGATCGTGGCCGTCGCGAACCAGGCGCAAGCGCGCCGGCGTACCGGGCGCGCGCGCGGCGATCTCACGGATCAGCTGATCCTCGTTGCCGATCGGCCGGTCGTCGAGTGCAACAACGACATCGTATGGCTGCAGGCCCGCGCGATCCGCCGGCGACCCATCGGTGACGTCCTGAACCATCGCCCCGTGGCTGATGGGCAGCTTGAGCGAGTGTTCGATGTCAGCGTCGACGTCGCGCAACGCGACGCCCATGTAGCCACGGCTGACGCGGCCGCGCGCGCGAAGCTGCGGCAGAATCGCCGCCGCGCTGTCGATCGGGACGGCGAACCCGATACTGCTGGCGCGCGAACTGATGGCCGCGTTGATGCCGATAACCTCGCCGCGCGCGTTGATGAGCGGTCCGCCGCTGTTGCCGAAGTTGATGGCCGCGTCGGTCTGGATGTAGTTGTCCAGGCTCATGTCGAACAACTTCCGCCCGAGGAAGCTCACGACGCCCACCGTGACCGTGTGCTCGTACCCGAGGGGGTTGCCGATCGCGCACACCCACTCACCCATCCTCAGCGAAGACGAGTTGCCCAGCGGCGCGACGGGAAGGCCGGCCTGCGCGTCGATCTTGATGAGGGCGACATCGGTGTCGGGATCCGTGCCAACCGTTCTCGCGCGAAACGTCCGTCCATCCGACAGTTTGACGATGATGCGTTCGGCGTGCTCGATGACGTGGTGGTTGGTCAGGATGCTGCCGTCGGGGTCGATGATGAATCCACTGCCGGCGCCGCGACGAGGTCCGTCACGATCGCTCCGCGGGCCGAATTCGAACGGCCCGTCGGGCGGATCGGGCACGCTCGTGCGGCCACGCCGGCGCCGACCTTCTTGGCCAGGCGCCGTTGCGTCGATGTTGACCACCGCGGGGTTGAGGCGCTCCACGATGTCGGCGAAATTGATGCCGGGCACTGCGGCGGTGGACACGCTCGCCGGCCGGACCGCAGGCGCCCGCGCGAGACTTGTCCTGGCCGGCACACCGGCCGACACCTCTGAGCGGCCGACACCCCCAGCGACGATTGCGCCGACGAGAAACGCGACGAGGGCGGTCAACGCCAGCGTGACAACGGTGAAGCGCCGCATTACCCCTTCATTATAAGCTTCAGGAACTCAGCCTCCACCAGGACCTCCACACCGAGCTGCCGCGCTTTCTCCAGCTTGCTGCCGGCATCCTCGCCGGCAATCAGCGCGGACGTCTTCCTGCTCACCGATCCCGCGATCCTGGCGCCGAGACGCTCCAGCGCCTCAACCGCCTGCTCACGCGACATCGATGTCAGCGTACCGGTGATGACGAACGTCCTGCCTGCCAACGGGCCGTCGGCTGCTGTGGCCGGCGCCGGCAGGGACGTCGACATCGACACGCCCGCGGCGGCCAGTTTGGCGATCACCTCGCGGTTGTGCGGCTCCTCCGCGAACAAGCGGATCGATTCGGCCACGACCGGCCCGATCTCGGGGACGGCCTGCAGCGTTTCGACGGAGGCGTCGAGGATGGCCGTCATCGTGCGGAGGTGGCGCGCGATCGTGACCGCAGCCTTCTCGCCGACGTGCCGGATGCCGAGCGCGTAAACGAGCCGGGAGAGGTCGTTGGCCCGGCTCTGCGCGATCTGGTCGAACACATTCCGACCGACCTTGCCCAGCTTGCGCGGTACGGCGCGCTCCGAGCGAGGCTCTTTCGGTGTGACGACGAGGTTCTCGAGTGTTTCTCGCGACAACCCATACAGATCGCCGAAGTCATGCAGGAGTCCCTGGGCCAGCAGCTGATCGACGAGCGACGCCCCAAGTCCCTCGATGTTCATGGCCGACCGCGACGCGAAGTGCTCCAGGCTCCGACGTAGACGAGCGGGACACGACGTGTTTTCGCATCGCCAGACGATTGCTTCCTCGTCGCGCCGGAGCGTGCTGCCGCATTCCGGACACGTGGTGGGCATCTGCCATGGCTGCGCGTCGGGAGGGCGAAGGCTGAGGACGGGCGCCACGACCTTCGGAATGACGTCGCCAGCTTTCTCCAGCACGATCGTGTCGCCCTCACGGACGTCCTTGCGCGCGATATCTTCCGCGTTATGGAGCGTGGCCATCGAGATCGTCGAGCCGGCGAGAAAGACAGGCTCCAGCTCGGCGTACGGCGTCACGGCGCCGGTCCGCCCGACGTTTACGCTGATGCGGCGCAGCACCGTGTGGGCCTGTTCGGCCGGGAATTTGAAGGCAGTCGCCCAGCGCGGGAACTTGGCCGTCGCCCCGAGCCGCTGGCGGAGCGCCAGGTCGTTCACTTTAATCACCACGCCATCCGTGCCGAACGCCAACAACCGGCGCTTCTCGCCCCATTCATGGCAGAACGCCACGACCTCGTCGATGCCGTGGCACAGCCGCCAATGGGTTTCGATCGGGAGTCCCCAGGCCTGCATCGCTGCGAGCGTATCAGCGTGGCGCCTGAGGCCGCCCTGTCTCTCTACCAGTCCGGGATCGCTCCCCCGGTCATCCGGTCCCTGCGGCGTCACGAGCTGATAGCAGAAGGCCCCCAACCCTCGCTTCGCGACGAGCGCCGGATCGAGATTTCGCATGGTCCCGGCCGCGACGTTGCGCGGGTTGGCGAACAGTGGCTCGCCGGCTTCCTCACGTTCCCGGTTCGTTCGCTCGAACGCGGCGCGAGGCAGGTACACCTCGCCCCGCACTTCCATCTGTCCCGGCGGCGCGCCGCGCAGCGACAGGGGGATCGCACGGATCGTCCTCACGTTTGCCGTCACGTCCTCGCCGCGCGCACCGTCACCTCGCGTCGCGCCGCGGACCAGCCGCCCGTCCACATAGGTCAGCGCGATGCTCAGGCCGTCGATCTTCAACTCGGCGACGTAGTCGATGACAGCGGTGCCGCCGTTGACGACGTCGCTCACGTGGTTGACGTTGCTGACGCTGTTGACGTTGTTGACGTTGTTGACGCTGTTTCCCGGGGGGGCGTCCGCTGGGCCCGCCCCCTTCTTCACGCGCTCGTCGAACTCACGAAGCTCCTCCTCGTTGTACGCGTTGTCGAGGCTCAGCAGGGGCTCGAGGTGCTGGACGGTCGCGAAGCCCTCGATGGGCCGGCCGGCAACGCGCTGCGTCGGCGAGTCGGGCGTGACTAGCTCCGGATGGTCGGCTTCGATCGCCTCGAGCTCGTGGAGCAGCTTGTCGAACTCCTCGTCGGAGATCTCCGGCGCGTTGTGGATGTAGTAACGCTCTTCGTGATGCCGGATGGCATCGCGCAGTGCCTGCAGACGTTGTTCGGGATCTGTCACCATGTTTCCGCTGGCGGCGGGCTCCATCCTCAACCAGACCGGGCTCGGGCCAGTGGTCCACTAGCCGGAGATCGGACAATCGGGCGGACCGTCGAGCGGCTGCCCGAACCGTTCACCTGCGACGGCCGCAAAGACGCGATACGCCGGTTGTCCGAACAACACCAGCCGCACGACGTTGAGCGATGCTGCCCGGTGAGCACAGATGGCGTCGATGATAGTCCGCGCGCAGTCTGGCATCGGGAACCCGCCCACTCCGGTACCGAGCGCCGGAAAGGCGATCGACGAGAGCCGGTGCTCTTCCGCGAGCCGCAGGCTATTGCGGGTGGCGCGGTCAATCAGGGCGGCGGACGTCGTGAGGTCCAGGCCCATGACCGCGGCATGGATGACGTGCCGCGCCGACAGGCGTCCACCTCTCGTGATGACGCACTCACCGGGCTCGACCGGTCCGAGCGCCACCGCTTCGGCCTCGATCTCCGGTCCGCCGCGCGCCTTCAGCGCGCCGGCGACCCCGGCCCCCATCCAGAAATGGCTGTTTGCGGCGTTGACGACCGCGTCGACCTCCTGCGCGGCGAGGTCCCCCTCGAGAATCTCGAGCGTCAGTGGTGGAGCGCCGAACGCGATCACGGCTGGCGTGGAGGCTAGCGATCGCGGGAGAGCACGTAGTCCGGCAGCGCGAGCAGGGCGTCACGCTCCGGGCTCGGTGGAAACGCGTAGAGGTGCTTCTTGGCTCGATCGGCAAACTCAACGGCGCGGCGATACGCGTAGTCGATCGAGGCATGCTCGATCAGGCCACGCCGCAACTCGTCCCACTGGTCGGCGGTCACGTTGCGCGACGCGATCACGTCACGGATGATTCTCGACCCGACACCGTCCGGCTCCTGCTGTTGCAGGTGGATGAGCGGAAGCGTCACCTTGCCCTCGCGCAGGTCGCTCCCGATTGGTTTGCCGACGGTCTCGGCGTCTCCGGTGTAATCGAGCAGATCGTCAACCAGCTGAAAGGCAATCCCCAGGTTGAATCCGTATTCCCGGAGCGCCTGCTCACGGTCCTTCGAGACGCCACCGAGCAAGCCGCCGATCTGCGCGCAGCCGCCGAAGAGGTACGCCGTCTTACGGCGCATGATGTCGAAGTGCTCTTCTTCGGTGATGTCCGCGTCACCGTTCTTCGTGAGCTGGTACAACTCACCCTCGATCATCTTCAGCGTGACGTCGCACAGCAGCCGCACGATGTCGAGGGTGTCGTGCGTCAACGCGAGCGCCATCGACTTGATGTAGAGGTAGTCGCCCAGCAGGACCGTGATGTCGTTCCCCCACCGGGAGTGGACCGCCAGCCGTCCCCGCCGCAGGTCGGCGTCGTCGATGATGTCGTCGTGGACCAGTGTCGCCGTGTGGATGAACTCGACGACCGCGGCGTAGAGAATGGCGCGGTCGCCCGTGTAGCCGCTGAGACGTGCCGCCATCAGGAGCACGGCGGGGCGCATGCGCTTGCCGCCGCTCGTGCGGATGTACTGGCCGATCTGCGGAATCAGCGCGACCTTCGACTGGACGTGCCGGCCGAATTCCTCGTCAACTCTCTCGAGGTCGCCTCGTATCGGCTCGAAGATTTGAGACAGGGCCGGCGACGACTTTTCCACAGCAGCTCAGGTGGACTTTATCACGGCCTGAACAGGCTGTGGAAATTGGCGGTGGTGCGCTGTGCGAGCTCCGCGGTCTCAATCGCGTGGAGACCCGCAAGCACCTCAAGCACGAGCGAGACATGGGCCGGCTCGTTGCGTTTACCTCTATGCGGCACCGGCGCCAGAAACGGGCTGTCGGTCTCGACGAGCAGGCGATCGACCGGCACGCGCCGCGCCGTCTCGCGCAGGTCGGCCGCCTTCGGGAACGTCAGGATGCCGGCAAACGACACGTGGAGGCCGAGCGCCATCCCTGCGTCAGCAAGCGCGGCGGTGCCGGTGAAGCAGTGCAAGACGCCCCGAAGCTCCCCTGCGCCCGCCTCGCGGAGGATGGCCACCGTATCGGCATCTGCTTCGCGTGTATGGATGACCACTGGACGATCCAGCTCTCGGGCAAGCTGCACTTGCGCGCGGAACACGGCGTGCTGGACGTCCCGCGGCGAATAGTCATAGTGGTAGTCGAGGCCAATCTCCCCGACCGCGCGGGCGCCGGGTGTGCAGGCGAACTGCTCGCGCACAACTGCGGCTGCACGAAGGGGGTCGTCCGCGAACTGGTGGGCCTGATGCGGGTGGACTCCAATGGCGTACCGCGTTTCCGGCCACAGTGTATCGAGCAGGCTGGCCTGCGCCGCTTCACGCCGGTTGCCAGCCTCGAGGATGACGAGCACTCGCTCGAGCTCTGCCTCCTTCGCCCGCTCGACGACACCCGCAAGGTCGGCGGCGAAGACGTCATCGGCGAGGTGGCAGTGGCTGTCGATGATCTTCATGGGTTCGCAGGGTTCGCAGGGTTCGCCAGGTGCTCGAGGTTCGATGGGTTCGCCAGGTGCTCGAGCTGCATGGGGTTCGCGGGCTCGGGAACCTTGAGAACCCCGGGAACCTTGCGGACCCTGCTTCTACCGCACCCTCGTCCCAGGTTCCGGTGGATTTGTGAACGTCACGACCTCGGGCTTTCCGCCGTCCGGGCTGGCCGCCAGGACCATCCCGTTCGATTCGATGCCCATCAGCTTGGCAGGCTTCAGATTGAAGACGATCACGACCGTCTTGCCCAGGAGCGCCTCCGGCTCGTACGCCTCGGCAATCCCCGCGACCAGCGTCCGGTGCTCGGAGCCGACGTCCACCTGGAGCTTGAGGAGCTTCTTCGATTTCTCGACCCGCTCCGCCGCCAGGACCTTGGCGGTTCGCAGCTCGACCTTCATGAAGTCCTCGATCGAGATGCGATCGGCCACCGCGTCGGTTGCTGCCGGCGCGCGGGGCGCCACGGTGGCGGTCGCGCCGGTGAGGGGTGGGTCGGTCATGGCGGGAAGCGCGCCTGGCGCCGGGCCGTCTGGTGGTAGTGGATGATCGCTCACGACTGTAGTCTCCTTGTCTACTACGGGGGCCCCTGCCGCCCGGTCAGGCTTCGCGG
>DASZFS010000421.1:0-5625 GCA_035939575.1 Vicinamibacterales bacterium | reverse complement strand
GCCTACTGATTTATGACTTAGACTGACAATAAATGACCTTAACGTCACTTCCTCTGATGGTAACACAGCAACAGGCCCTCCGCAAGGCGACGAAAGTCTGCCTGGCTTGACCAAATCTGCTGGATTCACAGTCCTGCTCGCCGTTGCCACAGCGCTGGCGCCAATGCCGCGTCCGATTGTTGAGCGATGGTACTCGGCAGGCCTGTACGGGTTCCTTCAGCCCGTCCTCACATTCGGGTCGAACGCGGTGCCAATCGCGCTCTTCGACGTGCTGCTGGCCTCGGCCGGAGCCATCCTTGCTGGCGCGGCGCTGCTCGACCTGGCCGACTTCGCTGGCAGGGGGCGATGGCGAGGGATCGGGCGCATCGTTGTCCGGACCGTCGTGTGGAGCGCCCGTCTGTATCTGATCTTCGTCGCGCTGTGGGGGCTCAACTACCAGCGCGAGCGTCTGGCGGACCGCCTGCCGTTCGACGCGGCTGCCGTGACGGACGCCGCAGCCGCGCGACTCGCCGCTGCGACGGTCGATCGCCTCAACGCGCTGCACGCGACGGCCCACGCCGAAGGCTGGCTGACTGGCGCCGCCATCGACCCGGCGCTTGCCGGAGCGTTCGAGCGCGTCGTTCGGGATCTCGGCTCGTCGCACCGCGTGGTCGCGGGGCGCCCCAAGCGGTCGTTTCTGGACTGGTACTTTCAGCGAGCCGGCATCGCGGGCATGACCGATCCGTTCTTTCTCGAGACCATTGTCGCCAGCGACGTGTTGCCCTTCGAGCGACCGTTCGTCATCGCGCACGAATGGGGCCATCTCGCGGGCCTCGCCGACGAGGGCGAAGCGAACCTGGCCGGGTGGTTCACGTGCCTGCGGGGCACGCCTGGCCATCAGTACAGCGGCTGGCTGTTCATGTACGACGAGGCGTTCCGCGTGGTGCCTCGGGGAGAGCGCGCCGCGCTCGCTGCCCGCCTCGGGCCCGGGCCGCGTCAGGATCTGCGCGCCATTCGGGATCGCGTGGCGCTGCACGTCAGCCCGCGGGTGTCGGCCGCCGGCTGGCGCGCGTATGACTCGTATCTGAGAGCGAACCGCGTTGCCGCAGGCGGGGCGAGCTACGACGAGGTCGTCCGCCTGGCGCTCGGCCTCCGGATCGCGCCGCGCTTCTAGCGGCTGGTTGGTGGAGCGACACTGATCACTCAGAATGGGCTGGAGACATGGCCGCGTGCAGTTGCCTCCTCAGGACGGCGCCGAAGACTCATGGTCCGCGTGCAGTTGCCTCCTCAGAACGGGGCCGAAGACTCATGGCCGCGTGCAGTTGCCTCCTCAGAACGGGGCCGAAGACTCATGGCCGCGTGCAGTTGCCTACGCCCTCGGTTTCTGACGACCCTGTCCAACCCTCGAGAATCTTGATTTTGGGGCGAGGCAACTGCACGCGGCCATGAGTCTTCGGCCCATCTCAGAGTCTTCAGCCCGCTTCAGAGTCTTCAGCCCGTCTGAGAACTGTGGTGGTATCCTCTCGCCCGGCGGAGGATCCAAGGATGAGCATCAGCAGCACGCTGGTCCACGGCGCGGAAATCCGATTCCAGGAAGCAGCCGAGCCGCTGCGTCCTTATGTCGGATGCTTCTGGACGATCGCCGCCGAACCGGACGCAATCATTCGCGTCGTGCCGGACGGCAGCTCGGCGATCTCGATTCAATTGCAGGAGGGCCGACCCTCTGAATGGTCGCTGCGTGGTCCGATGTTGCGGCCCGATGAGCACCGCTTCACCTCGCCCGCGACGTGGGTCGGCGTCCGGCTGCGTCCGGGCGTTGCGTTCATCGTCAGCGGGGTGGCCGCGGATTCGCTCGTGGATCGCCGAATCGGTCTCGGCAGCGCCCGCTCGTTTCAGGCGCTCGTCTCCGCCGAGCCTCGTCCACAGACACCCGCGCAGTACATCGCGGTGCTCGAGCGTTTTCTCATCGGGCGGCTGAAAAACGCCGTCGTTCACGACGTCGTGACCGCAGCGCTTCGCGAAATCGAGCGTGAGCATGGGTGCCTGCAGGTTGCCGAAGTCGCCGCCCGCTGCGGCGTCAGCGTGCGCCACCTGAACCGCCTGATGCGCCTGTGGGTTGGCTACGGCGCGAAGCGCTTTGCGAATGTCATCAGGTTTCAAGCAACGCTCCATCGGATGGAGCAGTCGCCCCGGCCGTCAGCGGCCGCCCTGGCCTCTGAGAACGGATATTTCGATCAATCCCATTTGACAGTCGACGTTGCTCGATTCGCCGGTGCGACGCCAGGCGACCTCTCGTCGCGCTCGGTGGCCGAATTCTCCAAGACCCGCTGCGACGACCTTCTCTAGACTTCGCGAGGGGTCTGAAATGGGGAAGGGGATTCTCGGCGTCGTGGCGGGGCTGGCAGTGTGGATGATCGTCGTGAGCCTCGCAGGGTTGTTACTGCGTGTGGCCTGGCCCGAGTATGTCAGCGCAGCGGATGCGATGAAGTTCACGTTCTCGATGAAGCTCACGCGACTTTCCATAGGTGCTCTCGCAACGTTCGCGACCGGATTGGTGACCGCTGTCATCACCCGATCGACGACGGCGATACTGATCGCGGGTACGCTCCTGCTCCTGCTGTTCATTCCCCAGCACGTCATGCTCTGGGATAAGTTTCCTGTCTGGTATCACACGACCTTCCTGCTGTCCCTGGTTCCGCTGACCTACGCCGGCGGGTGGATGGCCACCAGGCTCAACGGTCCGCGGGTTCGAGCGGCGTGAGCGCGTGGGTGACAGGCGTTCGCGGCTCGCTCCCATAGTAGACGCGCGCCAGGAAGAGGCCTGACGGCGGCGCGGTCAGCCGCGCGGGCGTGCCCGACTCCTCGACGAGATAGCGCGCCGCCGCCTCCGCTTCCAGCTTGCCTCGCCCAACCTCCACGAGCACGCCGACCATGCGCCTGACCATCTTCCACAGAAAGTGCGACCCTTCGATCACGATCAGCAGCGCGTCGCCCGCCTCGATCAGGTCGACGCGCTCGATCAACACCTCGGTGGATTTCCGCGCGCGCGCCGCGGCGGCGGTCGATCGCGTCCCGTCGTCGTCGTCGGATTCGGCAAATGACCGGAAGTCGCGCATGCCGACGAAGGCCAGCGCCGCCGCGCGCATGCGGTCAAGCGCGAGCGGATCCTTGACCCACCACACCGACGCCTTGTGGAACGCCGTCCGGCGGCGCGCGATCTGGTAGACATAGCGCCGCGCCACGGCGTCGTATCTCGCGTGGAACCGATGCGGAACGACGATGGCGCGCAGGATGTTGATGTCCGCTGGCAGCTCGTCGTTCAGCCGGTCGCGGAGCGTCTCGGGCGGCCACGGCGTACTGACGTCCAGGTGCGCAACCTGCGCCGCGGCGTGCACGCCGGCGTCGGTCCGGCCCGCGCCGTACAGCTCGAAGTCCTTCCTGCCGGTTGTCGCGCGGACCGCGCGATCGATCTCACCCTGCACCGTCCTGGCATTCTTCTGGATCTGCCATCCGCTGTACCGCGTGCCGGCATACTCAATTGTCAGCTTGAAGCGAGGCACTCGAGTGTCCCTATTCGTCCGTATTCAGCCACGCTTCCCACGCCTTGAAGTCGAACGGCCGCCCGAGAAAGTCGCGGACGAGCGCCGCCGCCGGCTTTGCGCCGCCGGGCGCCAGCACGCGCTCACGATACCTGGCGGCGACTTCGGGCGCGAGCAGGTTGGCGCGATCGAATTGGCTGAAGAGATCCTTCGCGATGACCAGCGACCACATGTAGGTGTAATAGACCGCGGAGTAGCCGTCGAGATGCGTGAAGGACGTCTGGAAATGCGTGTTCTCGACGTATGGATACGGCGTGTACTTGTTGGTCAGCTCCTTCACGAGCGCGGTGGTGTCGACCGTCTTCGGGTCGCGATCGTAGATCGAGAGCGACAGCCGCGCGTACACCATCTGCTGGCGCACGTTCAGCGCTTTTCCGAACTCGCTCGCGCGCCGCATCTGCCGGACGAGCGCCTCGGGGATCGGCTGATTGGTCTCGTAGTGGCGCGCGAAGGTCGCCAGCGTCGCCGGATCCCATGTCCACTCCTCGAGCATCTGGGACGGCGCCTCGACGAAGTCCTGCTCGGTGCTGATACCACTGATCCCGATCCACTCGTGCCGGCCACTGACGAGCGCGTGCACGAGGTGACCGAACTCGTGGAAGAACGTCACGACATCGTCGTGCGTCATCAGGCCGGGGTCGCCGGCCTGGCCGCCCGGCAGATTGCAGACCAGGGCGGCTTCGGGTAGCTGGCGGCCGGTCACGCCCGATCGGATGCCGAACTCCGCGGCGTGGTTGTACTTGTTTGCGCGCGGGTGCATGTCGAGATAGAAGCGGCCGATCAGCCGGCCGTTCTCGAGCATCTCGTACGCTTCGACAGACGGGTCCCACACGGGCGCGTCGGCCAGCCGGCGGTAGGTCACGCCGAAGAGCCGGCTGGTGACATCGAGCAGGCCCTGTTTGACGCGATCGAACGCGAAATACGGCCTGACCGACTGCGAGTCGAACGCGTAGTTCGCCTTGCGGACCAGCTCCGCGTAGTACGTCCGCTCCCAGCCGTTCACGACCGTCGCCGACGGCGCGTCCTGCTGCTTCCGCTTCAACACGACGGCGAACTCGCGCTCGGCCTTCGGGCCCGACGCGGCCGTGATGCGGTCGATGAACTGCGACGCGTTGGCCGCGGTTGCCACCATCTTGTCGGCCGTGATGTAGCTCGCCCACGAATCGAAGCCGATGAGGCGCGCGAGCTCGGCGCGCCGGGCGATCATCCGGTCGATGACCTCGATATTCTTCGGGTACGCCCGGTTGTTGTATTCCATGAACATCCGTTTCCGCAGGTCCTCGCTCTGGGCGTACGAGAAGATGGGCAGTGAATCCGGATAGTCGATGGTGAGCGTGATCTGTCCCTTATCGTCCGGCTTGTGCCGGGCGATGTAATCCCGGGGCAGTCCCTCGAGCTCCGCCGCGTCGGCCTTGACGGTGCGGAGGTCGCCGCGGATGTTGCGGTCGAATGCCTGGCTGATCTCGGTCAGCTCGTCACGCAGGGCCTGAATGCGCTTCCGCGTTGCCTCGTTCTTATCTACGCCGGCCAGCCGGAAGTCGCGAAGCAGCCTCTGGACGTAATATTGCGTCTCGGCGTCCGCCCCGTGGACGTCGAGCGCGCTCAGGGCATCGAAGACGCCGCGGTTGAGCGACACCTCTGTGCCGAGGGCGCTGGCCTTCTGCGAGACCTTTTCGGCGGTCTCGCGCATCGTGGCGTCCGGATGAACGGACTGGATGAGGCCCGCCTGCTGAGACACCGCATCGAGCTCCAACTGCACGTCGTCGAAGACCCTGAGCGTGTTGTCGATTGATCGCGCGCGGGTCTCCGATGTCAGCTGGGCGAGGAGTTGGCGCGCGTGGGCCAGCCGCGCGTCCATCGCGCGCTCGAATACGGGAGCGCTGGTCATGGCCGTCCAGAAGGGCAGGGACGTGGCGCCCGTGGCAGAGGCTGACTGGGCTTCCCGGGCTGACGTTGCTGACGTTGCTGACTTTGCTGACTTTGCTGATTTTGCTTCAGGGGCTGCCAAGGCTGCCAGGGCGGCAAGCGTGACGGTGCACGTGAGGCC
>DASZFS010000420.1:0-31756 GCA_035939575.1 Vicinamibacterales bacterium | reverse complement strand
GCCGTCGCTTGTCAACACACCCCTCCTCGCGCGTCGCGATCGGAAATTTTGACCGCGAAGCTCCCGGTGTTTCGAATCACCACCACGCCGGCCACCCAGGGACGTTCCATGTGCCACGTGTTCCGCGCGCTTGATCTCTCGTCCACTCATCTATGCGAGCTCGCGTGTGAGCTCATGATCAGGTCTGGCCGCGCCGGAGGTCATTCATAGCGGGACCCCCTCGGTGGGGGTCATGAGTCTTTCGACCTCCGACGCGGTGAGAGCTTACGTGCGCGGCCAGGTCGCGAAAATCTCGGCGCACAACGTGCGTGCGATCGCCACCCGGGTTTTCAACCCGCCCTTGTGCACGGCCAACCGTCGGGCCCAGCGGCCGATGGCATCCGGTCGGTTGACGCCGTGAATCGCGGCTTCGATCAGGGCCCAGCGCAGCCAGGGCGACCCTTGTTTGGTGATCGGGCCGGTCCACGCCCGCCGGAGGCCACTTTGGCTGACCCGCGGCACGACGCCCGCGTAGCTGGCCAAATGCGGGGGATCGGGAAAGCGAGTGATCTCCCCAATCTCCGCGCGGATGGTCAGGCCCAGCACCGGCCCGATGCCGGGCAGCTGCTGCAACGCGAGGACAATCGGATCGTGGCTGGCTTCGCGGACCACCTCCGCTTCGACCCCGTCCACCTGGTCCGTCACATCGGCCAACACCTGGCGCAAGCTGACCAGGCTTTCGCCGGCGCGACCCGGCAGCGTGAGGGTCGCCAACCATCGCGCCCCGCGGCCGTGCCACAGGCTCGAGGTCATCGGCGCCACCACCCCCTGGCGCAACAGCAACGCGTGCAGACGGTGTTTGAGCCCGGTGGCCGTGCGCACCAAACTGCGGCGCAGGCGACACAATTCCCGCAACTCCCGAATCGGTGGAGGCGGGTAGTAGATGGTCGCGACGCTGTCCCGGCGGAGCGCATCGGCCAAGCGCCGCGCGTCCAACCGATCCGTCTTCGCCGCGTAGCCCGCTTTCCACCGGGTTTTCGCCGCGTCGACGACCACCACGCGGGCGAGCCGTCCGTGCAGCTGATCGACAAAGGTCCATGTGGGTCCACTCGCTTCGACGGCCACCGCCACGTTGCGCGCCGTCCGGCTCAGGAACGCCCCAACGCCAGCCGCCGTGGTCGGGAAGCGATCCTCCCAGCACCGTTGTCCGAACGGGTCCACTGCGCAGGCCTGAAAAAAGGCTTTGTGCAGATCGACGCCAATGTAATGCTCCACCATGGGCTGTCCTCCTCTCACAGCGCGGAGCACGTGGTCATGGAACAACCACCATGCTACTCGCGGCAGGGGAGCGACGGCCCCTTCATCTGATCATGGCCGCGTGCAGTTGCCTCGCCCCGAAGATCAAGGAAGATCAGGATTGTCCGGGGCCTTGTGAAAGTCGTCAGCAATCGTGGGCGTAGGCAACTGCACGCGACCATGAGTCTTCAGCCCCTTTTGAGTCACCAGCGGGCCGTCAAGAGCCTCATGGTCAGGCCGCGCGTGCTGTTCTCCCTTCTAGCCGTCTGTTCGATGACGGTCGGCGCTCAGACTCGGCGCGCCCCGGCGCGAACAGAACTGGCGCCGGGCGTCTTTCTCTTCTCCAGCGCGAGCTACGGCGACGTCGGCCTGGACGGCAACGCGATTGCCGTGCTGTCGAATGATGGTGTGCTCGTCTTCGACGCCAACGGCACCCCCGCCGCCTCCGCAGCGGTGCTCGAGCAGATTCGCCAGCTCACCGACAAGCCGGTCCGCTACGTCGTCAACTCGCATTGGCACTGGGATCACTGGTACGGCACGGAGACCTACGCGCGCGCCTTCCCTGACGTCCGAATCATTTCACACGAGAAGTCGCGGGTGATGATGGCCGGGCCGGCCATCGAGTTCAACCGGCCGGGCATCGAGACCCAGCTGCCCGGGTATATCCAGAACCTGGAGAAGCGCGCGGCCGCGGACCCGACGCTCGCGCCGCTCCTCGAGGAGGATCGATTCTTTCTGGACCAGAAGAGGCACGCCCGCCTCGTGTTGCCGAACCTCACCTTCTCGGACCGGATGTCCATCGAGATGGGGGAGCGCCACATCGAGGTCTTGAACTACGGACGGGCGGTCACGCCGGGCGACACGTTCGTATACCTGCCGAACGAGAAGATCCTCCTGCTGGGCGATCTGATCGTCAATCCGATCACGTTCGCGTTGAGCTGCTACCCGACTGAATGGCTGCGCGCCCTCGAGCGGATCGACACGCTCGACGCCAGGACGATCGTGACCGGACACGGCGCTCCGCTGGGGGACAAGCGGCTGCTGCGCGCCACGATCGACGTGTTTCGCATGCTGCTGCGCGAGGGCAAGGCTGCGAGGGAGAAGGGGCTCACGCCCGATCAGGCCAGGGATGCGATCTTTCCGCAGCTCCACGAGCGCATGGTTGAGATCACGGCGGACGATCCGGCGAGGAATGCCGCATTCAAGCAGCAACTGGTCGATTGGTATCTGCACCGTGTCTACGACGAGCTGAACGGTCCGCTGACAGACGCGATCGCCCCAATCCCGACGTCATGATTCGCGATACAGAACGGGGCTGAAGACTCATGGCCGCGTACAGTTGCCTCGCCCCAAAAATCAAGATTTCTCAAGGAGTGGATAAGGTCTGTAGAAATCGAGGGCGTAGGCAACTGCACGCGGTCCATGAGCCTTCAGCCCCACCTCTGAGTCTTCAGCCCATTCATGAGATCGGCGATGCAAGCCACCACGTCACGCCGCATGCCTCGACGCCCGCCATGCGCTGACCGTATGGCTTGTCTTCCGGCGCCGACTCCGACGCCGCACCTGCCGCGAGCGCCCGTTGATACGCGGCATCGACATTGTCGACCCAGAGGTACAGCGCGGCGGCTCGCGCTTTCCATTGGCCACCCGCCTGGCCGACCATGATCAGTGAATCGCCGATCCGCATCTCGGCGTGACCGACCGAGCCGTCCTGGTTTCGCTGACACGCTTGCTCCGTCGCGCCGAACGCGGCCTTCACAAAGGTCAGCGCCACGTCGCCGTCGGGGACGACGAGGTAGGGCGTAACCGCGGGGTACATGTTGGTGTTTGCCATGACCGGATGATGTCAGAGCGACAGGTCTTCCGATTGTAGAAATTTGACGTGGTTCTGATACTCGGTCCGCGACGCGCAGTAGCCGGTGGGCGTCATCCCGGAGAACGCGCGGAAGTCGTGGATGAAATGCGCCTGGTCGAAATAACCGCAGCCGAGCGCCACCGTGGACCAGTCGACGCCTCGTCCCGCCCGGGCCGCGGCCAGGGCTCGCTGGAAGCGGCGGACGCGGCAATACGACTTCGGGGTCAGACCGACCTCTGCCTTGAACCGCTCGATGAACCGCTTCGGGCTGAGGCCGATGGCGGCGGTGACGCCCGCCACCGTGGTCGTCCCCGGGGCACGGCCGAAAGCCGTCAGCGCGAAGGCGACGGCTGGATGGAGCCCCGGTGGCGCGAACACGGCGCAGAGCTCGTCCTCGAGCGCCGCGAGCTTCGACTCCGCGGTCGGCGCGCCGAGCACGCGCTCGCGGAGCCGGGCCGCGCGGCGGCGGCCCCAGAGCGCATCGAGCGGAACGTGAGCGTTGGCGAGGTGGCCGGCGGGCACGCCGAAAAACGGAAACGCGCCGCCGGGGCGGAAGCTGGCGCCGAGCACGACTTGCTGTTCCACCGTGTCGATCACGCAGTAGCGGCTGTGCGCGCCACACAGCACGGTGCCCGCCATCCTCTCGCACCGGGCCGCCGGCCCGCACCACTCGTACACACGCGTCTCGTCCTCCATGAGGTTCACGATCAGTTGCGCCGTGCCGGTGGGAAGGATGCGCTCGAGCGCATGAGACCGCGGCTCGCCGTCGTACAGCCAGAGCGACTGGACGAACGGCGCAAGGCGCGGGCCCGGATGACAGGTGGTGTACCGCATCAATCGATCGTTCAGTAACTGACCGGCGCGAGGGCCGACTCGATGTCGGCGCGATGCGCTTCCTCCCAGGGTGGCAGCTTCAGGCCGCGGCCAAGGCTTGCGAGCTCCTCGTCCGCGGTGAAGCCCGGCTCCAGTGTTGCCAGCTCGAAGAGCACACCGCCCGGCTCGCGGAAGTAGATCGACTTGAAGTAGCAGCGATCGCGGACCTCCGTCACCTTGCACCCATGGTCGATGAGCGCGCCCCGGAGGCGGAGCTGCGCCGATTCGGAGGAGACGGCCATCGCGACGTGGTGCACTGTGCCCAGACCGTTGACCATCGCCGGGGCACCGGCGTCCTGCGCGACGTCGACGAAATGTCCGGGAGCGTCGCCGCCGACGGCGACGCGGAAGCGCCTGCCGCTTTCGTCCAGCACGCGGCACCCGAGTACCCCGGTCATGAGATCGAGCGTTGGCCGCGCATCCCGGACGGTCAGCGTAACGCTGTGCACACCCCGAATGGCGGTGTCGGCGTCGAAGCCTTCGGCAAGCCAGGGCCTGCGCGCGTCGCGATCGGTCGCCACGACCTCGAACGCGAGGCCGGACCGATCGGAAAAGCGGATCACCGGTTCGCCGAACCGCGGCTCGATGTCGGTCGCCGCGATGCCGCGCGCGGCGAGCCGCAGACGCCAGAACTGGAGCGCGCCGATCGGAACCGAAAACGAGGTCACGGTCACCTGGCCGGCGCCCTTGGCGCCGGGCCGCACGCCGTGATCCTTGTAGGGAAATGTCGTCCAGACGGTGCCAGGCGTGCCCCGCTCGTCGCCGTAATAGAAATGATAGACGTGATGGTTGTCGAAGTTGACGGTCTTCTTCACCAGACGCAGGCCCAGGCCGTCCACGCAGAAGTCCAGATCATCCTGCGCGTCGTCCACTGTCGCTGTCACATGGTGGAGGCCCAGAACCGCCATGCGGCGATCATACCGCGCTCGGACATCAGCGCTTGAGCGTCCGCTCCACGTAACGTCGGATGGCGTCCAGGGTCGAGTCCGCACACCAGAGATCTTCAACCGCGCGGTCGAGCCGAGCGCGACTCTCGGCGACGCGCGCCACCGATGGAGCCCTCAGCTGACGCTTGGTCAGGGCGAACGCCTCAGGTGGGCGCGCCGCCAGCGTCTCGGCCGTGTGCACAGCGGCCTCGAGCAGCGCCCCGGGTGCGACCACTTCGTCGACGACCCCCTCCGCAACCGCCTCGTCCGCAGACAGCGTCCGCCCGGTGTAGATCAGGCGCTGCGCGTGGAGCGGCACGGCCGCCCGCACGATCTCGAGCGCAACGGTCGGGAAAGGAACGCCGACCAGCAGCTCCGGTACGCCGATCTTCCCCGACTCGGCCCCCGCAGCCCCGGAAGCCGCGGAAGCCCCGGAAGCCATGATGCGATAATCGGCGCCGCACGCGATGACGCAGCCGCCCGCGATCGCGTGACCGTTGACTGCGGCGACCATGGGTTTGGGAAAGTCGAGCAGCCGCTCGAACGCGCGGCAGAGCGAGGGAATGAGCGTTCGGACATAGGGAGCGCCGCCGTCCAACAGTCGAAGCAAATCGACGCCGGCGGAGAACATCCGGCCCTGCCCGGTGATGACAACCGCCCGAGTTGACGGCGCAAGGCATTCGTCAAGCCGCGCGGCGAGCGCGTCGCACAGCTCGACGTCGAGGGCGTTCGCCCTGCCGTGCTTCATCTCGAGCACGGTAATCGGGCCACGCTCGGTGCGGTCGATCATTCGGACGCGCGCCGCACTATCTCGCCCGCGGGTCTGACTTCACGACCAACGGCTGCGAATAGCTCTTTCCGTTCACCGTGAGCCTGACGGTATAGCTGGCTGGCGGAAGCGGCGGCGCGCCGCCGCGACCTCCCCCCCGCCCCCCGCGGCCACCCTGTGCCGGCTGCGGGCGGAAGTCCCACACCAGCCGGTGCATGCCCGCGGCGGTCGCGAGCGACTCCTGCGGCCGCTGCCAGACTGCGTTGACGGCCAGCGTGCTCAGATCGATCGGCGCCACCGGATCGGCGCTCGAGAACCTCCGGACGGTGCCGTTTGCAGCGTCCAGAATCTCGAGCGTCACGACGCCCGTCACCGCCGACTTGAAGTAATAGTCGATGATCGCCCCCGTCGGCGGATTCTCGGCCCACGGCTCATCCTTCTGCGTCGGCGTCCCGTCGTCGGTCCCCGCCGGCAGAATGACGGCATCTCCCGGCCTGAAGAGGAACGCGTCCGCCGCGCCGACCTCGGCCGCCTGCCTGAGCGCGCTGATGTCGTCAAGGATCCAGAACCCCCGCCCGTACGTCGCGACGATCAAGTCGTTGTCCTTGAATGCGACGTCACGGTTCGATGTCGGCGGCAGGTTGAGCTGCAACGACCGCCAGTTGTCGCCGTCGTCGAATGACACGAAGACTCCGAGCTCCGTGCCCGCCACGAGCAGGCCGCGCTTCTTCGGGTCCTCCTTGATCGTCTGCACGTAGACCGCGGGCGGCAGACCATCTGTGATCTTCTGCCAGGTCTTGCCGCCGTCTTTCGTGCGGTAGATGTACGGATCGTTGTCGTCGAGACGATGCCGATCGACGGCCGCGTAGGCTTCGTTCGCGTCGAAATGAGACGCGTCGATCATCGCGACCTTGCTCCACGGCGTCAGCTCGCGTGGCGTCGCGTCCCGCCAGGTCTTGCCGTCATCAGGCGTGACCTTGATCAGTCCATCGTCCGTGCCGATCCAGATGAGCGGCGCGCGCAGCGGCGATGGCGCGATCGTGTAGATCACGCCGCCCTTGCCGCGCGTCCGGTCGACATCGGCAGCTGTCGCCGCATCCAGGTTTGGCGGATCGATCGGCGTGGTGCGTGTGAGATCGTCGGCGAGACGCGCCCAATGCGCGCCGCCGTCGGTCGTCTTGAACAGGAACTGATCGCCGAAGTAGAGCGCGCGCGGATCGGCCAGAGAGAACACGAGCGGGTTTGTCCAGGTATGGCGCGCCGGCGCGGGCAGGTTGACCTCGGGTGTCACGTTCTGGCGCTCGCCGGTTTCGACGTTGCAGCGTTCAACCGTCCCCCCGAACACGATCGCCGGGTGCAGCGGGTCAGGTGCCGTGTACCCGCTTTCCCCGCCCGCGCACAACGGCTCCCAGTCGCGCATCGTGATGCTGGCGAACTTGCCACGCGGACGGACCCGAACCGCTCCGCTGTCCTGCTGCGCAGCTGTCAGCCAGTACGGAAAATTGTAGTCAGGCGCGACATGATACAGCTCGGCGGTCGACTGGTTCAGCCACGACGACCAGGTCGGGTGGTCGGCCAGGCCGTCGACGCTGATGACGGCACCCTGGTCCCCGCCAAGAATCATTCGATTCCCATCGTCGGGATAAATCCACAGCTGGTGATAGTCGTCGCCTCCGGGCGATCCCTTGAGTGGCTCGCCGAACGTGCGGCCGCCATCCCGCGAGCGATAGACGCCCGTATTAGACAGGTAGACGAGATCCGCGTTCTTCGGGTCGATCACGACCTTGCCGAAGTACCAGCCGCGCCCCCAGACGCGCGCGTCGTTCGAGACCCTTGTCCACGTGCTGCCTGCGTCGTCCGATCGATACAGCCCGCCATCCTTCGCGTCTACGATGGCGTACACTCGCGTGCCGAGGGATGGCGCGACGGCGACGCCGATGCGCCCGACGCCTTCGGTCGGCAGGCCGGTCGTCAATTGTTGCCAGCTGTTGCCTCCGTCGGTCGATTTGTACAGCCCGCTGCCGGGTCCATACGACGGCGGATAGACGCTCCACGGCGGACGACGAGTGTTCCAGAGCGCAGCGTAGATCGTCTGCGACGTCGAGGGATCGAACGCGAGATCGATCGCGCCCACGTCGTTGCCCTTGAACAGCACTCGCTGCCAGGTCGCGCCACCGTCGCGCGAGCGGTACACCCCACGATCGGGGTTCGCGCCGTACGCGTGGCCGAGCGCCGCCACGAAGACGACGTTCGGATTCGTGGAATCGACGATTATCTTGCCGATCTGGCGGGTGGCGTCGAGCCCGACGTGCGACCATGTTTTTCCTGCGTCCTCGGATCTGTACATGCCGTTGCCGTACGAGATCTGCGACCGCATGTCCGCCTCACCCGTGCCGACGTACACGACGCTCGGATTCGACGCCGCGACGGCCACGGCGCCGATCGACGCGATCGGTTGCGCGTCGAAGATCGGCCACCACGTGCGACCGGCGTTCGTGGTCTTCCAGACACCGCCGCCAACCGATCCGGAGTAGAACACATTGGGCTGGCCAGGCACGCCGGTAACGCCGTTCACCCGGCCGCCTCTGAACGGGCCCACTGAGCGCCATCGAAGACCTGAATACGCGGCGGGATCGATACGAAGATCCCCGGTGAGCGGTTCCTCCCCTCGAGTACCCAGTGCCGAGTACCCAGTACCGAGTACCGAGTACCGGGTACCCGTGATCACGACTATCGCGCCAAGCAGAGCGACCGCGGCAGGCACGCGTGCGGAGCGGGGCACTCGGGGCCTCGGGCAGGGCCGGGGGGTAGGGGCCCCTGGAGGAAACAACAACCGGGGGGCAGGGGCCCCCCGAGTCAACTTGGCCATGGTCGGGCAAGTTTGACACAGGTGGCCGTCGCGCCGGGCGCAAGGAAGGCGAGCAGCCGGCGGCCCTCGGCCTCGAGCGCCGCCCGCGCGGGGCCCGCCAATCGATCGAATAACTCAATCTCGAGCGTCGCGCGATCCCGGACGCGTTCGACCGCCCACATCGCCCGCACGAAGCCGTCGATGAGGACGGTTGGCCGTCCGAGCTGACGCGCCACTCGATCGCGATGCTCGTCCGGGATGATGCGTGATCGATCCGCGTACGCGACCAGCACGTTGTCGAACTCGGGCAGAAACCGGATGGGCGCCGCCGCATCGGCGCGGGGTCGTGGAGCGGTCGGCACATCGAACAGCTCACGGCCGCGAGGGTCGCGGAAGACGCGCATGTGCGGGCGCAGGCGCTCGACGACGTCGCGGAGGCCGGACAGGCCGGACCATGCCTGCATGTCCCGCTCGCTGGCCGGGCCGAATGCGCGCAGGTACCGGCGGAGCATCCTGTCAGGCCGGCTGGCCGGCGCAAGCGGGCGTCCGATCCAGGACTCGGCGATGGCGAGCGTCGCGGCGCCACTCGCGTCCCACAGGCCTCTGGGCGGAATCTGAACCAGTGGCAGGAGGTCGCGGATCGCATAACCGAGGGACTGAGGATCGCGATCGGGCCAACGCGTGTGGAGCAGACGGCCCAGCTCGACGTTGGTACGCGGCCGCTCCGAGAGGAGCACGCGCGCCTCCGCCAGCAGCGTCTCGCGGTCCAGACCGGCAAGCTTGCGGCCGAACGCGCTCCTCGTGTGAATGCGCTCCAGCATCGGCTGCACCGCGGGGCGCAGGGCTGCGCAGTCGCGCGCCGTGACCAGGTGGAGCGTCGACCGCATGAGCGCCAGACGAACCGCCCGGCGGCTCGTCAGCAGACGCGCGAGCGCGTCCGGGCGAAATCCCGCCAGGCGGGACCACAGCCCGACGTACGGCGACTGCGGCACCTGTGCCTGCATGCCTACGAGCCGCTCGAGCGCATCGCTGACGGACAACTTCAACCGCCGTCGCAGCATCTGGCGCTCGAGCAGCGCGCGGTTCAAGGCTCGCCAGCTCAGCGTTCGTTCAGCCAATGGCCCAACCAATGGGTCCCCTGGTTCTTGGTCAGCGCCCCTGCTGGCGGTTGATGGCGGCGAACAGGGCCCGTTTGGTCTCTTCCGTGGCCACGAAGAGATCCTCGGGCAGCTTGGTCACGTTTCGCAGCATGTCGGCGTAAATGGCGTCGGCCTGATAGAGGTTCAGCCCGAGACCTGCCAGGTATTGCAGCCGGAGGTTCCGATCGCGGTTGATCATCGCGTCCCGCAACCACGGCTCGAGGTCCGGTCTGCGGCCCGCATAGGTCGAAAACAGATCGACCGCCGAGTTCATGCCGATGTCGCGGAGCGACTGCGCCACGCGGGCGTACTCGGGCCGATCCAGTCGCGCCTGGATCGCATCCACGTCGATCTTGATCGGCTCCACGGTACCAAGCAGCACGAGGTCGTACCCCCGCCCCTCGTTCGTGTTGCCCCAGACGATCCCGTTGGGGAACACGTCGAGGAACGTCGCGATCTCGCTCTTCACCGCTTCGGTGTTGCTCTCGTAGAGCTGCACGAAGAGCGTGACCGCACCCCCCGGATTCAGATGGCGCTTGACCACCTCGAAGAACTCTTTCGTGTAGAGCATCGCCGCGCCCTTCACCCAGGGGTCGAGCGGATCCGACGTCACGGCATCGAACTTTCGATCGGTTGTCTGCAGGAAGTTCCGCGCGTCGTCGATGTGCACCTCGACCTTGGGGTTCCGGACGACGTCGAAGTTGTGTGCGGCGAAATACGTGGAGACGACACGTGGAACGAGCGGCTCGATTTCGGCGATCGTCTCGTGCTCGAGGGCTGGATCGATGGAGACCGCCCCCGCCGTGACGCCCGCGCCGCAGCCGATGACCACCACCTGCTTCGGGCTCGACGGGATGAGCGTGGTCAGGTGGCCGAGCATGCGCTGGAGCCGCATGTCCTGCGGCTCGCTCGACGCCTGGACCTTGCCCGCGTTGTGATAATTGAGGACGCCGCTGGACAGCTGCGACACCGCCACGGTCGCGTTCAAGCCTTCACCCTTGTAGATGACGTCGGCCTGGCCGATGCGTGTGGCGGCATAGCGGCCGTACGCGACGAGAATGCCCGGCAGCTCGTGGACGCTCCGAGCGAGCAGGCCGGCGATGACCATCGCACAGGCCAGCAGGGCCGTGCCGGCCAGGTTCCAACCCTTGCTCCCGTCGGCGCGCTCGCCGCCGTAGGACGGCTCGAGCATCAGCAGGGCGGAAATCGCCGCTGCGACAATCAGCACCTGCTCGGAGTGCGAGCTGCCGATCCAGGGAATCAGGATGAAGCTCGCCAGGAGCGACCCGAGGATCGCGCCGACGGTGTTCGCAGCGTAGACCCCGCCCGCGAGGCGGGCGGAATCCTGCCCGCTCGACGCGACGGCCCCGAGCGCCAGCGGAAAGCTGGCGCCCCACAGCACGGCGCCGGGCAGGACGACCCAGCAGCAGCGCACCAGATCCAGCTGCAGCGTGAACCATGGCGACGTCGAGATCGACGGGTTGATCGGCCAATAGGGCAACGATTCGGTGTTCATGTACGCGGCCCATGCGATCGCCGCGCACAGGAGCATCTGACACCACCCGAGGGCCCGGCGTGGCGACGCGCTCTCGCGGGCGACGACCGCGCCCGCGGTGCTGCCGATACCCAGGCCAGCCAGGAAAATCGCGAGGATGAGGGAAAACGTGTACACCGTCGCGCCGAAATGCAGGGACAGAATCCGGGTCCAGATGACCTCGGCGCCGAGCGCCGTGAACCCGGACAGCGCAATCGTCAGGTAAACCGGCCAGTCCCGGGACGCGGGCGCGGCGGCCGCCTGGCTGCCCTCAACGCTGTACTCCGTTCGACCGGCGAGCAGGAGCGCGATGGCAGCAACGCCAGCGTTCAGCGCGACAGCGGCGAGCGTCGCCGTCAGAACGTCGTACACGCGAAGCAGGAAGAAGCCTGCGATGAGGCTCCCGATCACGCCGCCGGCGATGTTGCCTCCATAGAAGAACCCCAGCCACGAGATGCCTTCGGGCGTCGTCTTCACCCAGCGGGATATCGCCGGGAGCGTGGCGCCCATGAGCACCGTGGGCGGAATGAGGCAGATGCCGGCCGCGATCGCGCGCAGGATGATGCTCGCGACGCCGGTGCCCGCCCACGCGGTGTAGACGCCGCCCACGAGCGGCATCCCGGCCAGGATCGCGACGCCGAGCGCGCCGATGCCGATCTCCAGGAACGCGTACACGCGCATGGGGTGCCGCCGCGCCGGGATCACCCGCGGCAGCAGCAGGCTGCCGAGGCACATCCCGCCCATGAACGTCCCGAGAAGAATGCCGAGCGAGATGGCGGACGAGCCGATCACCATCTGCAGCAGCTGAAACCAGACGATCTCGTAGATGAGCGCCGCGCAGCCGCTGCCGACGAACAAGAGAAAAATCGCAGGAAGATACCGCCGTGACGTCATTCACCGCATCCTTGCAAATAAGGGATGCGCGATGCTACCACGTCAGAATGGCTGACCGCTGATGGGCGCGGCCGCGCGCGAGCGTTCCTCGGACGCGCAGACTACGGCAGGACGGCCGTGGCGTTGCGCTTCGGAACCTGGCCGACCGGAACGCGCGCGATCTCCTTGCGCGTGGCAACGTCCACGACAGAGACCGAGTTCGAACCGGCGTTGGCAACGTACACCCGCCTGCTGTCGGGCGTGAACGTCAGCCAGTCGGGATGATCGCCGATCTTCACGCCTGCGATCAGCTTCAGATCCGGCATGGAGTACGCGTACACGTGGCTGTTGACCTTGCTGTTCACCCACAGCGTCTTGCCATCGGGCGTGATGCCGATGCCGTGCGCAGGCGATCCCTGCAGGCCCTCGGTGTGACGCTCGTTCACCGGCACATCGGGCAGCGCCACGTGATCCACGACCTGACGGCTGGTCCAATCGACGGTCACGAAGCCGTGATAGTCGGACAGCTGCACGAACATCCGCTTCGTCGATCCGTCAGGGTTCGTTTCGAAGCAGATCGGCCGGACGCCGGCTTCCAGGGGAATGGTCCAGGCAACCTGCTCGCTCGCCGCGTCGATGACCGAGATCTTGCGGCCCACGATTGATCCGGCCACGACGTACTTGCCGTCCGGCGTCACGTAGGTATTGTGGATGCCACCCTCCGTGCGGATGCTCTTCACGCGCGTCAGCGTTGCCGTGTCGATGACATCAACCGCGCCGGCGCCGGCGACGATCGCCGCGTACACGCGCCGGCCATCCTTGCCGATGGCGATGTTGTTCGGGTGATTGGTCAGGGGAATTCGTTTCGTCACCTTCAGCGTCTTCGCGTCGACGACGTCGACGGTCGACATCGCCTCGTCGGTGACATAGAGCCGGCTTCCGTCAGGCGCAACCGCAACACCGTGATTGACCTCGATGTCCGCGATCTGGCCGACGACCGTGTTCGTCACCGGATCGATCAGCATCACGCTGTCGCCCGCGGCGTTGGTCTGGACGATCCTCACGGTCGCCGCCCCAGCGGGCAAGCCGGTCATGATGCACGCCGCCAGGAGGACGAAACACTTGGTGCCCATAGCCGAATACTCTAAGCTATCGGCCATGTGGCTGGTCTTCTTTTTCCTGTTACAGGCCGCTGGCCCGACCGACGCCCTCAGCTTCGACGTGTTCAAGGCGAGGGTCGAGCCGCTCCTGCTCGAAAAGCGGCCAGGCCACGCACGGTGCTACGTGTGTCACTCGACCGGCACCGCGTTCCGACTGCAGACGCTGTCCCCGGGCGCATCTGAATGGAGCGATGAGCAATCGCGCAGGAATTTCGACGTCGCCAAGCGCTACGTCCAGCCGGGCGCCCCGTTGAAGAGTCGCTTGCTGACCATGCCGCTGGCAGCGGAAGCCGGCGGAGTGGCATTCCATCCGGGCGGCAAGCACTGGCAGTCGCAGGACGACGCGGAGTGGAAACTGCTCGCTGACTGGGTGGACGGTAAAGAGGTGAAAGCCAAGAGGTGAAAGCTGGAGGTGAAACCGTCAGCGGTCACCATGCGCGCGCCTGAACGCATCGTCTCCGGCCGCCTGCTGCTTCGGCGTCCGACGCCCGCCGACGCCGAGGCAATTTTCACCACCTACTCGTCGGACTCCGACGTCACCCGGTTCGTGGGGTTCGCGCGCCATCAGCGGATCGAGGACACGCGCGCGTTCCTCGAATTCAGCGACGAGCAGTGGACGAACTGGCCGGCCGGTCCGTATCTGCTGCTGCTGCGCAGCACGGGCGCGCTCATCGGCAGCTCGGGGCTGAAGTTCGAGACGCCGCGGTGCGCCGCCACGGGCTACGTGCTCGCGAAGCACGCCTGGGGTCAGGGATACGCAACCGAGGCGCTCCGCGCAATGGTGGACGTGGCTCGCGCGACAGGCGTGGTCCGGCTGTACGCCGTCTGCCACTACACCCACCGGGCGTCGGCGCGCGTCCTCGAGAAAGGCGGTTTGACGCTGGAGGGCACGCTCCATCGCTTCGCGGAGTTTCCGAACCTGACGCCGCCCGGCCTCGAGGATGTGCTGTGCTATGCGATGGTCCTCGAAAACGTCTCTGGTACAGAGGGGGAAATGCGTTCATAATATGGGCCAGCCAGATTGGCTAGGCGCTCGCGGCCGGGCGGCCTTCACAACAACTGACAGGGAGACGACATGGCAAAGAAAGCAGCGAAGTCCAAGCGGAAGCCGAATGCGGCCTTCATGAAGCCGGTGCAGCCGAGTCCCGCGCTATCCGAGGTCGTGGGCTCGAAGCCGCTTCCGCGGACGGAAGTCACCAAGAAACTGTGGGCCTACATCAAGAAGAACAAGCTGCAGGACGCCAAGAACCGGCGGATGATCAAGGCCGATGACATGCTGAAGCCGATCTTCGCAGGCAAGGCGCAGGTCAACATGTTCGAGATGACCAAGCTGGTAGGGAAGCACCTCAAGTAGTGGCTGATGGCTGAGGCTGATGGCTGATGGGCTGAGCCGCGACCATTAGCCATTAGCCATTAGCAAATGCCCATCGCCCGCCACCACCGGCGTCGGACCACGCGCTCTACCAGTCGAACTTGACCCCGACGCGCGCGATGCGCGGCGGGATGATGCTGGAGGGCGTCAGGAACGTCGATCCCGATCCCCAGTTGATGTTCGTGGCGGCGTTCGTGTTGAACAAATTGTAGGCGTCGAAGAAACCGGACAGGGTCCGGCCCCCAAGTCGAATCGCCTTTTCGACTCGGACGTCGGCGATCGTCACGGTATCCTGGCGACGCGCGTCGATCGGCTCGGCGAGAATCCGCGCCGTTCCGTAGTTGATGCCGTTGGCCGCTCCCGCAACGAAGGTTCGGCCGTACGGCTGCCCAGATTGATTGCGGATCTGCGGCGTCACGCGGATGCCGTACCACGCTTCGTACGTGCCGTTGACCTTGAACGCCCAGGTCGTGAAATAGAAACGCCCATCCGTGGTGTTGATGAGGTCGTTCGGAGTCGAGACGTCCTGCTGCGCGCGCAGCGTGTTGCCGAAGTAGCTGGTGGCGTTGTCGCGGTTCCACCGATACGAGAACGAGCCGTTCAGTGACCATCGTCCGGTCACGCGCTTGCTTGCGCTGAGCTCGATGGTGTAGAAGTCGTCGTGCCCCGGCGTGTTCTGCAGCTCGTTGAGGACGGGCAGCGCGAGCGCGGCGGCGCTCAGGTTGTACCCCGCAATCGACGGACCGTCGTCGGCGGTGCCCAGCACGCCGTCGGGTCCCGGATCGCGGATCGTCACCGGCACGTTGAACGCGCTGAGCGGCCGGTTTGCGTTGTTCAGTTGAATGAGCTGACCGATGCGGCGCCAGACGAAACCCGCGTGGACGCCGACGTTCGGTATCAGCTCGTGCTCGACCCACGCCGCCGCTTCACGCGTGTAGGTGTCGTTCAACCCTGCCGGATCCAGGATGGCGCTGCCGACGCCGCCGCGGGACGCAATCAGCCGACCCTGCTCGCCCGGATCCCAGAGACCATTGCCATTGGCGTCGGCCCAGACGTAACGGTTGTACCAGTCGACCGGGTTGTTGTTGACGTTCTCGGCGATGACGCCCGTGCCCGGGTTCCACCAGTACTGCGCGTAGTTGCCCTTGAGGACCGTCTTGCCGTCGCCGACGAGGTCATAGGTCACGCCGAGCCGCGGCGCGGGCAGGGTCCACGTCAGCAGGTTGTCGTTTGCCGCGAATGTCTGCTGGGTGCTGTTGAACTTGCCGACAGGCGGGCCCGATTGCCCAGGCAGATACGACCGGTACCGGTCCATCCGCACACCGAGGGAGACGGTGAGCCGTGACGTCGTGCGCCACGTGTCCGACGCATACAGACCGTACGTGCGCAGACCGTCGAGCGAGTCGACGGGACTCTGGAACAAATAGACCTCGGCGGGACTGCCGTTCTGCAGGACCTGCAGGACGTCGCCTGGGACGTTGCCCACGCCGCCGGCGCCACGCTTGTACTCCGTGGACTCGTTGAACACCTCCCCGCCGAACTTGAAGTTGTGGGAGCCCGCCCATCCGTCCTTGAAGACGCTCAAGGTCGCAAAGACCTGATTCCGGCGCCGGTTCGTCCACCACCCGTCCTGGTTGCCGCCGCTGACGAGGTTCGTGCTGAGATCCTCGAACGCCGGCGCGTTGCTGTACCGGCTGTACGGCCAGTCGTAGCCGAACTGCCCGCCCCGCACCTCGAAGAACATCCGATCATTGATGATCCGATCCCACTCACCCTTGTAGGTATGGCCCCAGTACTGCTGCAGCAAGGTCGAATCGGTGCTCGTGTGAATGGCGGAGGCCGAGGAGATGAGGTACGTGTCGAGACGATTGGGCTGGAACTTCCGGCCCCACATGCCGTACGCGATGATCTTGTTGTTCTTGTCGAGGGTGTAGGTGCCCTTCGCCGAAACGTTGCGCAGGCCGGTTTCGAACGGCTTGACCGGAAAATTCGGCAGCAGCGACTGGATGTCCTGGTTGCGCAGCGATCCGTACCACCAGATCTTGTCCTTTTTCAAGTACCCGCCCGCGTCCCCATTCAGATCGTAGTAGCTGTGCATCTTGTTCAGCTCGGTCGCGGGCAGGCTCGCGCTCCCTTTGAGGCCCGCGGCGATCTGCGAGGCGTCGATGTTGGTCGACTGAATGCTGGCGTTCTCGTAGTCGGCGTAGATGCGCCCGTGGTAGGCGTTTCCGCCGGACTTCGAGACGAACTGCGAAAGGACGCCCGGCCACGGCATCTCGGCGCTCGACGTCCCTGTGCCCACTGACACCTCGTCGAATGCCCCGTAGTCATAGTAGAAGCCGGCCGCGCTCGTCCCCTCGGTATTGACGATGCCCTCGATCATCGGACGATGCTGGTCGGACTTGGTGTCGTAGGCGGAATAGCCGGTCTGCGTGCCGGCGGTGCTGCCGCCGACGTCGATGCGCTGCACCTGCATGGCGGGCGCCTGCGCCAGAATCGACCAGAAATCGCGGGCGTTGGGCAGCGACTCGAGCTGCTTGGCGTCGAAGATGGTCGCCGTCTTGGTGGACGTGACGTCCACGACCGGCGACGCGCCGCTGACCGTAACGCTCTCCTGCAGCGACGCGACGTTCAGCTGCACGCTCACCGTAGCGGTGAAGCCGATCCCGATCGTGATTCCCTCGCGAACGACCGTGCCGAAGCCGCCCAGCTCGTACTGAACGCGATAGACGCCCGGCGGGACGCCGGGGATCCGATATGTCCCGTCCTCGGTCGTGACGATCGAACGCGCGCCCTGCAGCGCGCTGCTCGTGGCCGTGACAGTGACGCCAGGCAGCACGGCGCCGCTCGTGTCGCTGACCCTGCCGGTGAGTGAGCCGGTTGTCGCGCTCACCGTCTGCGCCGCCGCGCGCGCCGCCACCAGCAACAGGCACACGATTCCCACCCCAGCCACGAGCGTGCGGCGCATCGGCGTCTCCCTGAACTTCGAATTGGACGAACGAGTTTGGACGAGCGAGCGGTCGATGATTCTGCAAGACGCTCGCCACGCGCGTGCGCCGAGGTGCGGGTACACGGGCCGGAAATGCAATGCAAACAGGCGGCTGGGCGGAAGCACGCCGCGGCGGCCAGACAAGAATGTCTCGGCCGCCGGACGATCATTCACAAGTGTCTGACTACTGCGGCAGGTCGGCGGGCGCGCGCGCGCGATCGCGACGAAAGTGTCCCACCTCCCTCGGCGATCGCACAAGAATGTGGGGGCGGCGCGCCGTGTCGCTATTTCGGCGGCTTGTCGCCGAGGAGACCCGTGCCGCCGATGTACTTGATGTCCTGGAGCTGCACCGAGATGCCGTCGGGATCCGTCATGTAGAGCTCCTTGGTGTCGCCGCGCTGGCGAATGCGAGCCTGCACGCCGCGATCCGTGAGCGTCTTCAGCACCGCGTCGGCATCGAAGTTCTCCATGCCGAGGCACAGGTGATTGATCGAGCCCTTGGGATTGTTCTGAGAGGGATAAATGCCGAGGAAGCCCGCGCCCGTGCTCAAGTTCACTCCAGGGTCCTGATTGGTCAGGAGCGGCAGGCCGAACGTCTCCTGGTAGAACTGCTTCGATTTCTGGACGTCCGGCACGAAGATGCTGACGTGATTGATCTGTTTGACCGCGCCGATCGGGGCGGCCTGGACCTCGCCGGGAGCGGCGGCCGCGCCGACGAGCATTGCGAGCGCGCCGATGAGTTGTCGGCGGGTGATGTGACCACTCTCATATTGACTCAGCAACCGATCGAGGCCTGCGCTCATCGTGTTCTCCCTCACCAGCAAAGACCAACCAAAAAGAAAGGGCGACAGAGTGATCTGCCGCCCTCGTGTCCCAACTGAGAATCCGGAATTGCGGAGTTGTCGATGGGCGCTACGCGCCCGCCGCCGTGTTTCGTGTCTTGGCGGGGAAGATCTCCTTGAACGCTTTCATGAAGCGATCCATCTCCTCCGCCGTGCCGACCGATACGCGCATGTGCGTTGTCATCGGCGGGAACGGACGGCCGACCATTACTTTCTTCGCATGGAACTCGTCGATGACCGGTTGGATCTCGCGGCCGATGTGCACCATGAAGAAGTTGGCCTCCGAAGGAATCACCTCGTAGCCGTAGGCCACGAGCTCGCCCGCCGTCTTCTTCCGCAGATCGATCGTCTTGCGCTTCACGTCCGCCTGCGACGCGGTGTCCTTGAGCGAGGCCACGCCGCCCCATTTCACCAGCGCGTTGATGCTCCCCATACTGTAAGGGCGCATCGCCTGGATCATCTCGGCTGGTGCCACCGCGTAGCCCAGGCGCATGCCCGCCAGCGCGGCGATCTTGGAGAACGTTCGGGCGATGATCACCGGTCGCCCCTCGATGACGTAAGGAATCGAGGTCGCGTACTTTGGATCGTCGACGAAATGATGGTAGGCCTCATCGATGAGGACGGGCATCCCCTGCGGCAGGCCGTCGAGCAGTTGCCGCACCTCGTCCTTGGTCACGATCACGCCCGTTGGATTGTTCGGGTTGCACAGGTAGACGAGACCGATCTCCTTGGCGCGGGCGTTGGCCGTTTTCAGGAACAGGTTCATGTCCTGCCGGTAGTCCTTGGTCAGCGGCAGCTTGATGGCGGACGTCTTGATGCTCGTCGCGTGCTGGTAAACGGTGCTGTAAGTCGGCTCGACGCCCAGCACTTTCTTGCCGCCCATTAAATACGTCGTGCCGACGACGTCGAGGATCTCCCCGGAGCCCGCGCCGAGCAGGACGTTCTCGGCCTTGACGCCGTGTACCTTCGCGATTTCCTCGACCAGGTGACCGTCGGGGTAGCCGTAGCGATTGGAGTACTTCCAGGCCGAGTTCATCGCCTTCATGACCGAATCCGGCGGTCCCCAGCAGTTTTCGTTGCTCGACAGGTGCGCGAAGGAATCCCAGTCATCGGTTCCAGCCGCCGCGGGCCGCGTCCGCGCGGCCGCGCCCGGCGCACCCTGCGCGTGCGTCAGCAGCTCGGCGTCCGCGCCGACACCCAGGTACCCGACTGCGGCGGCGACGCCGCCCATGAATCTCCGACGGGAAACACTCATGGCTCCTCCTTCTCCCGATCCCCGATTGGTCGCATTCTATCGCGGGCGGCGCCTGCGCGCGTAGATCCTTTTCAGCCGCCTGCCAGCTTCTCGAGCGCCCCGCCGGTGACGCGGAACACGGTCCAGGCATCCATCGGTTCCGCGCCGAGCCGCTTGTAGAAGCCGATCGCCGGGGCATTCCAGTCGAGGACCGACCACTCGAAGCGCCCGCAACCTCGCGCCAGCGCGATGCGCGCCAGCTCGACGAGCAGACGCGCCCCGACACCGCGGCCCCGATGCTCGGGCTTGACGAAGAGATCCTCGAGGTAGAGTCCCCGGCGTCCGAGAAACGTCGAGAAGTTGTGAAAGAACAGCGCGAAGCCGGCCGGCCGGTCGTTCACGTACGCGATGATGACCTCTGCACCCGGACGCGCGCCGAAGAGCGCATCCCGGAGCATGGGCTCGGTCGCCACGACCTGGTCGGACATCTTCTCGTACTCCGCGAGGTCGCGGATCATCTGAAGAATCAGCGGCACGTCGCGCTCGGTGGCCGGCTCGATGCGGATCGCTCGATCGGTCATATCCATCGGAATCGCATGCCCCTCCCGGAATGGGTGATGATGGTATCGAGCCGGCGCAAGCGGGTCTCTTCCTGCTTGGCCGTGACGACCCACAGCGTCGCGAGCCGGCGATACCCGGGTGGCTGGGCGCAGAAGAAGGTCCACGCCTTACCGTCTTTCCGGAACATCTTCTCGTATGCCGGCGTCAACGCCGCGTGCTCTCGCTCGTAGAGATACTGCCGGGTCTTCTTGCGGTCGCGGCGATCGAACGCCGCCCGGCCCGCCGGGCGCATCTGCCCCGCCTCGATCAGCTCGAGCGCACGCTTCGTGTTCACGGCGCTCCAGTAGCTGCCTGCCTTGCGCGGCGTGAACCGAATCGAATAGCGGCGTTCGTCGATCCTGCGACGGACGCCGTCGATCCAGCCGAAGCACAGCGCCGCGTCAACCGACTCGGGCCAGGTCATGCTCGGCGTGCCCGACTCCCGCTTGTAGAAGCCTACGATCAGCTCGCGGGCGGTCGCCTGGTTCTTCTCGAGCCAGGTGCGAAAGGCCGCCGGAGTCTTGAAAAACCGCGGCTTCCCCATCGGACGATCCGTCACGGCCCCGGGCGCCGCGAGATGCCCAGCGCCTTGCGAAGCAGCATGATCTGGCCGCCGTGATACGTGCCATGCTCGATGACACCATGCAGGAGGTTCGACACGGTGTAGTCGAGACCATCGACCTTTGCCGCGATCGCCGACTCGTCCAGATGGCGGACATCGTGCGCCAGCTCGCGGTGGCTCGCCCGCAGGCGGTCGAGCGCCGCGGTCCAGTCATCCGGCCCGGTGTTGCCGACCGCCGGCCAGTCATCTTCCGGCGGCGGATCGCCGAGGCGCTGGCCGTGGAGTCGCGCGCGGGCGATCTCGGCCCACGCGGTCGCGTGGAGCACGATTTCCCAGATGGAATGCATGTCCGCCAGCGGCCGGGCGGCGGCCTGTTCGTGCGACACGCCGTCGAGCACGTGGGCGAGCGCCGGCCCGTGCCACATCGGGCCGGTCACAGTCCGATTGACATGATTCGCGAGAAGCGCCGGCTCCCGATTCATACCCCCTCCGCACAACCGTTTGCAGTCAACGCTCGTCTATGTCCAAGAGCATATGCTGAACCTCAAATTCGCGCTCCGCACGCTCTTCAAGACGCCCTTCGTGACCGCGGTCGCAATCGTGTCGCTCGCGCTGGGCATCGGGGCCAACGCGGCGATCTTCTCGCTGTTCAACCAGATTCTCCTGCGCCCGTTGGCGGTACCCGAGCCAGGACGGCTGGTCAACATCGGCGCGCCCGGTCCCAAGCCGGGCTCGAACTCGTGCGGCCAGCAGGGCGACTGCCAATGGGTGTTCAGCTACGCCATGTTCCGGGATCTCGAGCACGTCCAGACGCCGTTTACCGCGATCGCCGCGCACGTCTCGTTCGGAGCGAACCTGGCGGCGCGGGACCAGACGGAGAACGCGGAAGGCCTTCTCGTCTCCGCGAGCTATTTTCCGGTCCTCGGCATCAAGCCGGTCATCGGCCGGCTGCTTGGACCGGACGACGACCGCGCGCCCGGCGAATCGCACGTCATCGTGCTCACCTACGGCTACTGGCTGCGCCGCTTCGGCCTCGATCCGTCGATCCTCGGCCAGCCGATCATCGTCAACGGCCAGACGATGACGGTCGTCGGCGTCGCTGAGCGCGGCTTCGACGGCACGACCCTGGGCATCAAGCCGGCGCTCTTCGCCCCGATCACCATGCGTGGATTCTCGCAGCCGTTCAAGCAGTTCGACAATCGCCGCAGCTACTGGGCGTACGTCTTCGGGCGCCTGAGGCCCGGCGTGACGATCGACCAGGCGCGCGTCGCCCTCGCCACGCCGTACCACAACATCGTCAACGACGTGGAGGCGCCGCTTCAGAAGGGCATGAGCGACCAGACAATGGCGAAGTTCAAGACAAAGACGCTGCTGATGGAGCCTGGCGCGCGCGGGCAGAGCGACGTCTCGAGCACTGCGATGGCGCCGCTCACGCTCCTGTTCGGCGTCACGGCGTTCGTGCTCCTGATCGCGTGCGCCAACATCGCGAACCTGCTGCTCGCGCGGGCCGCGTCGCGTGCGGGGGAGATGGCGGTCCGGCTGTCGATCGGCGCGGGCCGCGGCCAGCTCGTCCGCCAGCTCCTCGGAGAGTCCTGCCTGCTCGCGATCTTCGGCGGTGTGGGCGGGCTGTTCGTCGCTCAGTGGACGCTGCGCCTCATGACGGCGATTCTGCCAAAGGAGGCGACCGATGCGATCGCACCGCGCATCGACGGCGTGGCGATGCTCTTCGCCGCGGCGCTGGCGCTCGGCACCGGGCTGCTGTTCGGGCTGTTCCCCGCGCTGCACAGCACCCGTCCCGATCTGGTGACCGCGCTGAAGGGCACAGCGGGACAGCCGTCCGGCGCACGATCGGCGTCCCGCTTCCGCACGTCGCTCGCAACGACGCAGATCGCGCTGTCGATGGCGCTGCTGGTCTCGGCAGGACTGTTCGCGAAAAGCCTCCTGAATGTGAGCCGCGTGCAGCTGGGGCTGAACGCCGACAACGTTATCATGTTTGGCATCTCACCGGAGCTGAGCGGCTACACACCAGTGCGAAGCAAGCAGCTCTTCGAGCGCCTGGAGGATACGCTGGGCGCCCTGCCCGGCGTGAGCGGCGTCACAAGCGGATCGGTCCCGCTGCTCTCGGGCAACAACTGGGGCAACAACGTCGCGGTCGAAGGATTTCAAGCGGGGCCGGATACCGACAGCAACTCGCGGTTCAACGTGATCGGGCCGGCCTACTTCCGGACGCTGGGCATCTCGCTCCGTTCAGGCCGTGAGTTCACGCGCGCCGACGTGATCGGCGCGCCCAAAGTCGTCATCGTGAACGAGACGTTCGCGAAGAAGTTCAACCTCGGGCGCGACGCGGTCGGCCGGCACATCAGCGACCAGGGAACGGGCAGCCCGCTGAACATGGAGATTGTCGGCCTCGTGCAGGACGCGAAGTACAGCGAGGTCAAGCGCGAGATTCCGCCGCAGTTCTACCGCCCCTACCGCCAGGACGAGCAGATCGGCAGCATCACCTTCTACGTGCGCACGGCGGGCGATCCCGAGCCGTTCATGGCGAATGTCACCAGATCGCTGGCCCAGATCGACCCCAACCTGCCGATCGAGAACCTCAGGACGCTGCCGCAGCAGATCCGTGACAACGTGTTCATCGACCGGTTCATCAGCGTCTTGTCGACCGCGTTCGCCTGCCTGGCGACGCTGCTCGCGGCGATCGGTCTCTACGGCGTCCTCGCCTACACGGTCTCGCAGCGGACACGCGAGATCGGCCTGCGGATGGCGCTCGGCGCGGCGCCGGAGCGGGTGCGCGGGATGGTGCTGCGCCAGGTCGGGAAGATGACCGCGGTCGGCGGCGCCGTCGGCCTCGTGGCGGCGGTGTCGCTCGGCCGCCTGGCGGAGTCGCTCCTCTTCGAGCTCAAAGGATGGGATCCCGTCGTGCTGGGCGGCTCCGCCGTGCTGCTGACGATCGTTGCGCTCGGTGCGGGCTTCATCCCGGCCCATCGCGCATCCCGTGTCGAGCCGATGCGGGCGCTCAGGTACGAATGAATGTCACGACGTAGTCGCCCACGTCGGCAATGAGGGTGCTGCCGTCGCTGATGATCGTCACCGACCGCTCCGGGTCTGCCGGGCGCAGCCTCGCGCGCCCGGTGAGTGTCGCCCAGTCGCCGAACGTCTGCAGGACGCCGAGCTCGGTCATCTCCATCGCCACGCCAGCGCTCGGATAGATCAGCCGGACAACGCCGGTCGCGCGCGGGGCTTTGGCCTCTTGCGCGACATCGATGTCGAGCGTGGCGGCGCCCGCCGCGCTGGACTGGCGATCGTCGGTACGTCCGCGACGCACGATCAACCGACGGCCCTCGGTGTCCATCGGCCGCGCCGGCATCCGATCGGATCGGAACAGCGCGCGCCCCGCATGTTCTCCCGTTGGCTTGCCGTCGCTGACCGCGATGTGCCCGTTGATCAGGACGAACCTGATCCCATCGGACGGCCGCATCGGCTCCTCGAACGTCGCGTGGTCCACCACCGTGCGCGGATCGAACACCGACACATCGGCGGCCATTCCGGCCGCCAGCAGGCCGCGGTCGACCAGCCCGATGGTGGCGGCTGGCAGTCCGGTCATCTTGCGGACGGCGTCTTCCCATGTCAGTGCCTGCTGCTCGCGCACGTAACGTCCCAGCACGCGCGGAAACGTGCCGTAGTAGCGCGGGTGCGAGGCGTCGCCCGCCACGGCCCCGCAGTCACAGGCAATGGATGTCGTCGGGTGCTGGAGGATCTTGACAAGGTCCGGCTCCGCGCCGAAGCGCGCGATGATGCCCGGGCTTCCCCGCTCGAGCAATCGCACGACCGCTTCGCCCGCCGGGACCTGCATATCACGCATGACCGTCACGAGCTCCTGCCGCGTGGCCGGCAGGTAGACGCCCGCGGCGCCGCCGAATCGGGCATCCATCGCGGCTTCGGCCTCCTTGACGATGCGCGCGCGCAGCGCGGGATCCGCGAATCGCTGCAGCATGGCGGGGCGCCCGCCGTCCTGCGCCCACCCTGGAATGATCAGCGCCACGAGGCCGGTCTGGCCGGCCAGGTACGGATAGGCATCGGCTGCGGCATACCGCCCCTGCGCGGACGCGCGGCGCATGTCGCCGAGGATCTCGTCAGCGGAGCCCTGCTCGTGGCCCTGCACTTTCATGTGCGTGATGACGGGGACGAGCCCGGCGCGCTCCCCGATCGCGAGCGTCTCCTCCATCCCCGCGCGCGAGCTGAAGCCAGATTCGGGCGTAACGCGATCGTGATTGGTGAACACCGTGCGCCACGGCCTCGCCGCGTCGACGACCTTGACGACCTCCTCGCTCTGTGCGAAATAGGCCGGCTTGTAGTCCAACCCCGCCGAGACTCCCCACGCGCCCTGAGCGAGCCCGTTCGTGATGAGCGTTCGCATGCGCGCGATCTCATCGGCCGTCGCTCGGCGATCGGCGAGACCGACGATCGCCGACCACACGCTGTTGAAGCCAATATTGGCGCCGACGTTCACCGCAAGCCCGGCGGCCGCCAGCTGACGAAGCTGATCACCGACGTCCAGCGGACCCGAGCCGTCTGCGTTGACAATCTCGGTCGTCACGCCCTGCGTCAGCATGTTTTCTGCGCGCGGCAGGCCCTCGGGCGTCGCGTGGCTGTGGATGTTGATGAAACCGGGGGCGACGAAGAGGCCGTCGACATCGAGATCGATCGCCGCCCGGGCGCCCGTCAGGTCGCCAATCCGTGCGATCGATGCGCCGTCAATCGCCACGTCCGCGCGGTACCGGGCGAGCCCGGTGCCGTCGATGATGGTGCCGTGGCGGAGAATGATGTCGTACGGCAGCGGCGCCTGCGCGGACGCGACCGCGATGGCAGACAAGCCGGCCGACAGAATCCATAGCGCGGTCCACCGATCGTGCATCCGTCTTCTCCTGTTGTGCGCCCGCACATGCTAGCATTTCGGGTCATGGCACTCATCGACGAAGGCAAGAAAGCGCCGGCGTTCGCGCTGAAGGATCAAGACGGCAAGACGCAGAAGCTGTCCGACTACGCGGGACGTCCCGTGGTGCTCTACTTCTATCCGAAGGACGACACGCCCGGGTGCACAAAGGAGACCTGCGCGTTCCGGGACAACCTCCCGAAGTTCAAGCCGAGCAAAGCCGCCGTTCTGGGCATCAGCATCCTGGACGAGAAGAGCAAGGCCAGGTTTGCGAAGAAGTACGATGTCACTTTCCCGCTCCTGGCTGACCCGGATCACGAGGTCGCCGAGAAGTACGGCGTCTGGCAGAAGAAGTCGCTTTACGGGCGATCGTTCATGGGCATCGCCCGGACCACGTATCTCATCGGCGGTGACGGCAAGGTCATCAAGCGATGGGACAACGTGAAAGTCGACGGCCACGCGGAGGACGTGTTATCGGCTCTCTGAGGCGGGCCGTGGCCGCTCCTGCCCCTTCGTCAGGTTCTCGGCTTTTCCGCGAGGTAGCTGCGACGCGCGCGGACGGTCATCGACGTGTCCTTGACGCGGACCGTAAGCGAGTGCAGCTTGCCGTCCAGCGCGGCCGGCGTGAATCCAAGCGCGTACTGGTTGTGCAGCTCGCTCGCTACGCGCTTGAACGTCGACGCGATGTCAACGGTCGACGTCAGCTCGAAGTAGCCGCCGCCCGTGGCCGCCGAGATGTCCTTCAGGCCAGGGTCGGGACCTTCGGTGAACGCCGCGCCGCCACCGCCGAACCCGCCTCTGCCAAACCCGCCCCCGCCGAAGCCGCCGCGCCCAAACGGGCTCTGCGACCGGCCGCCGGAATGGCCTCCACCGGTTGGGCTGTTGTCACCTGAGAAGCCGATGGCGTAGACCATGACGTTCTCTTCCTCCGCCCGCTTCATCACCGACTTCAGCGAGCTGTTGTTCTTGCTGAAGTTCATCGGGCTGTCGACGCCATCCGTGAACACGAGGATGACGCGGCGGCCCTGCTCGTGCCGCAGTGCGCTGATGCCGTAGTTCACCGCGTTCCAGAGCGGCGTCGGACCCTCCTCCTGCAGATCGCGCTGCAGGATCGCGATGAGATCGCTGTGATTGGACGTGAAATCCTCCGGGTCCACCTGAATCCGATTCGAGAAGCTGCCGATGCGCGCCTTGTCGCCCGGGAGCATCTCGCGAACGAACTCCTCGGCGGCCGCTTCCACGCGGGCGAAGTTCGCGTGCATGCTGCTGCTTCGGTCGAGCAGCATGACGATGGTGATCGGTTGGGTGTCGTTGGCGAAGAGCGTGAGCTCCTGGCGCTTGCCGTTGTCGGCGACCTCGAACTGATTACGATCGAGGTCGGGCACCAGGCGGCCCGATCGTTCGGTGACCGTTGCATACACGGCCACCGTGCGGTTGCCTGCTGAGAATGTTGGTCCCTGGGAGCCCTGGGAGCCCTGTGGCGCCTGTGGCGCTAGGCCGATGCGGAGCGGGGCACTCGGGGCCCCGCGTAGCAAGACCGAGGGGAAGGGGCCCCCGGAGTAAAAGATGCGGAGCGGGGCACTCGGGGCCCCGCGTAGCAAGACCGGGGGGAAGGGGCCCCCGGAGTAAAAGATGACCGCGAGTGACGCGAGGCAGAAACGGACTGGCAGCATGGTGGTCCGCCAGCAGGCGCTGCCAAATGATAACAATATTCCACCGGCGGCGGGGCCCCACCCCCGCCGCGTGCTGACGCTGATGCGTCGCTCCGGCTTCTCAGGCCGTCGCTCAGCATGGCCGCGGGCGCCCCCGACCCTACTTACCTCCCGCGATCTCCGTCACGACTTCCCAGTTGAATCGGACGAAGCGGTACAGCTCGCTTTCGAGCAGCCGCTCTTGATCGCTGTGCTGCGCGAACCCCTTGGCCTGGTCCTCGACGTCAACGGCTGAGCCGATGCCGAAGCACTGCGCACCTTTCGCGCGCATCTGCGCCATGTCGGTCGCGCCGGTGCTCATCGAGGGCAAGGTGATGGCGTTATAGATCTTCGTTACTGTCGCCTCGAGCGTCCGGAATACCTCAGAGTCGAGCCGCGCCGCCTCGACACTGGGGCGTCCGCCGGCATTGGTGAAGTGCACGTCGATGGCCGGGTCGTTCACGATGCGCCTCACCTGCTCGAGGAACCCGTCGCGATCCTCGTCCGGCACCATGCGCACGTCGAGCGTGGCCTTCGCCTCGGACGGAATGATATTCGACCGGTACCCGCCCTGGATGATGTTCGGCGAGACGGACGTCCGGAGCATCGATGAATGACGCGGCTCGTTCTCGAAGAGCCAGTCGTCCGCGGCCCTCGCGACCTTCGGGTCCGGTGACAGAACGTCGCGGTAGATCTTGGCCTGTTCTGGCGGCGCCACTGTCGCCAGCCGGCGGAAGTATGTCCCGGTCGTCTCGTTCAATTTGATGTCCGGCCGCCACTCACCGACCCGGCCCACAGCAGCGGCGAGGTGCACCACGGCGTTCGACTTGAGCGGGACAGAGCCGTGGCCCGAGATGCCGCGTGCGACGAGCTCGATGCCGCGTGGAATCTTCTCGGTCGTTTCGACCTCGGCATACTTCACCTCGCCGTGCTCGCGGATCACGTCGCCGCCTTCCGCGAGGCAGTACTCGGCGTCGATGTCCGCGAAGTGCTGCGCGACCATGAACCCGATCCCGACGCGGGAGTTGCCTTCTTCTCCCGACTCGGCGAGGAAGATGACGTCTCTGTCGAGCGGCACGTTGTGGCGCTTGAGCAGGAGCATGGTCATCAGACCGGCGGTGAGGTTGTCCTTGTCGTCGATCGTACCGCGGCCGTATACGTAGCCGCCGTCACGCGTCGCGCTGAACGGCGGAAAGTGCCATTTCGCGGCGTCGACGCTGACCGTGTCCATGTGGCCCATGACGAGCAGCGGGCGCTTCCTGCCGCTCCCCTTCAATCGGGCCACGACGTTGGGATGATCCGGCTCCAGCGCCAGCAGCTGCGCCGGCACCCCGTTGTCGTCGAGGACGCGCTTCACGTATTCGGCGGCGGCGCGCTCCTTCGTGGTCGTGTCGAGCCGCACGAGCGCTTGATAGTGGCGCAGCGTTTCCTCTTCCACGGCCTTCCAGTCGGGCGGTGTCCGCGCCTGCCGTGCGACGAGCGCGGCGGTCGACACGAGGACGCTCAGGGCGAATGCGACCGGAATTTTCGATGCCATCTAACGTTTCCCGTACGTCATTACCTGATCCCGGAGAAATCGGTCGGATCCATGAACACCGAGTCGACCTTCGTGACGATGCGGCCATCGCGCTGCGACTCGGCGGAGACTTTCTGCCATTCGGGGTCCGCGTTGAATTCCGCCCAGTTCTTTTTTGCGGCTTCGCGGCTGGGATGCGCCAGGATGTAGATCAGCGTATTCTGCGACAGGGGCGCGTCCTGCGGCACCCAGTAGCCGACGCTCGTCATCCCGTGCTTGTCGAAGATCCGCCGTGTGTGATCTTTGAAGCGCGTTTCCAGTGCGCCAAGCTTGCCCTCGGGCGCCGTATAGGTCCGCAGCTCGAATACGCGATGGTCGCCCTGCGCACGCAGCACGCCGAACGGCTGCAGCAGGGCTCCAGCGAGCACGCCCGTCCCGAACGCCAGCACCAGCATTCCTCTCGTCATTGGCAGCGCTCCTTGAAGTACGCGGATGCTAGCACGCCTCTCAGACGCCGTGCCCATAGCCTGGCTCGTCGTCGGATTCGGCCGGCTGCTGACCCGGCGGCGGCTCGGGACGTGCACTGGGGGCCGGCTGAGGTTGCCGTGGGGGCATAGGCAATACTGTACCGCGCGTTCGCTGTGGCGGCTGACTTGGCTCGGGATCCATTGATTCCTCCGTGGCTGCCGGACGCGCGGCGCGCGAAAGGCGGCGGAAAAAGCAAAAAGGCCATCACCCGGGTAAGGGTGATGGCCTTTGATTTGTTACTTTGTTGTGTTCTGGCTACATCACCCGCTGCATGTCGGCACACGAATGCCGACGCCGGTAAGCACGAGTCCAGTAAGTACGCCCAACAACATTTCTACTCTAGAAAACCAGAATCCCTGGCCAAAGTCAAATCAACCGCCATCCTACCAGCGGTGCGCCGGCTCGACGACGACGCAGCCGGTGATCGGCGGGCTCGCCCCGGCGGCGGGGGCGCCGGAAAGGCCGGAGAGCGTCAACCGACTTGCCGACGGCGTCTGCAGATCAACAACAATCGCGTGCCCGCTCGCGAATGATCGGTACGCGGTCACCCGGCCGACCATCCCGAGCCGCAACAGGAGGGCGTCGTCGAATTCGCGTGGTACGTCGTGGCCAAAGCCAAGATACACGAGCACGCGCTTGGGTCCACCAGCCGTCGCCCACCTGCCGATTTCATCGGCCCCGCATTTCGACAGGTCGGACTGGAGCGACGCTTCCATGATCGGCGTGGAGTCGTGCGCGCCCGCGTACCACCAGATGGCCGGCAGCGCGTTGCGTGTGGTGATCCAGACGTCGCCCGGCTCACGGTGGCGCGCGAGCCAGCCGACCGCTCCGCGGTCGTCGAGATCGTGGTTCGCGGTGTACGGCCGCAGGCCAAGATAGGTCGTGCCCCGCGAGTAGATGTCGGTAAACGTGACCAGGAGTAACGCACCTGCGGCGGCGCCAACGCCGGCGCGAACCACGCCTGCCCTCGCACGCATCGTCAGCGCGGCGCACAACTCGGTCGCCATCGCAAGCCCGACGTAGAGGGCGGGCACGAACCACAGCGCAAGGCGCTCGGACATCGGCGCGAGCCGAAGGCCTGCCCAGAGGAATCCAGAGAGCGGCACCAGCGCGAACGCGAGCCTGAACGCGATCGTGTAGCCAGGCGCGAAGAGTACGCCGACAGACGCCAGCGTCCAGAACAGCAGCGGGTGGCCGCTGCCGCCCGGCTTGATCGCGAGCGGCACGAGCTGATCCACGAGCCATCGGGCGGTTCCAGCGAAGCCGGCTCCGGGCGGCGGAAACGCTCCCACCCAGAAAGCACGCAGGAAGTCGTTCGCGCGCGCGGGCGCGAGCGTGACGACGTAGTTCAGGGAAAACGACGCCAGCCAAATCGCGCCGAATGACGCCGCCACAAGGGCGGCGCGCAGCCCTCTGCGCCACGCAACCCCGAGCACCAGCACGACCGCACAGGACGGAGCCACGAAGAGCGCGCCGTTCGCGATCCACTGACCGGCCGCCGCGACAACCCACCAGACGAGCAGCCGCTGCCGAAGCTCAGACCCGTCCAAGCCTTCCAGGACCCAGAGCGCGAGGGCTGGAAGCAGCAGGCCGAAACACGCGTCGGCCGAGTAGTGTTTCAGTTCGAGCGCATGAAACGGCAGCCACTGCCCGATAGCGCACAGGAACACGAGCATCGCCGCGCCGACCGTCGTCATCCAGCGGCGGCCAACCCAGACCGCGGTCGCGAGCGTCGCGATGCCGAAGAACATCGGCACCAGCCGCAGGGCGCGCTCGCCATCGCCGAGAACGACCATGACACCGCGTTGCAGGGCCAGCCAGCCGTACGGCGCAGCCTGCCCGAGCGACAGCGGGCCGCCGAGATCGCGAATCGACCGGTCGCGCAGGTTGATTGCGATCATCTCCTCGTCGAGCCACAGCATTCGCCCCCAACCCCACTGGACGATGAGCAGCGCCGCTCCGGCGGCGGCGATGAGTACGGGAACGCCCGTGTCGAGGAGGGAACGGTGAAGCCGAGACAACGCTGAGGCCTAACGAGTGGATGCTAGCATGCGCGGTTCCGGCTAGACTCAAGCGATTCGCTCGTGAACAAGACGCGCATCGAGGCCTTCAGCGACGGCGTGATCGCGATTCTCATCACGATCATGGTGCTCGAGCTCAGAGTCCCGCACGGCGTGGACGGCGCGGCGTTGCGCCCGCTGCTGCCGACCCTGCTGGCGTACGTCCTCAGCTTCGTC
>DASZFS010000419.1:0-1829 GCA_035939575.1 Vicinamibacterales bacterium | reverse complement strand
GCGGGCGATGAGCAGCATGTCGTCGACCAGGGTCGACATTCGAACCGACTCCTCTTCGATCCGCCGCCGGGCCAGCTCGGCGTCGCTCGGCGACTCGTTGGCGCCGCGCCGCAGCATCTCGGAGTAGCCGCGAATCGATGTAAGTGGCGTGCGCAGCTCGTGCGAGGCGTCGGCGATGAAGCGGCGGAGCCGGTTGTTGGATTCGGTGCGCTCAGCGAACGCGGCCTCGATCTGGCTCAGCATCCCATTGAGCGCTAGGCCGAGCCGCCCGATCTCCGTCGTGGGAGTGGCCGGCTCGACGCGCTTGGTAAGGTCGCCGGCCGCGATGTCGGCGGCGACACCGCCCATCTTCTGAAGGGGTCGAAGGCCGACCTGGATGATGAGCATTGCGAGCAGCGCGGTAGCGGTGACAACGCCGACGGCGATCAGGATCTCGAGCTGAAGGAGCTGGCTGAGAGTCGACTGGACATCTGTCAGTGGGATCGCCAGGACTACGAATTCCCCGCCAAAAGAGTTTTCCGGCCAGTCGGTCATACGAAAGCGCGCGACTCCGCCCGTGCCCTCGACCGTGATCGGCGAGGAGGCAATGTCCATGCCCGCATTGGCCAGTGTTTTCGGAAGAACTGGTCGAGCTGACGACGGCGTCGCGCCAAAGGTCGTCGTGACCTTTGCGTCAAGTATCGATCCATCGGATCCGAGACGTTCCACCACGGTACCCGTCGGAAATTGCGATGCCTGTGCCGGACCGCGACCCAATCCGCCGAGTGCGCCGACGGCTTCGTTGTGGCCACTCATGAGCTGAGCATCGACGCGGCTGATCAGTGATGACTGGAGGAGGCCATACGTGGCGACGTCTGAAACCAGGAGTCCGATGACAACGAGGGAGATGACGCCGATCAGCAGCCGCCCCCGTAGGGACAGTGTCACTTTCGTGGCGTTCGGAGCACGTAACCTACGCCGCGCACGGTCTGGATCAGGGGCGGGTCGTAGCGGTCGACCTTGCGGCGCAGGTAGCTGACGTAAGTCTCGAGCACGCTGGCGTCTCCGCCGAAGTCGTAATGCCAGACATGATCCAGGATCTGGCTGCGCGTGAGCACGCGGCCCGCGTTGATGAGCAGATAGCGGAGCAGCCTGTATTCGGTGTTCGTCAGCTCGACGACATGGCCGTGGCGGCGGACCTCGTGGGCCTCGTCGTCCAGCTCGAGGTCGGCGAGCGCGAGCTTGCCGTTGTCACCGTCGCTGCCATGCCGCCTCAGGACCACGCGCACTCGCGCCATCAGCTCTTCGATGCTGAAGGGCTTGGTGACGTAGTCGTCGCCGCCGATCGTCAACCCGTGCACCTTGTCGTCGGTAGCGTCCTTTGCGGTCAGGAAGATGATCGGCACCTTGGTGCCGGCGCTGTTCAGCCGGCGCAGGACTTCGATCCCGTCGATGTCGGGAAGCATCACGTCCAGGATCACGAGCGCGGGGGAGAACTGAGTCACGGCCGTGAGCGCGCCCCGGCCGGTGGCCGCCGTCTTGACGGAGAAGCCTTCGTAACGGAGGGCCATCGCGACGAGCTCGGTGATGTTCGGCTCGTCGTCGACGACGAGGACTCGAGCGCCGTCCTTGTTCACGCGTCCATGCTGATCCAGGTTCCTGGGAGTTTGCTCAGAGATCATTGGGAAACCGGTCCGAATTCGCCGGGCGCTCGGGCCAGCCGGCGACCCGGTGGACGCCGCCCGCGAGATCGACCAGCCGGGCCGGCAGCCGGCTCGCCTCGAGCCACGAGATCGCGCCGCGCCCCATCACGATCGCAGCGGTCGACGCGATGTTGGCGTCGACACAGG
>DASZFS010000418.1:0-1888 GCA_035939575.1 Vicinamibacterales bacterium | reverse complement strand
CGCGAATCGTACCGTCGGTGACGGGGACCTCGTACTGCTTCCCGGTCCTGTTGTCTGTGATCGTAAGCGTGTCAGCCATTCTCGGGTTCCGTCACTTGTTCAGCAGGGGCGCCACACCACACGCACAATTCTACCTTCGGCGGCTCGGCCATACCTCAATCCGGCCTGCCTGCACCTCCGCAGTCCGGCCGGCACGGTCGATTATATCTACGATTATCTACAGGGAGGGTTGGCCTTCGCCGGCGTGGTGCCGCACGTCGCGCGCCGAGACCATGAAGATGACGTCTTCGGCGATGTTGGTGGCGTGATCGCCGATTCGTTCGAGATGGCGTGAAATCAGGATGAGATCGAGCGCCGCCTCGATCGTCGCGGGGTCCTGCAGCATGTAGGTCAGCAGCTCCCGGAAGATCTGCGTCTTGAGGGCGTCGAGCTTGTCGTCCTCGTTGAGCACCCGCTGCGCCAGCTCGGTGTCGCGCCGGACGAAGGCGTCGAGCGAATCCCGCAGCATGCTCTGCGCGATCGTGGCCATGCGCGGGATGTCGATCAGCTTCTTGACGGGCGCGTGCTGCGCGTAGCGGCGTGCCGCCTCCGCGATGTTGATGGCCAGGTCGCCGACGCGCTCGAGGTCGGTGTTGATCTTGACCGCCGCGACGATGGCCCGCAGATCGACGGCCATCGGCTGGTGCAGCGCCAGCAGCGTGAAGCAGCGGCCGTCGATTTCGATGTGCAGCTTGTTGAGCGGATCGTCGCCGTGGAGCGCAAGCTCGATGAGCTCGCGGTCCCGATCCATGAGCGCCTTGACGGCCAGACGGACCTGTTCCTCGGCCAGGCCGCCCATTTCGAGCAGCCGCGTCTTGAGCTGCTCGAGCTCCTCCTGAAAATGCCGCCCGTGGCGTTCGAGTGGTTCCATGTCAGCCGAATCGTCCTGTGACGTAGTCTTCCGTCAGCTTCTCCGACGGCGCGGTGAAGATCTTGTTGGTGCGATCGGATTCCACCAGCTTGCCCAGCCAGAAGAACGCCGTCACATCCGAGACGCGCGCCGCCTGCTGCATGTTGTGCGTCACGATCACAATCGTATACCGGGTCTTGAGCTGATAGATCAGCTCCTCGATTCGCTGCGTCGCAATCGGATCGAGCGCCGACGCCGGTTCGTCCATCAGGACCACCTCGGGCTCGACGGCCAGCGCACGGGCGATGCACAATCGCTGCTGTTGACCGCCCGAGAGGGCGAGCGCGGACGTGTGCAGGCGATCGCCGACCTCGTCCCAGAGCGCGGCCGCCTTGAGACTCGCCTCCACGCGCCCGCGCAGCTCTTCGCGCGACCGCGTCAGGTGATTGATGCGCAAGCCGTAGGCGACATTGTCGAAGATCGACTTGGGAAACGGGTTCGATTTCTGGAAGACCATGCCGACCCGCCGCCGCAGATCGACGACGTCGACCGACGGTGCGTAGATGTCGGCGCCGTCGATGCGGACCGAGCCTTCGACGCGCGCGCCGGGCACGATGTCGTTCATTCGATTGAGCGATCGGAGGAAGGTGGACTTGCCGCAGCCCGAGGGCCCGATGAGGGCCGTCACCTGGTTCGGCTGCACGTCGAGCGCGATGTTCTCCAGCACCCGGTGGGGCCCGTAGAAGAAGTTCATGCCGGCGACCTGGATCTTCGGGGTGACGGCGGGCATGGAAGGGACCGGGCCGCCGGCCGCCGGCTGCGACACCACCGGCGGGTCCTGGAGCAGCATAGGCTCACGGTATCGCGGCGCGATTTCCGCACGGTTTCCTGGACGTAAATTCCGTGTAACGAGCGTCCAATCCTGACAATTCTTGACAATTCAGTCTCGTCTGTCTCGCTTGACGGGGCATTCGAACTGCGGCACAATGCGTAACGAGA
>DASZFS010000417.1:0-6357 GCA_035939575.1 Vicinamibacterales bacterium | reverse complement strand
TCTCGAAGAATTTATTGATGCCTCATTGACGGAACACCGTAAGATCACGCGGAATCGGACGCTCTGGTTGGAGGTAAGGGGCTCGGTGATGTCCACGCTGGCCACATCAACGTCCGGCACAAATGCGAATCGTCCGGCGATCGATCGGCGGCTCTCTGCGGGCGTCGCGATTGGGTTCGCGCTCACCACCCTTGCCGGATTGAAACACGCAGGCATGGCTGCGCGTTGCTGAATGGATCTTGAAGTGATTGACAGAAGACCGAACGGTGAAGGGATCCACCAATGACGCCATCGCGCCTGCTTACCGCCGCGCTTCTGGTGATCGTACTAACGGCACCAACATATCTGGACGGCCAGGCCGCGAGGTCAGGGACGGGCATCACTCACTGATCCAACTCGCGATTGTGCGCAGTGGCCTGGTTGGCGTGCTGTTGCCGGCGCCGGTTCGAGAAAGGGACGACGATCGCAGGTAGCGCAGGAAATGAAAGCTTGGCGCGAGGCGAACGATGCGCAAGCAACGTTCGCTTCGCGTCCCACTGACTCGCGACCGCGCTGTTGATCAGACAGCGCCGAGGCACGCGAGCTCTGCCGCCGTCAGCTGGATGCCGGCCATCGGCAACAGGTCCGCCAATTGATCGACAGTGCGGGCGCTGGCGATCGGCGCCGCCACCGTCGGCTGTGCGGCCAGCCAGGCCAGCGACACGGCCGCGACCGTCGTTCGATGGGCAGAGGCTATTGCGTCCAGCTCGGCCAATGCGTGCAAACCGCGCGGGTTGAGGTGCGGGCTCGCGCTGGCAGCTCTCGCACTGTCGACCTTTGTGCCGATCCGATACTTCCCGGTTAGAAACCCCTGCGCCAATGCAAAATACGGGACGCACGCGAGCCCTTCGCGCGCGCAAAGGGCCCGCAGGTCGCTTTCATACTCAGCGCGATGCATCAGGTTGTAGTTCGGCTGCACCGCGACGTATCGAGCCAGGCCCTCACGATCGGACGTGGCGATCGCATCGGCCAGACGCGAGGCCGTGATGTTGGACGCGGCCACATAGCGGACTTTGCCTGCGGTCACGAGGCTGTCGAAGGCGCGCAACGATTCCTCGACCGGCGTGGCGGCATCGTCCACATGCGCGTAGTAGAGATCGATCCGATCGGTCGCGAGGCGCCGCAGCGAGGCTTCGGCGGCTTGTTGAATCATGCCCAGGCGCCCACGCCGAGTACGCGTCCGCGGTGTCAATGAAGTTGCCGCCGCCCCCGACGTACGCGTCGAGCACGCCAAATGAGTCAGCCTCGTCTGCAGTCCACCCAAAGACGTTGCCACCGAGGCAGAGCGGGAAGACATTCAGATCGCTCCGACCAATCCGCCGCAGGCTCATATCGTGCGCTCCAACCCCACCCAGAAACGCTGTCGTAACAGTCGGTTGGGTACTTTACCAGACCCGTGTCGGCGACGAGGGACGCGACCTCATCGAAGCCCCAGCTGTGGTTGAAGACACGCACACTGTTCACCCACACGCACCTGCGGACGGATCGGCATCAGATGCCGCCCGCATCCTTCAATTCCGAGCGGCATGCCGTTTGCGCTTGACCCAGGCCGATGGTCGGACAGCCGCAGGGTGTCTCTATTGAAGGTCGCATCGACATCGACACGTCGGACGCGATGCGCCGCACGATCGCCGGCGCGCTGCGCTCGATGCCGCCGGCGGTGAAGCTCGATTTGTCCGGAGTCAGCTATCTCGACACGTCTGGCGTCGCTACGCTGCTGGAGGCGACCCGGATTGCGCGGCAGCAGGGCACCCGGTTGGTGCTGCACGGTCTGACCGGCCAACCCCGCGAGCTGCTCCATTTCAGCCAGATCGATCACATGCTCGACATCGCCGAACGGGAGCCGAACGGGTGGCCGGATCCACGCCCGTGACCATGCTCGAGCGCATCGGCCGCGTCGCAATAAACTGGTTGGCCGACGTGGGCGAATTGAGCATTCAGTTCTGGGCCGGTCTGCGCGCGTCGCCTCACGTGCTGCCGGTCGTCGGAAAACGCGGCCGCTGGCGCGCGGCCATCCAGCAGATGTCTGCGATCGGCGTCGATGCCCTGCCGATGATCGCGATCGTGAACGGCTGCGCGGGGTTCATCTTCGCCATGCAAAGCGGCGCAGAGCTGCGGCGGTTCGGCGCGATGCAGCTCGTCATCGACATCCTGGCGATCGGCTTCACGCGCGAGCTCGGCCCGCTGCTGACGGCGATCGTCGTCAGCGGGCGATCCGGATCGGCGTTCTCGGCCGAGATCGGCACGATGGTCGTGACGAGCGAGATCGACGCGCTGCGGACGATGGCGCTCGATCCGATCGAGATCGTGCTCGCGCCGAAGTTCGTCGCCGCGATGATCATGGTCCCGTGCCTGACGATCATGAGCAACGTCTGCGGCATCTCGGCGGGCGCCATGTTCATGTATCTCAGCACGAAGATGACCTTGCCGATATACGCCCGGTATGTCGCGAACGCAATCGTCCTGCGCGACGTGTTCACCGGGCTCGTCAAGAGCGTTGCCTTCGCCGCGATCATCGTCGAGGTCGGCTGCGCGGAGGGCTTCAAGGTCCGCGGCGGGCCCGACGCGGTCGGACGCTCGACGACGTCGGCCGTGGTGAAGTCGACGTTTCTCGTGATTCTCGCCGATCTGTTTTTCACGGCGATCTTCTACCTCATGCAGGCGGTGTAGTGGTGGATCAGCCGATCATCTCCGTCCGCGACCTGACCGTCCGATTCGGCGACCAGCACGTGCTCGATCATGTCGACCTCGACATTGCGCGGGGCGAAGTCATGGTGCTGCTCGGAGGCAGCGGCTCCGGCAAGACGACCATGCTGCGGCATATCATCGGGCTCGAGCGGCCGCACGAGGGCACAATCGTCGTGCAGGGCGTCGACATCAACCGGTGCACGCCGAGCGAGCTCAAGGCCGTCCGGCGGACGATGGGCGTCGCGTTCCAGGAGGCGGCGCTTTTCAATTCACTCTCGATCGAGGAGAACGTCGCGCTGCCGCTGCGCGAATTGACGACTCTGGCCGATCCGGTGATCGAGATCATGATTTACCTGAAGCTCGCATCGGTAGGCCTGGGCGAGGTGGAGAAGCTGCTGCCCCAGGAGTTGTCGGGCGGCATGAAGAAGCGGGCGGCCGTGGCGCGGGCGACCGCGCTCGATCCCCAGATCCTGGTCTTCGACGAGCCGTCGGCCGGTCTCGATCCGATCGTCGCGGCGGAGTTGGACGAGCTGATTCTGCTCCTGAAGCGCGTCTTCCACCTGACCATGCTCGTCGTCACGCACGAGTTGGCGAGCGCGTTCCGCATTGCCGATCGGATCGCCATGCTCCACGAAGGCTCGCTGATCGCAGTCGACACCAAGGACGCGTTCCGCGCTAGCACCAATCCGCGCGTCCGCCAGTTTCTCGACCGGATTCCCGACCGCATCGTCGATGGCGCCGCGTTCCAGCAGCACCTGCGCCGGCTGGCCGGGTTGGCGGAGGTGCAGGGATGAGTACGGAAGCCAGGGTCGGCGCTTTCGTGGTGATGTGCGCGGCCATCCTCGGCGCCACGGTGTACAGCGTCGGCAACGTGCAGTTCAGAGGCGCGCGCGTGCCGTACCGGACGTATCTGCGCTATGCCGGTGGGCTCGAGCCGGGCACCTCGGTTCTCTTCGGTGGAATCGCAGTCGGCAAGGTAACCGCCGTCGCGCCCGACGCGTTGGATCCGACGAGGATCGAGATCGACCTCGATGTGAAGCAAGGGACTCCGGTGAACGCGAAGTCGGTCGCGAAGCTCGGATCGGTGAGCCTGATGGCCGGCCCGGTCATCTCGATTACCACGGGCGCCAACGACGCGCCTCGGCTGGCGCCCGGCGCCGTGATCGCGCCGGAAGAAACGGTCAGCCTCGACGACGTCGAGCGCAAGCTCGCGGCGATTGCCGATACGGCACAGACTCTGCTCGCGTCGGTGGGAACGCACATCGACGACATCACGGTCGACCTTCGACACCTGCTGTCGAACCTGAACGACGTCACGGGCACCGACAATCAGCGCCGCGTCGCAGCCATCCTGAAGAACGTGGATTCGATCGTCGCGCGCGCGGCGCCAAAGGTGGATCTGATTAGCGACGAAGTACTGAAGCTGACGAAGGATGCCGGCGCCACGCTGTCGAATGCGGATGGGACCATCACCGCCCTGCGCGAGCCGATCCAGGCCGACCTCGGCGAGCTTCGGGCCGCGCTCGAACAGGCACGAAACCTGATTGGCAGCCTGCAGACTGTGGTTCGCACAAACAGCGACGACATCAATCAGGTACTCGAGAACATCCGCAAGGCCACGGACAACCTGAACGACTTCACGGGCTCGGTCAAAGAGCGGCCCTGGAGCCTGATCCGGATCACGCAGCCGAAGGACCGGAAAGTTCCGCAGTAAGGAGGACCTGATGACCGCGAACACTCTCTTGACCGCCTGCGTCGCGGTGCTGCTGACGGCCGGCTGTGGCTCGGCTCGATACCCGACGTACTACGCGTTGAACATCGCGCCCGCGTCGACGCCGGCGGCTGCCGATGGGCGCCGGTCGGTGGCGGTCGCGGTGCGGCGATTCGAGACGCCCGACTACATCCGCCAAGGGCGCATCGTCTACCGGGAGACGCCACTGGAGATCGGCTTCTACGACTATCACCGATGGGCCGCCGATCCTGGCGCGACGATCACGGCCGCGATGATCGACGCACTTCGATCCGCACACCTGTTTTCGGCTGTCGTGCCGTACGACGGCCAGGAGAAGCAGGAATGTGTCCTGAGTGGCCGCCTCGCACGGCTCGACGAGGTCGACTACGGCGGCGGCGTTCGGGTGGAAACGAGACTCGTCGCCGAGCTCGTCAACCGGGGAACTGGCGAGACCCTGTGGACCGGTGAGGCGTCTGAGACTTCCAACATCGAAACGCGCACTGTGGCCTCGGTGGTCGGCGCCATGAGCCATGCCCTCGAGGCGAGCATCGATCGGCTGATAGTGAGCATGGATCAGCAAGTGCCTCGCCGTTGAGGTTTCCACATTGTGCGTTCCTCTCCGCTTTCAGCTCCACTTCACGACCTTATGAGAGATGGCTTTTTCGCGAAAGCGGGTATATATATGGAGGCGCTCATGCCGGCCCTGAGCAGCACTCGCCAAATCCTCCGTCCTCAGCAGCCCTCGAGAAGGGACCCTCTATGGCGATTTCGCGCCGCGATGTCCTTCGCTTTTCAGTCGCAGGTGGCAGCGCAACGGCACTCGGCAGGTTGATCGCGTCGGGCGTCAACCTGCAGCCAGTCGTTGCTCAGACGCAGGCGCTCCGGATCGCGGAGGCAAAGGTCACCCCGAGCGTCTGTCCCTTCTGTTCCGTTGGCTGCGCGACGCTCGTTCACACGGTCGGCGGCCAGATCGTCAACATCGAAGGCGATTCCCGCAGCCCTCACAACGAAGGGACGCTCTGTCCGAAGGGTGCGGCGACGTTCCAGCTCCATATCAATCCGAATCGACCGACGCAGGTGCTGCACCGGGCTCCCGGCGCGACGGCCTGGGAGGTCTGGGACCTGAACCGCGCGATGGATCGCGTCGCCGAGCTCGTGAAGAAGACGCGCGACGACAGCTTCATGGAAACGCTTCCGAACGGCAAGGTCGTGAACGCGACGACTGGCATCTTCTCGCTGGGCGGCGCGACGCTCGATATCGAGTGGAATCACATCCACCAGAAGCTCATGCGTGGACTGGGTATCGTCGCGATCGAGAATCAGGCCCGGATATGACATAGCTCCAGCGTCCCCGGTCTGGGGACGAGGCTCGGTCGCGGCGCGGCCACCATGTACCCCCGCAGCATGGCGGACTCCGACTGCGTTGTCGTCATGGGGTCCAACATGGCGGAGAACCATCCCGTGGCATTCCGTTGGCCGATGCAGGCCAAGGTCGAACACGGCGCCAAGCTCATTCACGTCGACCCACGCTTCACGCGCACGAGCGCCGTCGCCGACATTTACGCGCCCATCCGCGCGGGCTCGGACATCGCGTTCCTGGGCGGCATCATTCGCTACGTCATCGACAACGAACGATGGAAGACGGACCCGTTTTTCCGCTCATGGGTCGTGACGTACACGAACGCCGCGACGATCATCAACGCCGACTACAAGGATGCTGAGGACGCCGACGGTGTGTTCTCGGGATTCATGGACTACAAGGGCGGCGTGCCTGAGTGGCCGTACAACGGGTTTCTGGGACAGTACGACGACAAGAGCTGGCAGTACGATCGCTCTCACGGCGGGCCTCAGGGCCCCCAGGGGACGATGTCGCCGGTATCGGCCGCGGGCCCTCAGGG
>DASZFS010000416.1:0-2109 GCA_035939575.1 Vicinamibacterales bacterium | reverse complement strand
CTCGCCGACGCCGGCGCTGGCGCAGCACTGATCCGAAGCGGCCAGACGGCTCTTGGCGGCACCGTGCCGGTCAACACGAGCGGCGGCCTGCTAGCCCGTGGGCATCCCATCGGCGCCACCGGCCTCGCCCAGATCGTCGAGGCAGTCCTGCAGTTGCGCGGCGCTGCGGGCGGCCGCCAGGTACCCGATGCGAGGGTGGCCCTGACCCAAAACGCAGGGGGCTGGCACGGCACAGACAATGTCGTGAGCGTGGTCCACATCTTGGGCCGTCATGGCTAGTATCCGCGTCGTCATCGCCAAGCCAGGGCTGGACGGCCACGACCGCGGGGCCAAGGTCGTATCCAGAGCGCTCCGTGATGCGGGCGTGGAGGTCATCTACACCGGCCTGCACCAGACCCCGGAACAGATCGTGACGGCAGCGCTTCAAGAGGACGCGGACGGGATCGGGCTGTCTGTCCTGTCCGGCGCGCATATGACCCAGTTCACCCGCGTCCTGGAGCTCCTAGCCGAGCGCCACGCGACGGACATCGTGGTCTTTGGCGGCGGCATCGTGCCCAGGGACGACATCGACGAACTGGAGCGAGCGGGTGTGGCCAAGATTTTCACGCCGGGCGCATCCACGCACGAGATCGTCGGCTGGGTCTGCGCTAGCTTCGGCAAAACGGCCGCACGCGACCCGGCCGCCAGCGGATAGATCACGGCTTTCGATGAAAAGAACCCTGATCGTCGGCGGCGGCCATGTGAGCCAGTTCGGTGATCGAAACCCTTGTGGCACAGCGCCAATGCAATCAACCAATAATTTGTGCCGGGAGCCGACTATCTGCCGCGCCCGCATACCTGGAAGATAGGCACAGGAACGTCCGGCGGCGGGGAAAGAGGGAGTTGCTGCGTAATGACGGTCAACCTCGGCGAGAGCGAATTCCTGTTCACCTCCGAATCGGTAACGGAGGGCCACCCTGACAAAATCGCTGATCAGATATCGGATGCGGTCCTGGACGCGGCGCTAGCCGTTGACCCTTATTCACGGGTGGCCTGCGAAACGATGTTGACAACCGGGCTGGTACTCGTCGCTGGCGAGATCACTACGTCCGCCCGGCTGGATATTCCCGAGATCGTCCGGGCTACCATCCGCGATATCGGATACACGCCTGCCTGCGGATTCGACGGTGATTCCTGTGCTGTTCTGACGGCGCTGGACAGGCAGTCACCGGATATCTCCCAGGGCGTCGACATGGCGCACGAGGCACGCCATGCACTCAGCGACAGCGAGCTGGACCGTGTGGGCGCCGGCGATCAGGGCATGATGTTTGGCTACGCCACGAACGAGACGCCCGAGCTGATGCCGATGCCGATCGCTCTCGCGCACCGGCTGGCGCGGCAACTAGCGCACGTGCGCAAGTCCAGGCAACTGCCCTTCCTGCGGCCGGACGGCAAGACACAGGTCACGGTGCGGTACGCGGATGGCGTGCCCGTGTCGGTCGAGAAGGTGCTGATCTCCACACAACATGAGGACGGGTCCGAGGATCGCCTCGCCGCGCAAATCTGGGACAGCGTCGTCCTCGAGACCATCCCCCCTTCGCTCTACGATGCCGGGGAGCTGCGGCGGAACTTCTATGTGACCCCGACGGGGCGGTTCGTCGTCGGAGGCCCGGTCGGTGACGCGGGCCTCACCGGCCGGAAGATCATCGTCGACACTTACGGTGGTTTCGCCCGGCACGGCGGCGGCGCGTTCTCAGGCAAAGATCCATCCAAGGTAGACCGGTCGGCCGCCTACGCCGCCCGGTATGTCGCGAAGAACGTGGTCGCCGCTGGGCTCGCGGACCGCTTGGAGATACAGGTCGCCTACGCGATCGGCGTTGCGCGGCCACTGTCCCTGCTGGTCGAGACGTTCGGCACTGAGCACATACCGAAGACCCGCATAGTAGAGCTGATCAACGATCACTTCGATCTACGTCCAGCCGCGTTCCGGGAATCCCTGAAACTCCATCGCCCGATCTACGCCCCGACCGCCGCTTACGGGCACTTCGGCCGCGACGAGGACAACTTCACCTGGGAGCACACTGACAAGGCCCAGGTTCTGCGGGACGCCGTCTCCCTTGTTGCCGCGGA